>CAZNIV010000006.1:0-25727 GCA_964573235.1 uncultured Gammaproteobacteria bacterium
CGTAGCGCTACCAGTACTTAAAACCACGTCTTTAGCTTTATTTAAAGCCTTATCTACCCAAGTTTCTACTTGATGCACCTTACCAAAAGATGATGGGCCAGCGCCTTTAAATTTCAAAATCTTAATCATTGCCTCTTCTTTTGGGATACTCACCTTTTTAGCACCAAGCGCTTTTTTTAATTTAGCCAAATCAATTCTTTTATCAGCTGGCACGATAGCTAAAATATAAGCGCGATCAGTTTCGATTAATAAATTTTTGGCAATATCGCTCAAATTCTTTTTTAAAGTTTGTGCAGCATCATAGGCGGTATAAACTGTTTTATGTAACACTTCACTATATTTTTTACCACTTTGATCTAAATATTTTTTTACATTTTCTGGAATAGCCATATACTTTTATTAACTAATTAAAATTTATTATCTGGAATTGTTGGCACGACATCATTTTTAGCAGTACGAACGGAAACAATAAAGCATTGATAACCAACAGCATGAACTCCCCATGGAGTAAAGGCATCAACATAAACTGAGCCATTTTGTTTATCATTAGAAGAATTATCTGCTTCAAAGCTAGCACACAATTCGTATTTGGTATCCGTCTTTCTACCATACGTATATGGCGCATCCGTAATCGGATCTTTATAGCTCACGTAAGACATCTCACTTAATAACTCTGGTAATTTACCGTTAGACTGATAATAACTATCCAACGCATAAGAAATATTAGTCAAATCACCAACTCTTGCTTGATCATTATTTATTTTACGCATTTGCGCTGGCGACTCAATTAGAGTGGCACCAAAAATCATAAAACCCGAAACCACTACCGCCACAACAATGGCCGCAGAACGAGAAATTAAATCCGGCTGAGAATACTCTTTTTTAGCTAAAATATACCAATAATAACTAAATATCGCACTAGCAATAATCAATACTGTTAGCGCCTTCAAAATAAAGGAAATAGTATAATCCCCACCTAAAAAATTATAGACCACCGCCACTAATGAACCAATAATATTTAAAGCGGAAATGAGTAAAATCAAATAAGTTAACCATTTTCTAATGCCACTATGCGGGTTAAGCTTATTTTTTTTATACTGAACATATAAATAACGAGTGGAAAAAATAAACACCGGTAAAATAATAATTAACGATGAAACGGAAAAACGGATAGCACCACTAGAGCCAAAACCAAAGCCACTCAACGCCCCACTAAAATATTTATCAATCAAGGCGAAAAATAGCGAACCAGTAGAAATAGCTGTCCAGCCCAAAGTAATCAGAGACAACAAATTTAAAAACGCATCAAAAGCACCGGCGCCTTTATTTGTTGCGGTTAATTCCATTTTGTCACCTTCCATAGTGTTAAAATTATTGATTAAGACAAGCGATTGTCATTGATAATAAGCACAAATTCGTAACCCAGAAACTGCGCCGCCTGACGGCAAAAAGTCATGCGCTCGGTAAATATTTCAAAATATTCCATGGCGTCAGTTACATGAGTGTCCAACTTCATTTTTAAAATAATCTCCTTCTTGACCTTATCTACCGTTAGGTGTGTATGCGTAACAGAATAATTAACGCGGTCATGAATATCTTTAGCAATATTAGAAACGGTTTTATCTTTAACCCGAGAACGATCGACATCAGATTTATCAGCTAAAATCAAACAAGCAGCGACTCTACTATCAATTTTAAATTCATTCTTGTCATGCGCAACAATGGCTTGCATAATTTCCGCTACTTCATCTGGATTGGTAGCTTTATTTAAATAAACTTGGGAGAATAAAAAAGCTGACCAATAATGATGGTAAGTTCTGCCCATAAAATTACCCATGTCATGGCAAAAGCCACAAATAGCCGCTAATTCTTGATCGCGTTTAGATAAGCCTATTTTCTTCGCTACATCAGCCGCACGCTCGGACACAATGCTCACATGACGAAGACCGTGATCAGTATAACCCAAAACATCTAAATAACGCTCGGTTCTTTTAATAAAAACCTTAATCTTTCTATTTGCTTTTACTTCCCTAAAAGACAATTTCATATTTTTATTCCCCTAATAAATTTAATCGACGATTACGGTATCCGATCCTTCTAACTTTTCACCACGCTTAGCGGCGGCTAAAATCACCTCATCAGCAATTTTAATATTAGCATCCTTTAATTGTTTTTTGCCGATCACATTTGGCGCGTCCATCATAATATCACGACTATCCCCTGTTTTTGGAAACACAATAATCTCACGAATATTTGGCTCATTTTGCAAAATAGCCACAATACGATCTAGACCCAAAGCCAAACCGCCATGTGGCGGAGCGCCATATTCAAAAGCCTCTAAAATATGACCGAAGCGTAAAGCAATCTCTTCTTCTGTTAAACCAAGTAATTCAAAAATCTTTTTCTGAATATCTCTCTTATGAATTCTAATTGAACCACCACCAATTTCAAAACCATTCAAAACTACATCATACGCCCAAGCACGCCATTTAAGAGGTTCGTCTGGATTACTATTAACATCTTCAACTTGTGGCGAAGTAAATGGATGATGCACGGCTACTGGTTTTTTAGCAGTTTCTGAATACACAAACATTGGCGCATCCACTACCCAACAGAAAGCTAACTCATCTTTATTATCTTTATCCTTTCTTAAGTCTGGCTTATCTGAACCATATTTTTCCATCGATTCTTTATAGGTCAAACGAGGAAACGGTAACTGCTGAATTTTTTTATGAGGATATAATTTTTGCACCATCTCTACCAACAAACCTTCAATTAATTGCAAAATATCTTCTTGTTCAATAAAACTCATTTCCACATCAACCTGAGTAAACTCAGCCTGACGATCACCTCGAGTATCTTCATCTCTAAAGCAACGAGCGATTTGAAAATATTTTTCGGCACCTGCTACCATTAATAATTGCTTAAACTGTTGAGGTGATTGCGGTAAGACATAAAACTTACCCGGCCAAACACGAGATGGTACGATAAATTCACGAGCACCTTCTGGCGTGCCTTTAGTTAAAATCGGAGTTTCAATTTCTAAGAAATTTTCTTTATCAAAATAGTCGCGCATGAATTTGGCCATTCTAGAGCGGATCACCATGTTATTAGTCATTCTTTCACTGCGCAAATCTAAATAACGATATTTCAAACGTAATTCTTCATTAACTTCAAAAGTACTTTTATCAATTTCAAATGGCGGAGTTTTAGACTCATTTAAAATTTCTACTTTATTGGCCAACATTTCTACGCCACCAGTAGGAATTTTATCATTACGCATATTAGCCGGTCGCTCATTGATTTGACCAGTAATACTAACACAATATTCAGAACGTAATTTTTGTGCTACTTCGTGCGCCTCTTTATTAGAAGGAATAAATACTACCTGAATAATTCCGGTGCGATCGCGCAAATCCACAAATACTAACTTGCCATGATCGCGTCTGGTATGCACCCAACCCTTGATTGTTACTTCCTGTCCGGCCATTTTCGCCGTTTCCCCAATAGACATTTTACCCATAAATACTAAAATTATTTCGAATAATACGAGTTAATTATACCCAAAACATACTTTTTTTACAATGCCTCAGAGTTAAAAAACCTCAGCAACAAATTAAAGGAATTAATTGGTCGCTCCACCACCTCCATTACCTGACCATTTAATGCCAAAAGAAGCTGTTTTTGACTTTTTGCCTTAATTTCTGACTGATAGCCTAAGTGGCTCAATAAATCAAACAAAAATCGATTCAAAATGATTAAATCCTCTCTAAAAGCGGACTTTTGATTCAATAACTGCAAAAATCCATCTAAAATAACAAAAATTTCCGGATCCGGAAATTTATATTTAGTCAACTTATCCACCACCTCTAAAAAGTAATTGGCAATCAAAATTTTATTAATTTCTTGGCTAATAAAACGAAAGTGTGTGTCCCCCTGCACTGAAGCTACGCGATCCACCTGCGCTCCATTGGCCAACATCAAATCCACCTTAACAAACAACTCTAAGTGTGGGTGTAATTTAGAAGTAATTTTTTTAGCACTTTTAACTACCGCCAAAATTTTACCATGTTCTGGCGTAAAAATTGTGTACTGCTCATCGATTTCTCGATAAACATCCTTTTTCAGCACAATGCCAGAAGTTAAATAAGTGGCCATATTTTAACGCAAACCGTCCAAATAAGCTTGTAAAGTCACCATCGCCGCCACATCATCATCATTTTTATTACTCGTCAATTTACGCGCTTGCTGAGTACTCATCGCCTCATCATAAGTGACTAATGGTAACTTGGTTTTGGTTTTTAATTCCGTAATAAAGTCCTGTACTTTTTTAATCTGATTACCGGATCGCTCATCATCGGACATTGGCAATCCAACCACAATCCTTTCGATCCCCTCTCTAGTTAAAACTGGCAATAACACGTCAAACAATCCAGGCCAAGTTTTATAGCGAATAACTTTATATGGTGACGCCAAAAAAAAGCTGTCATCGCCAATAGCCAGCCCCACTTTTGCATCGCCATAATCTACGCCCAAATAACGCATAAGCTAAATTTTAGTGACTATTTCGTAGCCTTTTTCCGTTACCACCACGGTATGTTCAAAATGGGCAGATAAACTGCCGTCAGCAGTTACTACTGTCCAACCATCATCCAAGGTTTCTACTGGCCAATTACCCATATTTACCATCGGTTCAATGGCCAAAACCATACCTGGTTTTAAAATATTTTTATCACGCGGTTCATTATAATTAGGAATTTCTGGCGCTTCATGCGGGGCATAACCTACACCATGACCAACTAATTGACGCACCACGGAAAAACCATTCTGCTTAACATGTTTTTCTACTTCTTGACCGATCAAATTTAATTTACTATTGGGTTTAATGGTTTTAATCCCCTTCATTAAAGCTTCTAATGTTACATCGACTAATTTTTGCGTTTTAGAATCTATTTTTCCTACTGGAACCGTAACAGCCATATCAGTGAACATCTTTTTATACTCCAAACCGCAATCAATGCCAACAATATCGCCTTCTTGCAAAATGCGATTTTTATTTGGGATACCGTGAACTACTTCATCATTAACTGAAACACACAGCGCCGAAGGAAATGGCATCGGCGCCCAAGACACAGCATAACCCTTAAAGCTTGGTCTAGCGCCATTTTCGGCGATATAAGCCTCAGCCATCTCATTAAGCTCCCAAGTACTTACCCCGGGCTTAATAGCTTTTGCCACTAAAGACAAGGTGCGAGCCAAAATAGCTCCACCCTCTCTTAGTGCCTGAATTTCTTCTTTGCTCTTAAGGCTAATCATTATTTATGCTCGATTTGCTTACGCAAATTATTAATCATTAAACGCACCATCGAACGATACACTTCTTCAATATGCAACTCGCCGTTAATTTCAATTAATACGCCTTCACCACGATAATATTCCACAATTGGCTTAGACTCTTTGTGAAAAATTGCTAAGCGATTATTAACCGTTTCCTCACGATCATCATCGCGCAAGAACAAAGGTTCACCACAGACATCACAAACACCTTCTTTTTTAGATGGTGAATATTTTAAATGATAGGTATGACCATTTTTACAAACGCGACGACCAGAAGTACGCTCGACAATGGCCGCATCACTAACATTAATTAAAAAGACATAATCCGGATCAGCATTTTTTTCAATAAACTGCGCTTGCTCTAAGGTGCGAGGATAGCCATCAATCACATAACCAAATTTGCAATCTTCTTGCTTAATTCTATCGGCCACTAAGCGATTAACTAATTCCGTTGGCACTAATTTACCAGCATTCATATAACCAGAAACCTCTTCGGCCATAGGGTGATTTTTATCCGCCTTAATATTATGCAAAATCGTGCCAGTAGAAATATGTGGCACATCAAAGGTTTTGGATAATAAATGCGCCTGAGTGCCTTTTCCGGACACTGGAGGGCCTAAAACGATGATCTCAAACGGCTTTTCATTCTTAAACATAGCGAATAAATTATTAATTTTTATAGCTATATATTACAGGAAAAATACACTCTTGGCAATTATCATTTTATACTAAAAACAAAACAACCACTTCCTTGCGGAAACGGCTGTTTTTATTAAATAAAATCTAAATTTTAAACAATCTGATCGTAATCTCTCATTTCTAATTGAGAGTTGATTTGCTTAATACTTTCAATTACCACAGATACTACGATAAGCAAACTAGTACCACCCACTACCAATGCTTGCGTGTGTGTAATTTGAGCCGTAATTAAAGGTAATACCGCTACAATACCCAAAAACAAAGCGCCAGCTAAAGTAACACGATTCACCACGCTCTGAAGATAATGCGCCGTATGGGTGCCCGGACGAATACCAGGAATAAAACCGCCATTTTTTTGCATATTTTCAGAAACACGATCTGGATGAAAAATAACCGCGGTATAAAAATAGGTAAATAACACTACCAACAAGAAATAAAATACGCCATAAACCCCTTGATTACTTAAGGTGTGTAATACCCAGGCCGCTGTATCTTTTACCCAGGGAGTATGCGCATTGGCAAATAAGCGAGCAATAGCTTGAGGAAAGATAATAATGGAAACTGCAAAGATAATTGGAATTACCCCAGCCTGATTAACTCTAATCGGCAAAAAGGAATTACCACTACCCAAGGCGCGTCCACCGCGAACATTTCTAGCATAAGATACCGGAACATTACGTTGACCCTCGGTAATAAATACGATAGCCGCAATAGTCACCAAGGCAATCACCGCAAAAACAGCCATATTAATGATTTGGGTTTTATCTAATGTTGTTAAGGTTCTAAGAATCAATCCCGGTAAACCAGAAACGATGCCAGCAAAAATTAACAAAGAAATACCATTACCAATTTTCTTTTCGGTCATTAATTCACCTAACCACATTAAAAAAACTGTACCTGCCGTAACCGTAGTAATAGCCATCACCCATTGCCATGCGTCTAAATTAAGCATCACATAGCCTGATGATTGGCGCAATAAAGTAATCATAGAAAAAGCCTGCAAAGCTGCCAATGGAATAGAAGCTAAACGGGTCCACTGATTAATTTTTTTACGGCCACTCTCTCCATCTTTAGATAATTCTTCCAAGCTTGGAACTACCATTGTCAAAAGTTGAAAAATAATGGAAGAGGTAATATATGGAGCCACACCCAACATTACAATGGATAACTTATCCATACTACCACCAGAGAAAATATTAATTAACCCCAATAATTGATTGTTGGCAAATAATTCTTTAAGACCATTTGTATCGACACCTGGGATTGGAATATGCGCGGCGATTCTAAAAATCACCAACATTAAAGCGACGAACAGGATACTATTGCGTAAATCCTTAATTCTCCAGATTTGAATAATTTTCTCTAACATAATAAGTCGCTTATGAAAAAAGAGTAGTTAATTTAAACTAGAAACAATCGTTACTTAGCAACGGTAGCAGACTTTTCTGCTCTAATCACAACCTTGCCACCAGCCTTTTCGATCGCCTCTTTAGCAGAAACAGAAAAAGAATCAGCCTCAACGGTCAATTTCTTAGTTAATTCACCTACGCCTAAAATCTTCACGCCATTCTTAGCATGAGTAATAGCGCCTAATTGAATTAAACGACGACTGTTGACCACATCACCATCCTGAAAATTAGCCTGCAACAAAGAAACATTAACCACAGCCATTTTTGGATACTGACTATGAAAACCGCGATTTTTTGGCATACGAGCGATCATAGCTTTCATACCCATGGCTTTTAAACCACTACTACCGCCAGATCTTGCTCTTTGGCCTTTACAACCACGACCGGAAAAAGTACCGCGCTTACCGCCACGACCACACTCTCTTGGTTTCTTCACCGAGCCCTTGGCTGGGCGAAGACTAGATAATTGCATCATATATTTTTTCTATCTTATTTGTTTTCTTCTTTATTGGCGACCGGCGCGACCTTTGGCTTACGATTATCAAATCTATTTTCTGCCCTATCAGTAACATTTACTTTCTTAAGCATTTTTAAAGCTTCAATAGTAGCCATAACATTATTCACCTTATTGGTGCTAGTGCTTACGATTTTAGCTACTACATCACTAATACCAGCCATACTCAACACTAAGCGAGCTGGACCACCAGCAATAATACCGGTACCTTTTGGAGCTGGTTTTAATAGTACTTTAGAAGCAGAGAATTTAGCAATTACCGCATGAGGAATAGTACCATTAACAATATTAACCTTGATCATGTCTCTCTCCGCTTTTTTATAAGCTTTATCCATAGCAATTGGCACATCCTTACCTTTACCCAAGCCAACGCCAACACGATTTTTATGATCACCAATAACTACGCAAGCTCTGAAGCGCATTCTCTTACCACCCGCCATAACTCTAGTTACGCGAGCCAAATCGACAGTTTGTTGATCAAATTCTGGCTTTTCCTTTTTTGGACGAGCCGATGATCTTTTTCTGAACTCTTTTTCTTTTTCTGCCATATTAGTTCAAATTAAATTTTTAAACCAGCTGCTCTTGCCCCATCAGCAATAGCCTTGACTCGGCCGTGATATCTAGACGCACCCTTATCAAATACCACCTGGTTAATGCCTTTCGCCAATGCTTTTTCAGCGACCAACTTACCAACCGCCTCTGATTTCTCAGTTTTGGTTTTAGCATCTTTAACTTCCTTATCAGAAGCGCTAACTAAAGTCTTTCTTGCTACATCGTCAATCAATTGAACGGCGACATGTTTCAAAGATCTAAAAACATTCAAGCGAGGGCGCTCAGCGTTACCGCTAACCTTTACTCTCACTCTAGCATGTCTTCTAGCTTTGAGGATATCCTTTTTAATATTCTTATTCATAAGCGAAATTAACTAATTATTTGGCGCCAGCCGCTTTACCAGCCTTGCGTCTGATGGTTTCATCAGAATATTTAATACCCTTACCCTTGTATGGTTCAGGCTTTCTAATTTTTCTGATTTGCGCTGCTACCTCGCCCACTACCTGCTTATCAGCGCCGCTAATGGAAATAACATTAGCTTCCACTTTAATTTCGATACCTTGAGGAATTTCGAAATTAACTGGATGAGAGAAACCGGCATTAACTACCAATTTCTTTCCCGATACTGCTGCCTTAAAACCGACGCCATTAATTTCTAATTTCTTAGAAAATCCGGCAGTTACTCCTTCAATCATGTTTTGAACAATACTAGAGAAAGTGCCCCAAATTGCGTTCTGAGACTTATCTTCTGCATTGTCTACTGTCAAGGTTACTGCACCATCAGCCACATTAATGTGAACATTGTGATGCAAAGCTAATTGTAATTGGCCTTTTGGACCTTTAACCATAATCTTACCGTCGTCGATTTTTACTTCAACACCGGCTGGGATCTTGATCAATTGTTTGCCTACTCTACTCATATATTTATCCTTAACCGTCAATTATTAGTAAACTTCGCATAATACTTCGCCACCCAAACCAGCTTTTCTAGCCTCTTTATTGGTCATAATACCACTTGGAGTAGAAACGATAGCGATACCAAAACCGTTCAAGACCTTTGGTAAATCGGTTTTAGCCGCATAAATGCGATGGCCTGGTGTAGAAACACGCTTCAAAGAAGTAATTACTTGCTCGCCAGTAACATATTTTAAAGTCAAATTGATACCGCCAAACTGGTTACCCGCTTTTTCATCGCCAGATTTCAATTCCTCATACCCTTCAATAAAACCTTCTTTCTTTAAAATCTTAGCGATTTCTAGTTTTATCTTGGAGAATGGAATATAAACCTCAGCCTTTTTGACTTTGGCCGCGTTTCTGATTCTGGTTAACATGTCCGCAATTGGATCAGTCATATTTTTGGTTTATTATTCGTAAATTACCAGGATGATTTAGTAATGCCCGGTATCTGGCCGTTATTGGCTAACTCGCGGAAACAAATTCTGCAAAGTTTGAAATCTCTCATATAGCCATGTCTTCTTCCACAACGCCAGCAGCGATTGACCTTTCTGGTGGAAAATTTCGGTTGTTTTATAGATTTAGTAACTCTAGCTTTGGTTGACATAATATTACTATTTGCTATTTCTAAAGACGAATCCCATTAACTTGAAAAACTCCATACCTTGAGCATAATTCTGAGCCGTAGTGGAAACACAAACTTCCAAACCATGGACTTTTTCAATTTCATCGGATTTAATTTCTGGAAACACATTATGTTCCTTAAAACCGATACTCAAGTTACCCTTATTATCAATACACTTTGGTGAAACACCACGGAAATCTCTAATTCTTGGGATTGAAACATTAATCAATTTATCCAAGAAATCAAACATTCTTTGGCCACGCAAAGTCACTTTCATACCAACCACCATGTTTTCTCTAATCTTAAAAGCAGAAATCGCTTTTTTAGATCTAGTCTTAACTGGTTTTTGGCCGGTAATTCTAAGCAAAGTGCTTTCTACATTATCAATAAAGCTACTATCAGAAATGCGGGAATTAATACCAACATTAACTGTTATTTTGGTAATTTTTGGTACTGCCATTAAGTTCTTGATAGCGAACTTTTCCTGCAATGCCGGAATGACCTGTTCTTTATATTTTTTATATAATCTGGATGTCATATTCTTTGATATTAAATTACCTCTTTACAGCCCTTGCAGATACGGGATTTAATCTGCTTACCATTAGCCGCTTTGTTGATTTGGTAACCGACACGGACATCTTTGCCGCACTTCGGACAAATTAACATAACATTAGCAATATTGAGTGGGGCTGGAAATTGAATTCTCTGGCCTTTTTCGCCTTGCTTTCTGGCTTTCTGATTTTTAATCAGCATATTGGCACCTTCGACCACAACTCGGTTGGTAGCAACAAAAATTTGTAACACCTTACCCGATTTGCCCTTATCCTTGCCAGCAGTAATTTTTACTTTGTCTCCTGTTTTAATCTTCATATGTTTATATAAGCTTTATAATACTTCTGGAGCCAAGCTGATAATCTTCTGGAAGCCAAGGGTTCTAAGCTCTCTGGCCACTGGACCAAAAATTCTAGTACCTCTAATTTCCACTTCTTTTTTGGAAGTATCCACCAACACTACAGCGTTATCATCAAAGCGAATATAAGAACCATCTTTTCTACGCACTTCTTTTCTGGTTCTAACAATTACACCTTCAACCACATCGCCTTTTTTTACCATTCCATGAGGAGAAGCTTCTTTTACAGACATAGTGACGATTTCACCTAAGTAAGAAAAGCGGCGCTTTTGACCACGACCTAAGCGGAAAATTTTTAATTTTTTTGCACCGGTATTATCCGCGCATTTAACTACTGACTCTTCTTGCAACATATTTTTATCCTTATTACTTTTCGGAGGATTAAATAACTCTCCAACGCTTATCGCGACTCAATGGACGGCATTCAGCGAATTCGACGACATCGCCTACTTTGTACTGCTCTTTTTGGTCATCCACTTTATACTTTCGAGAAGACTTGTACTGCTTCTTGTATATTGGATGAAGCTTTAGTGTCTCAACTTTAACGACAATAGTTTTATCCATTTTATCGGATGTAACTACGCCTTTAAATTTACGACTAATCTTTTTTGCTTCAGACATAACTTTAATTAGAATTTATATTACTTCACTGCCTGCTTTAAAGCACTCATAATTCTGGCAATGGTCTTTTTAATAACTCTGATTTCTCTAACATTCTTGAGCTGATTCTGAACTGCCTTGAAGTTTAGCTCATCCAATTTAATTCTGGATTCATTGAGTAACAACTGCAATTCATGAACGGTTTTGGTTTTAATCTCTTTGATATCCATACTTTTAGTTCTTAACTATAAACTTGCACTTAACTGGAAACTTGTGACCAGCGAGAGTCAACGCTTCCTTCGCCTCTGCGACTGGGATACCATCTAACTCGAAAATCATAGTGCCCGGCTTAACTACTGCGATATAATGATCTGGAATACCTTTTCCAGAACCCATGACTGACTGCGTGCCTTTCATGGTAATGGCGCGATCTGGGAAAATTCTGATCCAGGTTTTGCCACCCTTTCTAATATATCTGGCGATGACGCGACGAGCGGCTTCAATCTGATTAGATTTAACCCATCCGCCGGTTTCGGCTTTCAAACCGTAAGTACCGAATGAGATAGCCGTAGCCCTATTAGCTACACCTCTAACATCTGGTCTAAATGGCTTTCTGCGTTTTACTTTTTTTGGAGCTAACATATATTATCAGTTAACTTATTTCTTAGCATTGGCTGCCTTGGCTTTTTCCTTTTCATTGAAAATATCGCCACGGTAAATCCAAACCTTTACACCGATTGCGCCATACATTGTATGAGCAGCACCACGGCAATAATCAATATCAGCGCGCAATGTATGAAGCGGAATTTTGCCAGAAAAGAAAGTTTCGCGTCTAGCAATTTCTGCGCCATTTAAACGACCGCCAACAATAACCTTAATACCTTTAACACCCGCTTTTTCAGCGCGACTAATTGCCTGCTTAACAGCACGACGATAAGCTACGCGTTTTTCTAAGTCAGCGATAATTGACTGCATATTAATAGCAGCATCTTGACCAGGATGTTCCAATTCTACAATATTTAAATTCAAATTCTTGATTCCTTTTTTACGACTGAAACCGTCTTTTAAAAACTTGATGCGAATCTCTTTTTTTAGATCTTCAACACCGGCTCCACCACGACCGATAACAATACCCGGCTTAGCGGCGATAATATTAACAATCAAACCATTGGCTGAGCGTTCAATTTCTACTTTAGATACTCCAGCTTCTTTAAGCTTAACTGTGATAAACTTTCTAATCAGAATATCTTGTCTTAAAACATTAGCGAAATCTTTCTCGTCAGCAAACCACTTGGAGTCCCAAGTTTTATTAACACCTAGACGATAAGCTTTTGGATGAACTTTTTGTCCCATATGCGTTTAATTACTTTTCTCCAGACTTTCTATTAAAAATTTTACCGACGAAGCCCTTACTAGCTACGGACCCCTTCTCATCGGTTTTTTTGACCTTTTTGGTGATATCCTTCTTTTCTTCTTTAATATCCTTGTCATTTTCAATTGCCTTGAGTTCATCAACGGCACCAATAGTGACAATATTATCTATGCTCTTCTTTTTGGTAATCTTTGCTACATCAGTTGGTACTCTTTCACCCAAAATGATAGTGATATGAGACATTCTCTTTCTAATTGGAGTAGCGCGACCGAAAGCTTTAGGCATATAGCGCTTCAAAACCGGACCAGCGCCAGCGATAGAATCTTTGATAAATAAATTAGCCTCATCTAAGCCATAATTCTCTTTTGCATTAGCAATGGCAGATTTGATTAATTTAATAACTGGGAAAGCAGCTAGCTTATTGGTAAATTCCAATCTAGCCAAAGCTTCCTTAACATCAACGCCGCGAATCAAATTAGTAAGCAAACTAACTTTGCGTGGAGCGTTTCTAACAAATTTTGCTGTTACTTTAATTTCCATACGCTAAATTATTTCTTTTTAGAAGCAACCGGTGAAGCGACTGGGGCTTCTGCCTTAACGATCTTACCGCCATGGCGGAAGAACTTTCTTGTTGGAGCAAATTCGCCCAACTTATGACCAACCAAGTTTTCTACAATCAGAACTGGAATATGATCTTTGCCATTGTGGACGCCGAATGTAAAACCAACCATTTCTGGGGTGATCGTACAGCTTCTTGACCAAGTCTTAATAACACTCTTATCGCCTTTTTTAACTTTGGCGATCTTGGCCAACAATCTCTCGTCTACATATGGTCCTTTTTTCAAACTTCTAGACATATATGCAATTTACTTATTTATTATTTTCTCTTGCTCTTATTCTTTCTTCTGACCAAAATGAATTGGGAGGACTTTTTCTTTGGATCTCTAGTCTTTACACCTAATGCTGGCTTACCCCATTTAGTCTTCGGATATTTCAAACCGATTGGGTTTCTACCTTCACCACCGCCGTGTGGATGATCTGGTGGATTCATTGCCTTACCTCTAACGGTTGGGCGGAACTTACGATGTCTGGTTCTACCAGCCTTGCCCCAACGAATATTCTTATAATCTTCGTTACCAACAGTGCCAATCGCCGCAAGGCAGTTTGTACTAACCAAGCGAACTTCGCCAGAAGGCATTTTCAACTGAGCCATACCATTATCAATACCCATGAGATAAATAGCAGCACCAGCACTTCGAGCTAATTGACCACCTTTACCAGGAGTTAATTCTACATTGTAAACCACCATACCAGGAGGAATAACTTCCAACGGCATCTGGTTACCAACTTTCAAATCAATTAATTTTTTAGAGCTAGTAACTCTATCTCCTTCTTTTAATCCCTGAGGAACTACCATATATCTCTTTTCTCCATCCTCATAAGCCACTAAAGCAATGCGAGTATTTCTGTTTGGATCATACTCAATAGTCAAAATAGTAGCTGGAATATCAAATTTATCGCGCTTGAAATCAATCACGCGCACCTTTTTGCGAGCACCACCGCCATGATGTCTAACGGTAATCTTGCCGTAGTTATTACGACCAGATTGGTTTTTGCCGGAAATAATTAAACCTTTAATTGGCTTAACATTTTTAGTCAAATCGTTGCTCAAAAGCACCGACGAATTGCGTCGACCGGCTGATGTTGGTTTGTAAACTTTAATCGCCATATAATATCAAATCAGTAGATAATTAAACACCCTCGTAAATCTGAATAGACTTGCCTTTCGGCAGGGTAACGATGGCCTTTCTTAGATCGCTTTTTTTGCCCATAGTACGGCCAAAACGAACTAATCTGCCCATCTTATTGATAACATTGACCTTTATTGGTTTGATGTGGTATCTCTCGAAAATTGCCTGAGTAATCTGAATTTTATTCGCCTTACCAGAAACCTCAAATTCATACTTATTAAGCTGGCTCAAATGAGCAGCCTTTTCGGTAATCATCGGCTTAATCAAAATGCCAAAATGCTTAATTTCTTTTTTATCAGAAACATTTTCAGCCTTCTCTACCACCGGTTTAACCACCTTGGCCTTAACTGTCTTTTTTGGTTTTTTGTCTAAAGTTGCCATATATATTCTCAATTATTTTTTGTGAGACTTCTTAACGGTCTTAACCTTGGCTACTTTAACCTTTGCTGGTTTAACCTTGGTAGGAATCTTGGTGTAATGCTTAGCAATAACATCAAGAGCACCTTCACTAGCCAAAATTTTATCGCTATTCAATAACATTAAGCAATTTAAACTATCGGCAGTAATGGTTTTAACAAAAGGTAAATTCAAAGCGGCTTTAACCATCATTTGATCATTGTGATCTAAGATCAATAATGGCTTTCTAGAACCATTTAATCCTTCAATCTTACCAATCATTTCATTCACCCAAGAATTTAACTCTTTAGCTTTGCCATTAGTTTCTAGTTTTTCAAAAACCACAAACGAATTAGCAGCTACCTTATCTGATAAACACATCGCTAAAGCTAATTGCTTTTGTTTTTTGTTTAACTTTTGAGTGTAATTCTTATCATTTCTTGGGCCAAAAACCACGCCACCATGTCTCCATAATGGAGAACGAGTGGAACCTTGTCTAGCGCGACCAGTTCCTTTTTGCTTCCAAGGCTTTTTACCACCACCACTAACTTCACCACGATTTTTAGTGTGCGCAGTTGGTTCGTGTGCATTAGCCTGTTGAGCAATTACTGCCTGATGAACGACTTCCGGTTTAACCGTTGCGCCAAAAATATGTTCGCTAACATCTTTATCTTTAACTTTTTGACCGGCTAAATTATATACAGATAATTTCATATATAGGTAATTAATTTACTTAATTATTGATTAGCCTCGGCTTTTGACTCGGAAGCAACTTCCGGCTTTGTTTCTTTGACCTTTAACTGACCAACGCCACTGATCATTACTAAGCTATTTCTAGCGCCTGGCAATGCGCCTTTGATATATAACAAATTCTTATTACTATCAATACCGACTACCTTCAAACCATCAACAGTAATACGATCAAAACCCATACGACCAGCCATTCTCATATCTTTAAATACTCTTTGTGGTCCAGTTGAACCAATAGAGCCAGGCATTCTTTGCTGATCCTTATGACCATGAGTTTTAGCTTGACCATGAAAACCATGTCTTTTGACTACGCCTTGAAAACCGCGACCCTTAGAGGTACCAACGATTTTTACGACATCACCATTGACAAAAGTTTCTACAGAGATCACGTCACCTCTTTTGATACTTTTTGCTTCTTCGGCACTGACACGGAATTCTCTAATAGTTTTTACCGGTTCAATATCTTTAAGATGCCCAGCAGCCGATTTGATCAATTTTTTTGGTTTTTCAAAACCAACTTGAATCGAATCATAGCCATCTTTCTCATCAGACTTGATCTGAGTAATAACATTAGGTTCAGCCAAAACCAAAGTTACTGGTACAACGTCTCCGTTATCCAAGAAAATTTGGCTCATTTCTAATTTTTTTCCTAAGATGAATTTCATCACTTTAACATTATTTTTCTAGCGCTTGGTTTAAATTCGCAAATTTTTCACTTCCCTCTTTGACAAGTAACAAATTTGCGGATTTGTGAATTAGTTGTTTTAGAATAAAAAAATCCGGTTTGTCTTAAAACCAGACTAATATACCCAATCCGCCCCCGGGAGGGGGAAAATTGAATGGATTTAGTTTAACGATTTTTAAGACTTGCTTATTTTTTTTCCTTCATCAACCAGTTAATTTATGGAGGTTTTCTCACTATGACACCAAGCTACACGAGATCTTTCTCCATGATTACTCTAATTGATACTCAAATAATTCTAACTTGTTAAAAACTACATTTTGATTTCGACATTTACGCCTGCTGGAAGACTGAGGTTCATCAAAGCGTCAACGGTTTTAGCATCTGGATCAATGATGTCCAATAATCTCTTATGGACTCTCATTTCAAATTGATCTCTCGCATCCTTGTGGACAAAAGTAGATCGATTGACAGTATACTTCTTCTTTTCAGTCGGAAGTGGTACTGGGCCAATAACTTTAGCGCCGTTTCTCTGACAAGTTTCAATGATCTTTTTTGCGGATGTATCAATAATCTTATGATCATACGCCTTGATCTTGATTCTTATTCTCTGATGGGCCTTGTCTTTAGCAAGTTTGTTGTCTTGAATTTTGCTTGCCATTGTAAAAATGTTCAATTATTTCTATATAACAACTTCAGGGAACGACCCTTGCGAGCCGCTCCCTGAATATTATTTTATTTTAAAATCTTCGTTACTACACCTGCGCCGACGGTATGACCACCTTCGCGGATAGCGAACTTCATCTTGTCTTCCATAGCCACATTCTTCTGTAATTTGATAGTCAAATTAACAGTTTCTCCAGGCATAACCATTTCTGTACCTTCTGGTAAGAAAATTTCACCAGTCACATCAGTAGTTCTGATATAGAATTGTGGTTTATAGCCCTTAAAAAATGGTTTATGTCTACCACCTTCTTCTTTGCTCAAGATATATACTTCAGCTTCAAAGTCAGTATGAGGAGTGATAGAACCTGGTTTAGCCAAAACTTGGCCTCTCTGTACTTCTTCTTTTTTAGTACCTCTAATCAAAATACCAGCATTATCGCCAGCCAAACCTTGATCCAAGGACTTATTAAACATTTCGATACCGATAACTACGGTCTTTTTGACATCTTCAGCCAAACCGACGATCGATACTTCATCGTTTAACTTCAAAGTACCTCTTTCAATTCTACCAGTTACTACAGTGCCACGACCTTCAATAGAGAATACGTCTTCAATAGGCATCAAAAATGGCTTTTCAGTTTCACGCTGTGGAACTGGAATATATGCATCTACAGCATCCATCAACTTCATAACAGCCTCCTGATAAGTAGCATCGCCTTCTAAAGCTTTTAGGGCAGAACCACGAATAATTGGAGTATTTTTGCCGTCAAATTGATATTTGCTAAGTAAATCTCTAATTTCTTCTTCAACCAAGTCAACCATATCTACATCATCAACCATGTCAACTTTGTTAATGAAAACTACAATTCTAGGTACGCCAACCTGTCTGGCTAACAAGATGTGTTCCTTAGTCTGAGGCATAGGGCCATCAGTAGCAGACACAACCAAGATAGCACCGTCCATCTGAGCGGCACCGGTAATCATATTCTTGATGTAATCAGCATGTCCAGGACAATCAACATGGGCATAATGTCTAGCTGCAGTTTCATACTCTACATGAGCAGTAGCAATAGTAATACCACGAGCTTTAGACTCTGGTGCTTTATCCAAATCATCAACACCCTTGTGCTGAGCAATTAAACCCTTTGCAGCCAAAGTACTCAAAATAGCTGCGGTCAAAGTGGTCTTACCATGATCAACGTGGCCAATAGTACCAATGTTGACGTGTGGTTTTTTTCTTTCAAATGTTCCTGCCATTGTATTAGTTCCTTATTATTGAGGCCCCCGAATTTAATCGAGTTTTAGCCAGACCTCTTAATTAATTATTTCGATTTTTTAAATCTTTTAAAAAATGCTAAATTATTCTACCATATTTACAGAAAAAATCAAGTCCCCCCTCATCGCATTATTCTACTGGTTCAAAATAGTAGTGATCATCATCATTTTCCTCTTCTTTTTCGGACTCAACTTCATTTTTTGAATACCCGTGACCAGCCATAAAGTATTCTGGACCAAAAGTACTGCGCAATGGTGCTCTTTTTTGAATAGAATTAGCCAAATTATCGATTATTGACTCTTCTCTTTGGCCATCTTTCCAGATTTCAATGTCTCTGTTTATTCTATCCAAAAATTCATCTTCTGTCAAGTCCTTAACGCTAGATTTGTCTAAAATTAGCTTTTCATAGCCTTCTAGATCCATTATTACGAAGTTAGGATTACCCATTTCATCAACAACAATGGCCTTATCACCCGTCCTCTTCAATAATCCGATCAATTTTTTAAAATTGGACATATTGAAATTTACCTAATTATGTTATTATTCTCCCTTTTTCTTGCCGGCAGCCTTTTCCATAATCTTTTCTTCTACCTTCTTTGGTACTTCACCATACTTAGAAAATTCCATAGATGAAGAAGCGCGACCCTGGGTCATGGAACGTAATTGAGTAGTATAACCAAACATTTCAGATAATGGCACAGAAGCAGTGATTACTTTTACCACAGCATTACCCAAACCACGATCTTCCATTTTTTCTACAATAGCGCGACGAGCATTTAAGTCGCCAATAACATCACCCATAAAATTATCTGGGGTAACTACTTCGATCTTCATAACCGGCTCTAAAATAACTGGGGTAGCCTTTCTTACGGCAGCCTGCAAGGCCATAGAACCAGCAACTTTAAACGCAGCTTCTGAGGAATCGACTTCATGGTAAGAACCATCAAAGACAGTAGCCTTAACACCAATCAATGGATAGCCAGCTAAAATACCTCGATCCATAGCTTCTTTAATACCCTTATCAATTGGTTTCAAATATTCTCTTGGAATAACACCACCTTTAATTTCTTCAACAAACTCATACGCCTTACCATCAGTTAAGGGTTCAATACGAATCCAGCAATGGCCATACTGACCACGACCACCGGATTGTTTAATATACTTACCTTCAGCTTCAGCGGTACCTTTAATAGCCTCACGATAAGCTACCTGAGGGGCGCCAATATTAGCTTCTACACTAAATTCTCTCTTCATGCGATCTACTATAATATCCAAATGCAATTCACCCATACCAGAAAGAATGGTCTGGCCAGTTTCTTCGTCAGTTCTAATTCTTAAGGTTGGATCTTCTTCAGCCAATTTAGATAAAGCCATACCCATCTTTTCTTGATCAGCCTTGGTTTTAGGTTCAACCGCGATATCAATAACGGGATTTGGAAAAATAATACTTTCTAAATGAATTGGAAAATCAGGATCTGACAAGGTATCACCAGTAACAATGTTTCTAATACCTACGATAGCGGCAATTTCACCAGCATATACTTCTTCGATTTCTTCACGAGAATTAGCATGCATTCTCAAAATACGACCAACTCTTTCTTTATTGCCGGTAGTATTATTCACAATATAAGAACCAGAACGCAACACACCACCATAAACACGATAAAATACTAACTTACCAACAAAAGGATCGGTAGCAATTTTAAAAGCCAAACCAACTACTGGAATATTATCGGAACATTCAACTGGAATTTTTTTAGTTTCATCATCAACAGCTGTGCCTACTAATGGCTCTACGTCTTTTGGTGATGGCAAAAAGGATGCAACTGAATCCAATAACGCCTGAACGCCTTTATTTTTCAAAGCCGAACCACATAAAATAGGAACGATTCTATTTTTGATAGTAGCCTGACGCAAAGCTTTCTTTAATTCAAGAACGGAAATTTCTTCACCGTTCAAAAATCTTTCCATTAAATTTTCATCTGTTTCCACAATTGCCTCTACTAAAGAAGCGCGGAATTTTTTAGCTCTTTCTACTTCATTGGCTGGAATTTCAGAATCTTCCCATTTAGTACCCAAATCATCTTTATAAATATGGGATGTCATTTCAAACAAATCAATAGTACCGGAAAAAGTTTCAGCGGCACCAATTGGCAACATAATCGGATGAGCGTTAGGAGTCAAACGATTATGAATCATGTCTAAATCTTTATAAAAATCAGCACCCATACGATCCATCTTATTGATGAAACCTAATTTTGGTACATGATATTTTTCTGATTGTCTCCAAACAGTTTCGGATTGAGGTTCTACGCCTGCCACACCATCAAATACAATAACGCCACCGTCCAAAACACGCAAAGAACGCTCTACTTCTACAGTAAAATCTACATGGCCCGGAGTATCAATTAAATTAATTTGAATTTCATCACCGCCCAACCATTCTGGATTTGGCCAAAAACAAGTAGTAGCAGCGGCAGTAATAGTAATGCCTCTTTCTTTTTCTTGTTCCATCCAATCCATAGTAGCTGCGCCTTCGTGTACTTCACCAATTTTGTGCTTTTTACCTGTGTAAAATAAAACTCTTTCAGAAACAGTGGTTTTACCAGCATCGATATGCGCAATAATACCGATATTACGCACATTTTCTAACGGTTGCATTCTAGGCATATAGTTCAATATTTATAATTTTTTTTCTAAATTTACTTATTTTTTACACTAAAGACGCACCCTTGATGCGTCTTTAATCGATATTAGATTATATAATTACCCTCTAAAGTGAGCAAAGGCACGATTAGCTTCAGCCATCTTGTAAGTATCCTGTTTCTTTTTAACAGCGGTACCTTCATTATTATAAGAAGCAATCAATTCTTCAGCCAACTTTTCAGCCATTCTTTTGCCTTTTTTCTCAGAAGCATAGTTTAACAACCAACGACAACCAACAGTAAAGCTTCTTTCTTGTCTGACAGCTACTGGAACTTGATAATTAGCACCACCGACACGTTTAGAGCGAATTTCCACAGTTGGAGAAACATTTTTAATCGCCTGATCAAACACATCTACTGGATTTAATTTAGTTCTTTCAGCAATAATATCAAAACAATCATAAACAATACCCTTAGCTACGGTTTTTTTACCTCTTTGCATGACGTAATTAATAAACTTAGCTACATCTAAGCGATTATACTTTTCATCAGCGGCGATTTTTCTTTTTGGAGCTTGTTTACCTCTCATATCCTATATCAATTTATTCTTTATGCTTTTTTCTTCTTATCTCGTTTGACACCATACTTACTACGGCTTCTCTTTCTGCCCTCAACACCGGCAGCATCAAAAATACCTCTAACAATATGATATCTGACACCTGACAAATCCTTAACTGATCCGCCACGCACCATTACGATAGAATGCTCTTGTAAATTATGACCTTCACCTGGAATATAAGCAGTAACCTCTTGACCATTAGATAAACGAACACGGGCAATTTTACGCAAAGCGGAGTTTGGTTTTTTAGGAGTAGTAGTTCTTACCTGAGTACATACACCACGCTTAAATGAATTGCCTTTAGGCATCACTCTCTTGTGGCGATGTAAACTATCCAAAGTACTCTGCAAATCCGGAGTTGCGGACTTGTGCTTTTTGCTGTGTCTCCCCTTTCTCAATAACTGGTTAATTGTTGGCATAATTTATTACTTTTTCTAAAAAAATAAGCTTCGGCGCGAGCTACAGCCCTACCGGACACTGATATTTATTAAATATAAAAATTCGAACACTTGCTATTTTAAACAATTTATAACATAAAGTCAAGCCCGACTAAAGCAAATGGTTTAGCCACCCCAATGCCCAGTTATACATAACCAATAATGGACTGTTTGGCAAAAAACTGTCTAAAACCAATAAAGTCAATAAAATCCATGGCCCATTAACCTCTAATTTTTCTTTAAAACTAGCGTATTTTTCTGGCAATACGGCAAATAAAACCTTAGAACCATCTAATGGCGGGATTGGTATTAAATTAAACATCATCAGAGCGCCATTAATAATGATCATTAAAAAACTAAAAATTACTAATAAATTTTGATTACCCAAAACCGGATATAAAAATTTAATCACTACGGCGAAAATTATAATCAAAACCAAATTAGAAGCTGGGCCAGCAATAGAAACCACTGCTTCGCCTAAGCGTCTCTTGCTAAAATTATTAGGATTAATTGGCACAGGCTTAGCCCAACCGAAAGCTGGCAAGCCGAATAAGATCAATATCACGGGTAAAACCACTGTGCCTATCCAATCTATATGTACTAATGGATTTAAACTTAAACGCCCAGAAACCTCGGCCGTATCGTCACCAAACAACTTAGCTGACCAGGCATGAGCAAATTCATGAACAGTTAACGACACCAAAACAGCAAAAATTTGCACTAAAATTATCAACGGATTATTTAACATTTCACTCATAGATATTAATAATGAATTGCATTTAATATAACACAATTGACTATTTTTGCCAATCATGATAATATAATTCGGTCATTAGACAACCAAATTTATATTTTAGTTAAAATTATGAGCTTAGTTTGTGATGTTTGCGGCCGTGGTACTTCTGCCTCCTTTACTGTAAGTCACTCTAAAGTAAGATGCAAAAGAACTCAAAAAATCAACTTACAGTCTAAAAAGTTAGATGGCAAGAGAGCCAAGGTTTGCACCAAATGTATTAAAACCATGAATAAGAAAGCTAAATAACTTTCTGTTCTAAATAAAAAACTCCCGAATTTATCGGGAGTTTTTTATTTATAATTTAAAATGTATGCTGTTCGTAAACGGTTTTATATTCATGAATTTCATCATGATTAAACCATAAACTAACCTCATGAGCTGCGTCTTTAGCATCAGAAGAGGCATGAATAATATTTTCTACTGCTTTACCAGTAATATCGGCGCGCTTATAAGACATATGAGAATAATCACCACGAATAGTGCCTGGCAAGGCTGATTTTGGCTCAGTAGCGCCACACATCATGCGAATATTTTCAATGGCATCAACACCTTCAATCACCATGGCTAATACTGGGCCAGTGGTAATAAAATCTAACAATACCTGTCTAACCTTTTCACCGCGTCTAATGGCGATATCTTCTGTATAATGCTTAGCCGCATGTGTTTTGTCGGCCCAAGCCAACTTCATAGCTACAATTTTTAGACCAGCTTTTTCAAAACGAGTAACCACCTCACCCATCAAGCCACGCTTAACTGCATCTGGTTTTAATAATACTAAAGTGCGCTCAATCCCCTCCATGTCTTTTACTTCTGCGGACATAATTTCTGATTTATTTATTTTTTAATAATTTCTTTAACTTTAAGCAATATTTGCGTAGGCGTAAATTGCGATTTAGGAAAATAATCCAAAGCCCCTAAAGCCAATCCCCTATCCTTATCACTCTTCTGGGATAAATTTGTTAACATCATAACCGGAATACCTTTAGTTTTATCGTTTTTTTTCAAATTTGTCAAAATAGTAAAACCATCCCATTGCGGTAAAATAATATCCAACAAAATGGCATCCGGCCTTTCCGTCTCCGCAATCTTAATCGCCTCTTCCCCTTTATCAGTAGTAAAAAAAGTAAAACCATCATTTTCAAAAGCCACCTTGTACATCGTAGCGATACTAAAATCATCCTCTACTACCAAAACTTTGATCTTCTTAATTACTGACTCCTCCTTAATTTTATCTTCCGTTTTTTTAGGTGCCAAAACACCCTTATCTACTTTGACCACTTTAATAACTTTTTTTATCGGCATAAGAAATTATTTAATATTACAATATTACTGATTAATAGAGGCATCTAAGGCTGGTTCGGTAATAATTAATTCTGAAGTTGAAGCCTCTTCGGGTACAATAACTGGTTCGATAATAACTAAATCCGTGGTAGTGCCGTGACTTTCTTCAACCACAGGAGTGGTTGTACTAAGATCGGTAAAAACCAAACTTTCAGTGGTCGTTGGGGTAGCTGTATTATCACCAAGATTACCTGTTACTGGCATTAATGGTGGCAAACTATCGGGATTATTAATGATTACTGGCTCTATTACGGGAGAAGAAACACTCTGACAATCGCCAAGGGTTTTAATAATTTCTCCATTAGCAATCTGAATGCAATTAACAGATCCAGTGACTTTATCAATCATTTCTATGCCATCTTTAACTTTAAGCTTATTGGTTTCTACTGAGTTAAATAAAGCGACAGTAGCGGTTAACCCATCAATCACCACATTAGTTAAATAAGCTACGCCATTTTCAATTTTAGCAATAAACGATCCTATTTCTTTGATGGCATTAACCATAACTGGAATCATACCAACTTGACTTAAGCTCTTATAGCCACTAATTTCATCAGTGGTAACAAGCTGTGGAAATACTTTTTCTACATCCTGCGCAATAAAACCTAAAGTTGAAGTAACACCATTATTATCACTGTTCCAATTAAAGGCAACGGGCTGTATTTTTATTAAATCAGCAAGGCCGTAATTTAATTGACTTATATTCTTCTTTAGTCTTTCATCCGAAGTACATGAAATAGTTCCTCCACTAGATGTTAAAGTACAATTAGTATTGTTAGTAGAATTATTAAATCTAGCAATCACGCCCGTAGTTGAAGCATAAACATCCAAAGCATAATTTGGTGAAGTTGTGCCCAGACCTAAATTTCCCGCGATATATGATGGCAAAACACTAGAAACAGCAAGAGCACCCTGAGACAAGAGGCCTCCAGGACCAACCACAAGAGAAGCGCCGACATTTAGATTGCCCTGCATCGTTAAGTCATTTTGAATTTGAATATTGCCCGCTTCGAGAGAAGAAGCGAATAGCGCATTTGTTTCGACTCCTTGAAGATCGACAACGGAGATGGAGTTACTACTACCATTAGCCACGTAAGCATAACGACCAGAGACGGCAATGGAAGTTGGATTTGAACCTACTGAAGCGGTAGCAATTTCGACAGGAGCGGCAGGGCTGGAAATATCAATAATGGAGATGGAACTGCCACTCTGATTGGTAACATAGGCATAACGACCGGAGATGGTGACGGAGGTAGGATACGAACCTACTGAAGTAGTGGCTATTTCGACAGGAGTTATAGGATTGGAGATATCTACTACGGAGATAGAGTTACTATCGTAATTAGCCACGTAAGCATAACGACCAGAGACGGCAATGGAAGTTGGATTTGAACCT
>CAZNIV010000006.1:25827-32819 GCA_964573235.1 uncultured Gammaproteobacteria bacterium
TTTCGACAGGAGTTATAGGATTGGAGATATCTACTACGGAGATGGAGCTACTACCTGCGTTAGTTACATAAGCATGGCGACCAGAGACGGCAATGGAATATGGATACAAGCCAACCGAAGCAGTGGCTATTTCGACAGGAGTTATAGGATTGGAGATATCTACTACGGAGATGGAGCTACTACCGTAATTAGCCACATAAGCATAACGGCCAGAGACGGCAATAAAAATTGGATTTGAACCCACCGAAGAGGTGGCAATTTCGACAGGAGCGGCAGGGCTGGAAATATCAATAATGGAGATGGAGCTACTAGCAAAATTAGCTACATAGGAATAACGGCCAGAGACAGCGATGGAATATGGATATGTACCAACCGAAGTCGTCGCAATCTGCATCGGCTTATTAGTTGCTGAAGTTAGATTAGTAATCTTGCCTTCAAAAATAGAATTCCCAACAACAGTAAGACTTTGCGCTGGGGTATTAGTGCCGATTCCCACTCTTCCTAGTGCTGTATTCACAAACAAGGCTGGATTAGTTCCAGTGGCAATATTTAAATTTCCCCAAACATCAAGTTTAGCTGAGGGCGAAGAGGTGCCAATCCCAACATTTCCAGAAATAGAATTTAGAGAGGAAGATAATAAGTCTAAAGCGTGTTTATCCGCATAAGACATCAAACCATCAGCAGAGCTACCGAAAGGTACAGAAGCACCACCGGGTGGAGGAACGATTGACTGACCAATACTCAAAGCAACTTCATCAATTTCCCAGCTATTGCCTTGTGAATAAGCATACATACTAGTTTGCTCAAACAAGACAGCCTTAACGGTTTCATATGGATAACTTAAAGTATTATCATAAGCCAAAGCAATGGATCCAATATTGTAATTTTTAATAGGGGTGCCATCTTTATATACAACCAAAGAAGATCCATCTCTGTTAATCGAAATATGGTGCCAATTAGTATCAGTGGAACCAACTCCTATATTTTCATTAATTAAAGTAGTTCCATTTATATCCTTAACGACAAATGTTTTTCCATAATCATAACCTAAGGAAAAGAATGGGGTGGCCACTCTCGGCTGAAGTTCAACAGCGCTTGTATTATTATTCTTATAAAAATAAGAGAAGGTAAAATTATTATTTTGTGCGTCAAAATTTGTATTAACTGATGGTTTTAAATAGAAAAGATTTGGATTACTATCATGGCCTTGAACCATATGAACAGAGCCAGAAAACTTACCATTAGTTGTAAGACTTAAAGCCGTACCGCCAGCCGAATAACCGCTTTTAATATCAGATGAAGAATCAAGCAATATATTACCAGAGGAATCGAAATGTAATAATAATTTAATATTACCCTGATCTACATATGTTGCATTCGAAATCGCTGCCCAAGTTGCATCCCCTCTTAAGAACTTCGCTGTATCGTTTGGCGCTAATGCAACCATACCAGAAGAAGCTGTACTTAACATACCAAGATTTGCAGCGGTAATATTTCCATTAACTACAAGGTTGCCGGCAAAAGTTGAAGTACCGTTTGGATTGGCGACATTTAAAATATTTGAAAAATAACCAGAACCGACAACGGACAAGGCCGAATTTGGGGTAGTAGTTCCAATACCAACCCTTCCGGATAACGATGATAATAAATCATATTCACTAGTCTCCGGAGTGAAATCGGAAGTCCAACGGGCAATACCTTTTGAAAATCTAAATTCATCAATATTTCCGTTTACGGGCCAAGTAGAACCATCATCTGTTGCAATACCCATTCTTAATCTTGAACTAGTCATGTTTATGGAATTTGAAACACTATAAGAATCTTTAACCCCATTAATGTAAAAATATATAGTATTGCCAGTTCTAGTTATCGCCACATGATTCCATTGATCTTGAGTTAAAACGCCTCCTGTAGTAGCTGACCAAGTGCCAGAGGAATATAGAGTCAATCTATTATAATTAGCAGCTAAAATAAAACCACTTCCTCTGGAACCACCAGCTGCATCATTTAACTCAGCTAAAAATTGAAATTGTGGACTTAATGAAGTAGGGTAATACCAAAAATCTAAAGTAAAATCTCCTGAGCCTGGTGAATATTCTGATGAAGTTGTATCTAGGTATTTAAGATTACCCATTTGAACACTTCCAGCTCCAAATTTTACAGGCGAGCCGACAATAGAAGGAGTACCGTACGCTGTAACGGTTTTCGGAATGTTTGAAGAGTCAGTAAAGTTTGAATTGAAATGTAGTAACAATTTTGTGTAATCGTCAAGTAAACCGACTGGGGAACCGGTTAAAGTAACGGCACCATTTCCTAATAACTCCCAACCCGTTGAAGTCGCACTATTACTCAGAACCCCTAAACTAGAAGTCGATACCCACCTGGTTCCAATATTAGTTGACTGCAAAATGTAACCATCAGGGCCGGGATTATAAGTAGAGTCATAAAAAGCGCCAGTCAAATATTGATTTCCAGAAATTGTTAAAACTTGGGTTGGTGTTGTGGTTCCAAGACCTAAATAAGTTGTTAGTGTAGCTGGATTAGAAACATAAATTTTTTCGCCATAAGTACCCGAGGTAATCCTAGTTCCATCTCCGGAAATCGCTACAGAATTCCAATTTTTTGCAGGACCTTTCGATGACCATGTTTCGCCATAGTCAGATGAAATTACTACATAATTATTTGGAGCAACTGAATAAACTGCCACCATTTTAGAGCCGTCATTTGAAATAGCTACGGACCGGGTTGTGTTATGATCTGGATCTTGATATTTTTGACTCCAATGGGCACCATTGTCAATTGACACTAAAATTCTACCCGCTCCAGCTGAAATGATTTGATACTGACCATTACCAGAAACAGCCACACTATTTGCATCAAAACCACCACCCAAATTTGTCCAAGTTGAACCGTAATCGGTTGAATAAAAAGCTTTAGTATTATTAACAGCCGATTGATGAGAACCATCTAAAGACATAGCTACCCCTTTTAACTGACCACTCCCATCGGAAGTCAAATTTTTAGATAACCAAGTCGCACCATAATCAGACGACTGATAAATAGTTGTATTAAAACTACTATATTCAGTTACTGTTTGATATTGACCATCTGTCGATAAAGCTAATGATGACGGCCAATCTATATTAGGAATATTTGCATTGATAACCCAAGTATTGCCGTAATCAGTTGATTGATAAACTTTTCGATTACCACTATCAATAGCCAACATAAAAGAACCATCGTTAGAAACTGCAACCCTATACCAATTCAACCATGGAATACCCGTAGGACCAGATTGATTCCATGAATCACCAAAATCCGATGAAACATACAAACGGGAATCATTAATGTTGTAATATATGGCCGCCTGATATCTACCGTCACCGGAAACCGAAATTGATTGCCATTGAGCATTATCAAGTTTTGCCGTCCAAATCGAAAAATCATTTGAATTAGACGTAGCTAATTCATACAGGGATGAGTTAGCCATAGAACCACCAAATAATTTTGGAATATAATTTCCGGTCAAAGCCGACACATAACTCGAATTGAGTTTATTATTAAAAGCATTCCAATCATTCATAGACAAATAACCACTAACAGTTGATGAGGCTAAACCGAGTTTAGTGCGAATAGTAGAAGATGATTCATCGCCAGTATTTAGACCGGTAGAAGTGCCAATAAAATTTAAAGAGGATAGTAAGCCCGTTGAGTTAAGATTTTTACCAAGAAATAAATTACCATAGATAGTTGAGGTGGCCGTTGTGCTCGCGATAGTTAAATAATCGGAAATATAACTATCCCCTATAATAGTAAAATTAGATAATTGAGTACTAGTACCAAAAGCGAAATTACTAGTGTAACGTGCGCGATCGGAAACATAAACCTTACTAGCGAATGAATTATCGTAACCCATAATCATGGTACCGTCACCAGATATAGTAACACCTTGCCAGTAAACAGATGGACCAATTGTCGACCAAGTATCGCCATAATTATTTGAAAAACGAATCTCTTGCCTAGCATTGGCAAGTATCATTGTGGAACCATCATCGGAAATACTTGGCCAATTAGTTGCATAAGCGGACGTAGTCCCTTTTATTGACCAATTCGCACCGCCATTTGTTGAAACATATATATTATTTGGACTTCCCGAATTATGACCTAAAATTTGATACTGACCAGTATATGATACATCCACCTTAGTATAGACACTTAACCCCATGGCCGTAGTTGTCCAAGTAACTCCATAGTCAGGAGAACTATAAACATTACCATAAGCTAATGCTGTAATATGACTACCGTCGCCTGAGATAGCGACACTATCCCAAGAAGCACTTACGGGCATTGCCGTCCAGGAAGTACCACCGTCGTTAGAAAAATATAAAGGTATAGTAGCTCCATTAGCACCCAAAACCTGATAATTACCATTTGAAGACATGGACACTTGGGATAATCGACCAGTTGTTAATGTTGGGGTATTGGAATTTACATACCAATTAGCACCATTATTATTAGAATAATAAAGACTACCATGATCACCGGCATAAAGACCGACAGCCAACATCTTTGAAGCATCGGAAGACATTGCCACAGAACTCCAATAATTTGAAGTGCTTTGGGAAGACCAAGTGACACCATAATTACTTGAGTATTTCAAAGCATCGGCCCGAGTACCCAACAATTGAAACCGGCCATCAGAAGAAATTGCCAGAGATTGAATATAATCAGAATAAGAATAAGTGTTGGTAAAATTTCCAATACTACCAGAAATTAAAGTTCGTGTTTCGTAAATAGAAGAATCCACAAATTTATTCACTGACCATTTTGGCAAATATCCGCTTGTAAGAGAAGAGATGACGCTTGAACCTAATTTACCGTTAAACGTACTCCAATCACTGCTAGATAAGTAGCCATTATTAGAAGCGGACGCGACAGCTAACTTGGTCCGAATGGTTGTAGAGGATTCGTCACCAGTATTACTGCCGGTAGAGGTTCCAGAAAAATTAGTCGCAGATAATAGACCAGAGAAAGTAGCACCGGATAATTTAGCAAAAGAAGATGAGGCGGACATAAAAAGAGGGTCTGCTTCAGTATAGGAAGTAAGATATCCAGCGATCGCATGATTTCCCCAAGAAAAAGCTGAATTCCAATTTGTTGTAGAAGCACCTAGCGGAATAAATCTACCAGAAGCTAAAGTAAATTGACCCGTACTTGAAGTGTAGTCTATGCCATCAATAACACTACTAATTACTCCCCTTGCTCGATTATCAGTAAAAAACAACTTAGAAGAGGTTTCGGTTAAATCGGCAGTAGTTTTAGAAGTTAACCAAGAATCAGCCGAAGAACTAGAAAAAGATGAGACACCCAAAGAAGAGGTAGAAACTAAGTCATAAGCGCCTGAACTGTTACCCACCAAAATCTGACCAACGGCTGGCGCTGTAGAAGTGCCAGTACCACCATTAGAGATTCCTAGGATACCCGTAACTTGAGAAGCTAAATCTACTAAAGCAGATACTATATAACCACCAATAGCCTGAAGAACGCCCGATATAGTGTTTAGCTTAATACTAGAGGCTTCAATTTTACCCAAAGTAGAGGTAGCAGTGGAAGAAGTGATATTTAGCGAAGCGACATTGACCTGACCCGCAAAGGTAGAGGAAGAGGTGGTGGAATTAGCCACAAAATAATCTTGAACACCCACCCTGACAGTGCAATTCTCTTCTCCTGGAACACAAGATGGATTAAGAGTTTGACCAGGAGTATAGGGTTGAGCGATTGCTAAAGCAGATAATGGACTCATTACTAAAACTAAAAGAGTAATGATTGACGCTAAATATGAGAGCGAATTAAAAATTCTTCTTATACGCATTTTGTCACCTTCCAAGGTTATTTAATAGAATTATTATAACACAAAAAAACAATAAAGCACAAATACAAAACAGGTTTTTTATAACCTTTTTTGTATTAAGATAATTTAGCTTATTACTCTACTGGCACGGGAATAGCTTCTATTGAAACAGAAATTGGAGCTGGAACTAAAACTGGAGTTGGATCTGGAACTAGGGCTGATTCTACCACTGGAGCAGGATCGGCTACTGGCTCAGTAGCTACTAGAGCTTCTGGGGCTGGATTAGTTACTGGCTCGGTAAATACTGAGGTCTCTGGAGTTGATTCAAATAATGGATCAGTGCTGGTAGTAGTAACTGGATCTATTGAGGTTGATTCGATAACTGCCGATTCTTCTACCACTGATGATGCTGGATTAATTACTGGAACGGTTTCAGTTAAAGTATCTTGAACCGTGTTATTAGTCTGACCAGAATCGCAACCGCCCCTTAATTTAACCAAGTCACCATTTCTAATTATTACGCAATACGAATCCCCTGTTTCCTGATCTTTCATTATGATTTTATCAAAACTCGCCTCCGGTGCTTTAACGCCTCTTACATTCATTACAACATCAACAAAAATATTAGACAACTTTTCTATGGCTTTTTTAACTAAAGAAACAAAGACATCAGTAATTGATAAATTATTAGACTCAACACTTACCGTAGTACTACCAGAAACTGACAAAATAGTTGTAGTGCTAAAAATATTAATCAAACTATTATTCAAGGCTTGAACACCAACTAACGCCACACCGGCTGGATCAATGGTGGAAATAGCCTTATTGTCGCCATTAAGACCAAACAAACTATAAAAATCTTCGGCAATTGGACCAATATGGGTCATAGAAGCTGGCTGACCAATATAATTCCACTGAGTCATCTCCAGTTGAGAAATCTTACTCAAAATATCCGCGCCATTTAATTGAGTAAAGTTTTCCTTGAGAGAACGAGAGGAAGCATTGTTCCAAGTAGAACCATCAGAGTAAGCGCCCCCTGAAAGGGTTAATAGATATCCAGGAGTGGAAGTTCCGATACCAATATTTCCATTATCAAAAATCGTACTGGAAGCAAATAATGTGCCGTTCCATTTGGTTAGAT
>CAZNIV010000007.1:0-29712 GCA_964573235.1 uncultured Gammaproteobacteria bacterium
GTCTAAGATATAATATGATACTAAATATGCTAACCGACCAAGAACTAATTAAAAAATATTTTTCTGGTGAAGAAAACGCTTTTAGGGAGCTAACCGAGCGCTATCTTAATTATACTTATAATTTTATTGTTCGCTTCTGTGGCTCTCGCGATGTAGCTGATGATTTAGTGCAAGAAACTTGGCTACGAATCTGGAAAAATTTACATCGTTTTGACCTGAATAAAAAATTCACCACCTGGTCTTTAGCTATCGCTAAAAATGTAGTTATCGACTGGCATCGCAAGCGAAAAGAACCTTCTTTCTCCGAATTAGAAACCGAGGATAATAACTTTACCGATACCATACCTGACAATCTGCCTAGGCCTGACGAATTATTTGATCAAAAATTCTTACACGAACAATTTGAAACTGCCGTAACTAAATTATTATCAACCACTGAACAAACTATTCTCTTTATGCATCTAGAACAAGAACTAACTTTCGCCGAAATCGCCGAAATCTTAAAAAAACCTCTAAATACGATCAAAAGCAATTACCGTCGATCACTTGATAAAATCAAAAATAACTGGAAGGGCCAATAATTAACTGTAATTTGCACCAAAATTAACTACTTATTCGTATATAGCTATATGAAAACCAAAAACGGAAAATATTTAACCTCCTACAAAACAACTCCGGCCGTGTCGGAATTGGTTTTTTCGCGTATTAGACAAGCTGAAAAGCGACAAGCGCACTTAGAGTTTGCCTTATCATATTCTTTTCTGTTTTTAGCTATTATTTTATCATTAAGCACTTTTAGTTGGATTTATCGTGACGCCTCCCAAACTGGCTTACTAACTTCCCTATCTTTGATTTTTAGTGATAGCGGTACTATTTTAAGTTATTGGAAAGAATTCTCTTTTTCTATTGTAGAAAACTTGCCCTTTGTCAGTTTAGTTTCAACCTTAATCAGTTTATTTATTTTAATTTTGGCCACTAAAAATTTAATCATTGTGCGTCAAAGTAACTTAAAGTTACATTTTAACTAATCAATAATATTAAAAATATGCTGGTGCACTTCAAACAAATTTTTACTACCAAATGGGTGGCTTGGAGTTTATCCATTATTGGCGTCATCGCTATTATCTCTACCATCTTTTTTTTAGGCTTAAGTTTTGGCCATCAACGCGCCAATTACCGCTGTGATTTTGGTGACCGTTACGAAAAAATGTTTTTCGGCGACAACGAAAATGATCGCATGGCGCCCGGATTCAATCCCCGTAACAATGTGCGAGCTTTTGGCGCTACCGGTAAAATTATTTCTATCGCTACTAGCACTCTAATCATTGAAGATATAAGTGGGGTAGAAAAAATCATCGTTACTGACTCCGATACTGATATTAAATCTATGAAAAACTCTTTGAGCTCAACCGATCTTAAAATTGGCGATAATGTAACTATCTTTGGCGAGCCAACTAAAGATGGATCTATCTCGGCTAAACTCATTCGCGTAATGCCAGAAAATTTTAGAGCCAACAATCAACCAATTGATAGCAACTTTAAATGCCCCAATATGACAAACAGACAAGGGTCTATTAATACTACCACTGCGGGCTGTGCTGCCAATAACACTGGAAATATAAAATAATATAAATTTTAAAAAATACCCACATGAAGTTCATCACTAAACACAAATTTTTAACCACTATTATTTTATTAGCTTTAATCGGTGGTGGGTATTACACTTACACAAAAATAGCGGCTAATTACGCCCCTAATACCTACACCATGACCAGGGTAACTCGTGGCGAAATTGCTTCGGTAATCAGCGGATCTGGGCAAATATATTCCAGTCAACAAATCGATATTAAGTCAAAAGCTTCTGGCGAATTAGCTAGCGTTAACGTAACCCAAGGGCAAAAAGTTAAAGCCGGCCAAATTATTGCTACGCTAGATAAAACTTCCGCCTCCATGGATTTGGCTAAAGCTAGATTAGCTTTTTCTAGCGCCCAAATAAATTATAATAAATCAATCAAAAGAGCTACTGACGATGAGATTACTGCCGCCGATCTTAATGTAGAAAATGCTCAACTAAGTTTGAGTAATACTTTTCAGGATGTAACCAATACTATTAATAACGATTACACAAAAATCGATAACCTTCTTCGTCGCCAAATAGACGGCGTTTTTACCGATCCCGAAAATAAACCCGGCTTAAGTGTTTTAACCACCGATCAGCAATCAGAAATTTATGCCGAATCAGGCAGAGCCAAATCTACCGTTGAGCTCAATGCCTGGAAACAGGAACTATCTAGCTTATCCATTAATTCTGTTTCTGAAGCTACTACTGCTATTAATAAAGTTCGAGCACATCTTTTAGTCATAAAAGATTTTTTAAATAATACCGCCACTGCTTTAATTTCGGCTATTACCACTTCTGGCGTTAGCCAATCAACTATTAATAGTTATCGCAATAGTATTGATAGCGCCAGATCTTCTATCGACAGCTTACTTTCCGATATGACTCAAGCTTCTCAGCAAATTTCCAACGCTCAATCGTCCGTAACTTCCGCTCAAACTTCTTTAACTCAAAAATTAGCCCCTATTAGCGATGAAGATTTAGCCGTTGCCAAAGCTAATTTAGAAAACGCCCGACTTTCTTTTCAATCAGCCGAAATGAATTACCAAAATTATACTATCACTGCTCCTTTCGCCGGCATTATTGGCACCTTAACAGCCAAAAAGGGTGACTCTGTTAGTGGCAGTGCTATTGGTACACTAATTACTGAGGAATATTATGCACAAATTTCTCTCAATGAGGTGGACATGGCTAAAATAAAAATTGGCAACCCCGTTGATCTTACTTTTGATGCTTTACCTGATGCCAAAATCCAGGGAACGGTAAGCCAAATTGATAGCGTAGGCACTGTCAGCCAAGGCGTGGTCACTTATAATGTAAGAATTTCTTTTAACAATCAAGATCAACAAATAAAATCTGGCATGAGTGTTTCTGCTACTATTACTATTAGTAATACTTCTGATGTTTTACGCTTGCCTAGCGGCGTAATCAAATCAGCTGGTCGTGGCAAATACTATGTTGAAATTTTATCAAGCACTAGTAGTACCCCAACCTTATCCAATAACAAAGGAACTTCTACCATGCCCCGCTTTAATGGCCAAGGCTTTAATAATCAAATTATTACCCGAGAAACGCCTATCCGAAAAGCAGTAGAAATTGGCGCCACTAACGGCGTAATGACTGAAATAATTTCTGGCCTGTCCGATGGGGACTCAGTAATTTCTAAAACTATTAGCGGTTCGACTACCTCGAATAATTCAGTGACAGGAGCACCTACCTCAGGATCAAATCGCGCTGCCACTGGCACTAATTTTAATCGATCTGGCACTGGAGCGCTTGGCGGCCTCATGCCTCATGGCAACTAACCAGCGACTATGATTGAATGTAAAAATATTACTAAAATATACGAAACAGGGGGAGAAAAAACTTACGCTCTAAACGACGTTTCTTTTACCATTAATGACGGAGAATTTGTAGCCATCATGGGGCCATCTGGTTCTGGTAAATCGACCTTAATGCACATTATTGGCGCCTTAGACACACCCACTTCTGGCACTTATATTTTAGATGGGAGCGATGTTTCTAAATTATCTGATGATGACTTAGCCGATATTCGTGGACATAAAATCGGTTTTGTTTTTCAATCATTCAATCTTTTACCTAGAACCACCGTTTTACGCAATGTTATGTTACCATTGCTTTATGACAACGAGATACCAACTGCCGAAAGAAAAAAACGCGCCCAGCAAGCATTATTATCGGCTAGCTTACCTGAAGATCGCTGGCATCATTTATCGAACCAATTATCTGGCGGTCAAATTCAACGAGTCGCCATTGCTCGCGCTTTGGTCAATGATCCGCATTTAATTATGGCTGACGAACCAACGGGTAACTTAGATACTAAAACTGGCGAGATTGTTTTAGGAACTTTTCAAAAATTAAATGAAGAAGAGGGACATACTATTATTCTAATTACTCATGAATTAGATGTGGCCGAACATGCTAACCGCATCATTCACATTAGAGATGGAAAAATTGTTAGCGACAAAATTAATCTTAATAAAAGACGACCGGCTAAAAATAATTAATCTATGCTTATTAAAGATATTTTTGAAGAAACATCCATTGCCTTACTATCCAATAAGGTTCGCTCTGGCTTAACGATGTTAGGTATTGTAATAGGTATTGCCTCAGTTATCGCCATGCTTGCCGTAGGTCAAGGCGCCCAAGACACTATTCAATCCAATATTCAATCTCTTGGCTCTAATTTAATCATGGTGCAACCCGGCGCTCAAAGAGGTGGTGCGGGCAATCCTGTATCGGCCGGTCGTGGTTCTTCTCAAACACTAACTAATGATGATGTTCAAGCGATTCGTGATCAAATTACTTCTATCAAAGCTATGGCCCCTACCGTCAGCTCTAGGCAACAAATAGTCGTCTCTGGCTCCAATACTAATACCTCTATTACGGGTACCTCTCCAGAATATATTTCTGTACGCAATATGGAAATGGAAGAAGGTTCATTTATTACTGCCGAACAGAATGCTAGTATGCAAAAAGTAGCCGTACTTGGACCAACTACTCGTGATGATTTATTTGGCATCGGCACCGAATCAATCGGTAAAACCATTCGCATTAAGGGTATGAATTTTACAGTCATTGGCATAACTAAAGCCAAGGGCGGAAGTGGCTTTAACAATGTTGATGATCAGGTTTATGTTCCCATTATTTCGGCTCAAAAATTTTTAACTGGCACTGCCTATGTTAATAATATTAGCATCCAAGCAAGTGATGCCCAAAACATGACTCAATTGCAAACCGATGTCACCGCCTTGCTTTTACAGCGCCATGGCAAAGACAGTACTACTGCTGATTTTACCGTTATGAATCAAGCTGATGTTGTAGCCTCCGCTTCTTCAATTACCAATACCTTAGCTTATTTACTAGCTTCTGTAGCTGGTATTTCCCTTTTAGTCGGCGGTATTGGCATTATGAACATGATGCTAACTACGGTTACTGAGCGCACTAAAGAAATCGGTTTACGCAAAGCCGTTGGCGCCAAAAAAAGAGATATTAATATTCAATTTTTAGTAGAAGCCACCATGCTAACTTTTATTGGCGGAACTATCGGTGTTATTGTCGGATTTTTAATTGCCTATGGCATAACCCTAACTGGGTTACTGCAAGCCAAGGTAACATTAACCCCCGTGTTACTCGCCTTTGGTATTTCAACAATTATTGGTATCATCTTCGGTTATTATCCAGCTAAACGAGCCTCGGGATTAAATCCAATTGTCGCTTTAAGATACGAATAATTAATCAACCTTAGCATAAAATGGAATCCCGCAAAGGATTCCATTTTATTTTTATTCTCAATTACTTTTTTTCTTTATCCTTAAAATATGCTGCAAATAAAGTAGTGATTGGCACCGCTAAACACAAACCGACCACACCCACTAAAGTTCTCACTATTTCCGTGGCAATATCTTCATTATTAATAATCTGACTGAAAGTTAAAAATGGTTCTTGATGAATATTAAAAAGCATCACCAATGGCAATGAGGCGCCAACATAAGCTAAAAATAAAGTATTAATAATCGCCCCTAAATGAGAACGGCCGACATGCATCGCCATTTTAAATGTTTTCGCAAAGGATAAACTAGGGTTGGCTTCTTTAATCTGCTCTACGGCCTCTACCTGACCAATGGCCACATCATCTAAAACACCTAAGGTACCAATAATAATCGAGGCTAATAATAAACCATGAAAATCAACTGAAACCTTAGCGACACTGATTAAATAACTAGACTCCTCTTGGGTAGTACCACTTAATTTACAAATTCCGGCATATAATGCTGACAAGCCAATGGTCACTAATAACGAAATAAAAATACCGCCGGTAGCCACATGAGATTTTCGATTAAAGCCCTCGGTAAAATAAATAATAAACAGCATAATTAATAAAGAAATACCAAATCCCACCCAAACCGGATCATATCCCCTGAAGACTAATGGGACCAAAACATACATAATAGCCACAAAACTCAATACCAAAGCAACAATAGCCTTAACCCCCTTCCAACCACCCACGGCCCAAATTATTAAACAAAAAATAATCACTAACCAAAATAAACCACTGGTGCGCACATAATCTGTGATATAAAAATTGGTTTTACCCGTTACATCATGAGAATAATCAACGAGAACCTTATCGCCTACATTATAAGCAATCGAATTAACCACATCAATTTCATCCGAGGCGCCATAATAGGTGCCCCTTTGCCCATTCAATGCCCCTTCTAAAAACTGAAATTCTACATTTTGCTGTTTAACCTTATCACCATTTTCTCGAGTAATAATTTTTTCTTCTAAAATCTTCAACACTACCGCTTTGGCCGTACCATCTTTTTTAAAATTAAAATAATCCGCCCCAACATTCGTACTACTGGTAGTAGCAACGAGTTGGTCGTCGTTAACCGTATTTTCATTTTGCGCCAAAACTGGAAGGGCCAAAAATAAATTTATTACTAAAAACAAAATAACTATCCATCTACTATTCATATTTAAATATTATTTTTTATAAAGTTATTATATCAACTCCTAAACAATTAAACCATTCTGCTTAATTTAGCAATTATTTAATAAAACTACCTACTATTTCGTTTAATTTTAGCTAAAAATAACCTTTTCCACCTTTACCCAATTAGCAAAATATGCTATAATAAAATCCATGACCAATATTAGCAAACAAACAGACTGGTTACTGGCTGCCTATAAAAAGGATTACTCCAAGCCAGTGCCAAAAAATGTAGAAAAAATCAAATTAAGCCATCTTGTTTCCAAGTTGGGCTTTATTTATGAAAAATTTCGTAGCGCCATTGATTATAACGAAGAGCATCTAGTTAGGCGTAATTCTTTAGAGCGTTTTTTAAGACGGCATATTTTGTTTTTACAAGAACGCCGCGCCCCTAAAATTGCTAAAGATTTAGTGTACGATTTTATTCGCGCCCGCTATTTACCAAATGAAACGCTACCAGAAACCATTATTTCTGAATTGGCGCAATTTATTGATAAATATTTAACGATCATTCAATATATTAATGATCAGAAATATCCTGATGGCAAAAAATTAATACTTTGGATTATTAGCTTAATGGCTTGCGAAATAGATGAATTCCTTTTTCCTGATGAAAAAGAAACGGCGGTAATTAATTACATGTATTCTCATCTGATTGATAACCTAGCTTTTATCAATTGCTCAATCGATGAGCGAGAAAAAAATCTCCAAATCTATATTGCTGTTTTACGAACCCTTGTTAAGGCCGATCAAACACTTATCCGCTATCGCCTGCTTAAGCTGTATATGCCTAACTGGAGTTTATGCGATAAAAACGATATCCGTAGCTTTTGCAAAAGCGTTGTTACTATCAAGCGTAAATTAGATACTCACTTGAGCCATCCTTACAGTTTTCAATTATCTCACATCATTCGTCCGCAATCCGTATTTTTCACCATTCTCAAACAAATTTTTGACAAAGATGATACCCTAGAAGCTACTTTAGCTAACCCCGATTTATTAGAAGAAAAAGTAGAAGCGGTCTGCTCTCAAAATTATCACCGCATTCGCAATAAGTTAATTGGCAGTAGCTTGCGCGTTATTCTATACATTCTATTCACCAAAACTATTTTGGCCTTTATCTTAGAATTGCCTTACGATAAATTTGTTGCTGGTGAAATCAATTGGAATGCCCTCACTATCAATGTGGTCTTCCATCCAATACTGATGCTTTTTGTGGCCATGACCATAAAAATTCCCGGTATTAAAAATACCAAGATTATTGTTGAGGAAATTAAAAAAATCATTTACGGTGAAGAAAGAAAAGTGGTATTTAAACCGAAGCGCTCTTTACGCCGTGGGTCATTTTCTTATTTGTTGCTCAATTTTGTTTACTTGCTTATGTTTGGCTTTTCCTTTGGCGCCATTTTATACGTTTTGCATCGCATAAAATTCAACCTTTTGAGCGGGGCACTTTTTATCTTCTTTTTAACCGTCATTTCTTTCTTCGGTTTCCGCTTACGCACATTAGCTAAGCAATTATATGTTCTACCACGCAAAGATAACTTATTTAATTTCTTAATTGACTTCATATCTTTACCAATTATTCGCGTCGGTCGTTTTGTTTCCACTAATTTTTCTAAAGTTAATATCTTCTTATATATTTTAGATTTTATTATCGAAACGCCACTAAAGATTTTTATTACCTTCTCTGAGAATACCATGAATTTTATCAGAGAAAAGCGCGATGAAACTATTGAATAAGTTATAACTAAAAACTCCCGCCAAAAGCGGGAGTTTTTTATCTTAAGTAACTACTTATTTCTTAAACCTTTTTTGAGTTGCCGATCGACGAGCACCAATTAAATATCTTTCTGGTTCAATATCTAAATCAAAATAACCATCAACCACCTCTTTTAACTTTTGCGAGGTAGAGCGACCAAAGGAAACGGCTTCTACTTGGCAACCTTCATGAATCTTAAGATATTCCACTAACGGCGTAAAGTCACCATCACCAGAAATTAAAATTACCGCATCTAATTTTGGTGACAAAGAAATAGCATCAACAGCTAAACCTACATCCCAATCGCCTTTTTTATTACCACCGGCAAAAATCTGCAAGTTTTTAGTTTTGGTTTCAATGCCCGATTTAGTTAGGGCTTCAAAAAAAGATTGCTCTTCCCCACCCTCGGTAGTAATCACGTAAGCCGTGGCGCGAATTAAGGCGCGACCAGCTAAGGCATCGGTAATTACCTGACCAAAATTTACTTTAGCACCATATAAATTTTTAGCACTGTGATAAAGATTTTGAGTATCAATAAAAATGCCCACGCGTTGGCTTAAATGTTTAATGACGGACATAATTTTATAAAATTATTTAACGGCTTTCAAAAATTGCTTCTTGCCTCTTTGCAATAAAACACCAGAACCAATTTCTACTTGCATTTTTTCATCGGTTACCACAACATCTTCGATCTTAATGCCTTTTTCGGCAATCAAACGACGCACTTCGCCGTTACTTTTAGCCAAGCCAGTAGAAACAAATAAATCCAATACACCAATCTTACCTGCCACCACTTTTTCTTCGGCAATTTTTACTATAGCAATTTCATTTGGCTTTTCATGCTCTTGAAATACGCGCACAAAATTATCTTGCGCTTTATTCGCCGCCTCTTCTTTGCAATAAGTTTTTACTACTTCATAAGCTAATTTCATTTTAGCATTGCGCGGGTGAATTGCTCCGGATTTAACTTTATCCAACATCTCTTGGAATTCCACCATGGGCACATCGGTTAAAATCTCAAAAGCCGATGGCATAATTTCATCAGACCAACTCATCACCTTGCCATAGATATCCTCTGGCTTATCTATCATGGTTACCATATTACCTTCACTCTTACCCATCTTTTTACCAGTTGGATCAACTAAAAGTTTGGTAGTTAAAACACACTTTTCTTTTTTGCCCATCACCTTCATTAAAGTACGACCGCAAAGCATGTTAAAAGTTTGATCATTACCACCAACTTCTAAGTCTACGTCCATCGCCACAGAATCATAAGCCTGCATTAAAGGATAAAAAAATTCATGCAAATATATTGGGCGATTATCGGACATACGCTTTTGAAACATATCACGATCAAGCATTTGTTGAACGGTAAAATGTTGCGCAATACCAATCAAGTCTTTAAAAGTTAATTTTGCCAACCAATGAGAATTAAATTTAAAATCTACCTGATCTAAATCAATCAAATTCTTAATTTGTTCCTTCCAGCCTTTTAAATTTTCTAAAACTTGTTCATGATTAATTTGCTGACGCACACTTAGTTTATCTGGATCGCCAATCTGGCCGGTAAAATCACCAAACAAAAAGATCACCTTGTGCCCTAATTTCTGAAACTGCGCCAATTTGTGAATTGTCACACCATGGCCAATATGCAAAGTTGGAGAATTTGGATCATAACCACAATACAAAGTAATTTGCTTGCCACTCATCAACAACTTTTTTAGCGTTTCACGCTCCGGGTAAACATTTTCTACCCCACGAGTCAGAACTGTTTCCACCGCTTTCTCGTCGGTGATAATCTTCTTGCTCATACTTTATTGGTTAATTATTTCAAAGAAGCTAACTGCTCCTTTAATTTATTTAATTTCTCTTGTTGCTCGGCTAATTTAGCCTTTTCTTTTTCCACAATCGCCACTGGCGCATTGTTTACAAATTCACCGTTACTTAATTTAACTGATAAACGACTAACCAATTCATCGGTTTGCTCTAATTCCTTGGTCAAGCGTTTCTTTTCCGCTTCCACATCAATTAAGCCCGCTAATAGGATAAATATTTCTACCCCACCAACCATGGCACCAATACTCTGCTCTGGCTTCTCCCCCGCTTCTTTAATTTCTACCTGATCTAAGCGCGCTAATTTTTGGATAATCGGTAATTGTTCAGAAATAAACCGAGCGTTATCCTTGGCGTAAATAACGGCGTTAACCATCTTGGCCGGTTCAATTTTATTTTCACTGCGCAAGTTACGAATCGCTTTAATTACTTCTACAAATAAATCTACTTCTTTATTTAATTTAACAGCATCACCAGTAGTGCTTTGAGTTTCTGGCCAAGAACTAATCATTAACATCTTGCCAGTGGCAAAATATTTCCACAACTCTTCAGTGATAAACGGCATCATTGGATGCCATAAGCGAATTAAGTTTTGCAACACGTACAATAAAATTTCATCTTTATTTTTTTCTACTTTAGAAATCTCTAAATACCAATCGGCAAAATAATCCCAAGTGAAATCATACAACTGATCGCAAGCGTAAGAGAATTCATGCTTATCTAATGATTGATCAACAGCGTTAATTGTTTTTTTCAACTCCGTCAAAATCCAACGATCCGCAAAGGTTTTAGCTTCTGGTTCTTTTTCTACGAACTTAACATCTTCCACGGCTTGAAAAATAAACCGAGAAATATTCCAAAATTTATTGACAAAATTTCTAGCACTTTCTACTTTTTCTTCATAAAACTTAGCGTCATTACCATTGCCAGCGCTCTTTAGTAAGCAAAAACGCAAAGCATCCGTGCCGTATTTAGCCACTACATCCAATGGATCAATGCCGTTACCTAAGGACTTAGAAAACTTCTTGCCATTTTTATCGCGTAAAATACCATGAATAAATACTTCTTTAAATGGAATATCATCCAACACATAAGTAGTCATCAAAATCATGCGTGCCATCCAGAAAAATAAAATTTCATAACCCATTTGCATCCAATCGGTTGGATGAAAATCTTTCATATCTTGTGTGTCATCTGGCCAACCAAGCGTAGAAAATGTCCATAAACCAGAAGAAAACCAAGTATCTAAAGTATCCTCATCTTGATGGGTTTTAATTGACTGACATCTAGGACAAGTTGGATTAGCACTATCATTAAAGAAAATTTCTTTGCAATCATCACAATACCAAACTGGAATACGATGACCCCACCAAATTTGGCGAGAAATGCACCAATCGCGTAAATTTTCAATCCAATGCAAATAAGATTCATGATAACGCTCTGGCTTAATAGCAATAATTTTATTCTTATCATTATTATGACCAGAAGTTACTACCGCCTGCATTAATTCTTTTAAGCTTTTACCACGACCCGGAATTTTTTTATTCACATCAATAAACCATTGGTCCATCGGCAAAGATTCTACTATATCGCCAAAGCGATCAGAAGTACCAACATTATTATCAACTTCTTCTTCTTTAATATATAAGCCCTGTTCTTTAAGCCAACTAACGAATTTTTCCCGCGCCTCATTGATTTTTAATCCCGCATATTCTAAGCCAGCCTCTTCGGTCATACGACCATCGGGACCAATTACCTTAATCAAGCCAATCGCTTTATTTTTTTGGTACATCTCAAAATCGATTTGACTATGGGCTGGAGTGACACCTACCGCGCCAGTACCATACGCCATATCTACACCATCATCGCCAATGATTGTAATAACTAATGGTTTTTTAGCTCCAAGCTCCACTGTAAACTTTTGACCAATATATTTAGCATAGCGTTCATCTTTAGGATTAACCGCTACCGCTGTATCACCCAATTTGGTTTCTGGTCTAGTAGTGGCAATAGCAATAGGAAAATCATAACTATATTTGAAAGTATAAACTTTAGTTTTTTGATCTACATAAATCAGCTCATCATCAGAACAAGTAGATTGCCCCTTGACCGACCAATTAACTACGCGATAACCGCGATAAATTAAACCATCAGCAAACATGCGACGGAAAACTTCGGTTACTGCCTTTGAGCGTTTTTCATCAATGGTATAAGCTAAGCGGTTCCAGTCACAGCTCGTACCCATTTTGCGAATTTGACTTAAGATAGTCTGACGAGAACTTTCCGCATACTGGCGAACCTCTTTAAGTAAACCCTCGCGACCTAATTCTTGACGCGGGTTCTTCATGCCGGCTTTTTTTAAATTATCTTCTACGCGAGCTTGGGTGGCCACAGCGGCATGATCCGTGCCCGGAATCAATAGGGCGCGATCACCTTTCATGCGACGATAGCGAATTTCGGTATCTAAAATAGAATTTTCTAGAGCATGGCCCAAATGCAGAACGCCTGTCACATTTGGTGGTGGCATCGCAACGACATAACGATTTTTACGGTCTCCGGGTAAGTTTTCTGGACTAAAAAAGCCAGACTCTTCCCAATTGCGGTAAATATCGTCTTCAATAGCTGATGCGTCATATGCTGGCGCCAAATTGATTTTGCTCATACATTTGATTGATTTAATGGTTATATCTTACTAAATTTACCGTTTTTTTTCAAGACTAAAAAAATTTTACTGGCAAACTGTCAAAAGCTTGACATTTTTAGCATAATCTAATAAGATTGCTTATTACTTTTGTTTAAAAAAGTAGAAATTATGGCCCTAAATTCAATCGAACAAAGTATTGAGCTAATTAAAAAAAGCCAATACATTCTTATCACTTTTCGCAAAAACTGGACTGGCGATGCCTTTGCCAGCGCTTTAGCGTTGGGCCGAATTTTTAAAAAAATTGGTAAAAATGCCGACATTATTTGTCAGGACTTTGAACCCAATACCCACCTTTCATTCTTGCCAACCGGCGAAGTACAAAAACAAATCAAGAGTTTACAAAAATTTATTATCAGCATTAGCACCGGCAAAACGCAAGTTGGCGAATTCACTTATAACAAAGAGGAAAATAAATTAAACATTTTTATTACCCCAAAGAACGGACAATTTAATAAAGAAGATGTGTCCGTTTCTCACTCCGCTTACAAATACGATTTAATTATCGTTTTAGATACTCCCGACTTAGATTCTTTAGGCGAGCTATTTGAACGCCACAGCGACTTTTTTTACAATACACCAAAAATTAATATTGACCACTCTAGCCAAAATGAATCTTTCGGCAATGTTAATTTAATGGATTTAACCGCTGCTTCCACGGCCGAAATTGTTTATGATTTAATCAGAAAAGTAGACGAGAACTTAATTGACGAAGAAGTCGCCACCTACTTGTTAGCTGGCGTTATTTTATCTACTAAAAATTTTAAAACCATCAAAGTAACACCAAAAACTTTAAATACTGCCAGTGAATTAATTCAGAAAAATGCGCGTCGTAACCAAATCATTCAAGCGTTATATCAAAATCGCTTTATGTCTACCCTAAAGATGTGGGGGCGGGTTTTATCTAAATTAAATACTGATCCGGATAATAAATTGGCCTGGTCAGTTTTAAGTTACGCCGATTTTACGGAAACTGAAACGGCGCCGTCAGAAATTATCGAAGTAATTGATGAGTTAATTGTTTCAATGCCTAAGGTTAACACCATTTTAATCATCTACGAAGTAAAAAATGGTGACAAAATGGCGGTAGAATGTTTAATTTATACCAATAAAGCGGTGGATTCTATGTTTGTAGCTAAAAAGTTTAACCCAGTTGGCGACCCTGACTTGGCCAAATTCAAATTAGAAGATGTTAGTTTATCAGAGGCAGAAAAAATAATCACCGACGAAATAAAGACTAAGTTAATCATTTAGGAGCTTGAAAAAACCAAAGAAATAAGGTAAACTAGTTTCCAGTTCCTAACACGCCTATGGGCCAGTAGCTCAGTGGTTAGAGCGCTACGCTTATAACGTAGATGTCGATGGTTCAATTCCCTCCTGGCCTACTGTTATTAGTTAGTTGAAATTTAAATATTAGGGCACTTAGCTCAGTTGGCTAGAGCGTCTCGTTGACGTCGAGAAGGTCAAAGGTTCGACTCCTTTAGTGCCCACAAATACAAAAACAGGTTTAGGCCTGTTTTTTGTTTTATTTTTTAAATTAAAAAGTCCCGCCGATTAAAGCAGGACGAGGTTAAAAAACAAGTGCAATTAGGCGATCAACTTAACCGTCAATTCCCGATTGCGCATCTCCGAAAGCAGGAATCCTTGACCATGGTTCAGAACGGAATCCAAAACCAGATCATGTCCGCGCTTATTGCCGATACCCAAAAGACCTGATTGCATACCGTAGTAAACCATGACACTGATCGCCAAGCCATCGCCAACCACCAGAATGTCGGGGTTGGTATTATTGCCTTTTTGCAACAGACTAAACAATATTCTGGTGGCAAAAAATGCCGCCTCTTCTCGCGCTTGGGAATTTTCCAAGCAACTCTTCAGGCTTTTATCGGATTTGATCATGGCGGCGAGCACAAAAAGATGATCACGATGAGGAACCATTTCCGGCAACAGGGTTGGAGGCATATTATGAGAGCAATTAGCTGCCTCAAGTATCTGCCTGGCCGTATTAATGGAGTGAATCTCCGTAGCCATGGCCGCCATACCAAACCTAATACCACTGAGACGCTCCCCGGTTTTTCTTACTTGTTGTACCTTACCACAATTATTACCAAAACAAATTGGCGCCTGACGCACAAAGGCAATCTGACGGATCATGGGAACTCCTCCGGTTTTTTTTGTTAATTTAAACAATAAATCAAAGAACAAACATCAACTCCAGCTGGGAGCAGACTCATATTTATATCATATTATTTAAATAATGTCAATACTATTCATCGATATTGTTGACAATAAGATGAAAATATGGTAATCTTTGATGTTTGCTATTGTTCATTAGACAAGTCAACCAACAAGGAGAAGAAAAATGAAAATTGCATTTGTGTTCCCAGCCGATCCAACCGCCTCAAACGGCGTCCGGGTCGATGTTACTGAGATGGAAAAAGGGCTACCGGAAAAAATCCGGGGCCTCAACCTCGGCGAATTCGCCGGGACCTTCTGTTTGAACACAGCCGACGGCGTACTGAGCATGGTCATGCTCGGGCGTATGCTGAATATTGACAAATGGCGAGTAAGCAACGCCCTGAACGGAAGCTGGTTTGAAGCCAAGCACGACTACGCCAAAGACGCCATCCTTTGTCTCAATGAAATCCTTGCCAGCATGCAACCAACTTGCCACTGTGGTAATGGCAACTGTTGCAAGAAAAATGACGACAAAAAGGTGGCGCTGGCAATGGCATCACCGGAAATCATCGTCACCATATATGGCATGATTCACGGCATCACCGACCGAAAGCGCCTCCGGGAATCCATGGCCGTGTGGGCCAAGGATCACTTGCTCGTCGTGGACTACGACGGCAAGCACCTTTCTCAGGGGTAACCATGTTACCAAAAAAACAATAGCGGACCCACCGGGCCCGCTTTTTTAATTGCCATTATTTACTTTTAAATCTTTTTAATAACAAAGAATTACTCACCACACTCACCGAGCTCATCGCCATAATCAAACCAGCATATTCTGGTTTTAAAGTTATTCCCCAATGAGAAAACGCTCGGGCCGCCACGGGAATAAAAATAATATTATAAACTAAGGCGTAAAATAAATTTTGCTTAATCTTATTAAAAGTAGCTCGAGATAAATTAAGTGCCAACAATACATCGTGCAAATTATTTTTTACCAGCACAATATCCCCTGTTTCCATCGCCACATCGGTGCCACTACCCATCGCAATACCTAAATCCGATATTGCTAAAGCTGGGGCATCATTAACGCCATCACCTACCATCGCCACCTTTAAGCCCTGTTTTTGCAGAGCGCGAATCTTAGCTTCTTTTTCGGCCGGCATGACCTCGGCTAAAACCTCAGTGATTCCCGCCTGACGCGCAATAATTTCTGCCGTATATTTATTATCCCCGGTTAATAAATAAACTTTGATTTTTTGTTTTTGTAATTTAGCTACCACCTCTTTAGCTTCATCCTTAAGCATATCTTGAATAGCCATTAAGCCTAAAACCTTTTGTTCATCCGCCAAAGTAATCACCGTTTTCCCTTCACTAGATAAACGCTGTAATTGTTGTTGCCACTTATCATCTTTAATCGACAAGGCACTAATCATCTTTTCATTGCCCAAATAATATTTAACGCCATTAATTACCCCAGATACGCCCTGACCAGAAACGGCCAAAAAATCCACCACTGATTTTTTAAACGCTTTTTGTGCTTGAGCATATTGTAATACTGCGTTAGCCAAAGGATGCTCTGACTGATTTTCTAGGCTATAAATTAAAGCTAATAGCTCTTCATTGCCAATGCCATTTAAATTAATCAAATCTACTACTTCTGGCCTACCCTTAGTTAAGGTACCTGTTTTATCAAAAACAATAGCATTGATTTTATGTGCTTTCTCTAATGCTTCACCACCTTTAATTAATACTCCTAGTTGCGCTCCACGCCCCGTACCTACCATAATCGCTGTTGGCGTAGCTAAACCCAAGGCGCAAGGACAAGCAATTACGATCGTGGCACAAAATGTCATCAAAGAATAAGATAAACTTTGCCCCAAAACCCAAAACCAAATCACAAACACCGATACCGCAATTAATAAAACGGCAGGCACAAAAATAGCAGAAACTTTGTCGGCTAAATTTTCAATTGGCGCGCGAGAACCTTGCGCCTCTTCTACTAATTTAATAATCTGCGCCAACACCGTATCTTGACCAATTTTAGTCGCTTTGATTTCTAAGCTACCCAATTGATTAATAGTACCACCAATTACTTTATCGCCAATACCTTTTTCTAACGGCAATGACTCGCCGGTCACTAAAGATTCATCAATAGCTGATTTGCCAGAAACCACTTCCCCATCGGTGGCCACTTTTTCACCCGGTTTAATAATCACAATATCGCCAAGCACAATTTGATCAGCAGGAATTCTAATTTCTTGACCATCGCGCTTAACTAGCGCCGACTTGGGCGATAAGTCCATTAACTTTTTAATCGCTTCCGAGGTACGATTTTTTGCTTTGGCTTCTAACCACTTACCTAAAACAACGAAGGTAATTAAAAAAGCAGAAGTTTCAAAATACAAATCTTCAATCATTTGGCCATTTAAGCCGAACAAAGAATGCTGAGCAACCACAAAACTTAAATAAACCCACAAACTATAACCAAAAGCGACAGAAGTACCAATAGCAATTAAACTATCCATGTTAAAGCTTTTTGCCTTAAGACCATTGATCAATCCGCGATAAAAACCATAACCAATAATAAACTGAATGGGTAAAGTTAAAATCAATGAGATAAAACCATGATACGGTTCTAAAGCATCACCCGGCAAGGGGAAAAAATCACCCAACATAAAATACAGCATCGGCAAAGATAAGATAGCGCTAAAATAGAATTTCTTTTTCCAACTATTCAATTCCTCTCTTTTAGCCATCGCTTCATGATGATGCGATTGGTGATCTATAACATAAGCATCATAGCCAGAGTCGCGCACCGACTTAATTAAAATATCCGTTGATACTTTTTTATTTGAAGAAATAGAAGCGCGACCAGATGCTAAATTAACCTTCACTTCAGTTACTCCCGGAACCGTTTTTAATCCATGTTCAATCAATCTAACACAAGAGGCGCAATGCATACCCACTAAACCTAAATCTAATTTTTGAGAATTTTTATTTTCCATATTATTCAACAACTTTAACGGTGCCACGAGGAACGCCCATGGCGCAAGTAATTAAATAGCTACCCGCTTTAGTAGCGGTAAAATCCATAATAATTTGACTACCAGCCCTTAAGCGTTGAGGCGTTTCAAATAATTCCTGAATCATAATCGTGCTCATACAGCCATAAGCCGTATCTTTAACGTCAAGCACTAAATGAATCTTTTCTCCCACTTTTACTTCAATCGTATTTGGTGAAATATCTTGCTGGCTAGTATAAACCATATTAATCGTGCGCGCGTTAATGGTTTCGGTTTTTACCGTATCGCTAACCGGTTTAACTGCCAAAAAATCATCCAAATTAAATTGAATAGTTAAATTATACAAAGCAAAAACAATAATTAAAATACCAGCAATTTTAGTGAATAATCTAGCAAAATGGCCACTCATTAATTTGACACTAAAAAAACCAATCAACAACAAAGGGATGGCGGTGCCAAAAACAAACATCACCATAATCATCATGCCAGTAAACCAACTGCCGGAAATCATCGCCACCGATTCGGTAACCAAAGTAAAGCCACAAGGCAATAATACAGTTAATAAGCCGATAACAAACGGCGACATCGTTTTATTTTCGTCTAGATCAGCTAATTTTTTAGTAACTTTTTTAGAGCTCAAAGAAAACCAACGACCACCTAAAGAAATCCCCATTAATTTCAAACCAGAAATAACCATATATAATGAAACCAAGGCAATCATAACATTATGTACCGTTGGCGATAACAAGGCTTTACTACCGATAGCGCCCAAAATCGCACCTAAAATTGCAAAAGATAATAAACGACCTAGATTAAACACTAGGTGCGGTAAAATTTTTCCGCTAATCGCTTGATCTTTAGTACCTAGCCAATTTTTAGACAAAGATAAAACTATACCGCCAACCAAAGCAGCACAAGAAGAACTCCCCGCGATAAGACCAAAAACAAAAAAAGCAATCAAAGAACTTTCAGCTCCCACTAAAATCCAAGAACTAAGACCTAATTTTCCAAAAAGAAAAAAGATTACTAAAAACACTACAGACACCGCAACTGCCAAGATCCAGGTAGTTAAACTATCACTCCCCTTATTCGGCTGATGCGAAAAATGATAACCTAACTCTTTAAATTTTTTATTAAGCAGAGCAACAGAAACCACCTTATCATCGGTTACCTCAATTTTAACACTGTTATCAACCGCCGACACCATTACCTTTTTAACCCCTGATAATTGGCTAATTTCTTTATGAATAATTAATTCACAAGAGGCGCAATGCATACCAGAAGCATAAAAAATCTTTTCCATATATTTTATTTATTGGCTATTTTACTAACTTTTAAAATTTCTTCAACCATCGCCTGTTTTTTCTTAGTATTACCAGAAGACATAGCGCCAATAAAGCAACTACTTAAATGGTTTTCCATCAAAAGCTGATGAGCCGATTTAAGTAAACCGATCACCGCTAGATTTTGTTGCATTACATCAATACAATACGTGCCATCTTCGACCATTTTAATCACCTTGGCCAAATGCGAATGTGCTTTTTTGAAACCAATTAACGCCTTAACTCTTTTGTTTACTTCAGACATATATTTTAATTATTTACATACCTAGGGGGGAGGTATATCTATTATAACTCTAACCAAAAATAGCGTCAAGCAGAAGCTGAGTGCCATCTGTCACATCTTGAATAGTCACCTTTTGACAATGCCTTTCATTATCTCAATAAAAACGCTATAATTAAAGTATAAAATCATAAAACAGAACATGATCGAACAATCCCTTTTAAACTATATTAAGCAAGAATTACACCTTGGCGTTAAGCCTGAGGATATTACTCTCGCCCTACTTAATAACAAATGGAATGATAATCAAATTAAAGAAGCGCTTTATGCTGCTCAACACCCAGAAAACCCAGCCCAATTCACTGAGCCAAATTTAATCAAAAATGATCCAAAAAGAAAATTATTGATTACAACCGTATTCGTACTAGGAATAGCTTTGGCTATTTTTGGCACTTGGCAATTATGGTATTGTATTTTTTCTCCTCAAGCCATGGCCGATAAAATCATAAACACTCTAGCTAACGCCAAGTCATTATCGGCTGATACCCAAATTAATTTAAACTTTGCCATCCCTAATAAAGACATTATCGCCTCTTTAAATGAGTACGGGCGAGATTTAAATGGCACCACCACCATTGCTTTTGATATTTTTGGCTCAGCGAAAATTGATCGCTCTACAGAAAAAACAGCTACTGAGTTAAACTTAAATATCAAACTAGCCGATACCAATCCACCCATCACCTCTTTAAAAATAGAGCAACCCGTTTCTTTACAAACCAAATTAATTAATAACGACTTTTTTGTTAATACTTCTTATCTGCCTAATTTTGGTCCAATTAATTTTAACAACCTGACCAATCGCTGGATCATGTTTAACGGTCAAGAAATGAACAAAATGGAAGCCACTAATACCGCCGAACAGGTCAGGCAATACCAAGAAAAAACTACACTTATCCAAAAAATGTTACCCGAAACCAATCTTTTTGATCAGGCTAAATTTGTTGGTTTTAACAATGGTCAGTTAAAATATTCTTTTACTATTAACAAAAATAGCTTACTTAATTTTATTATCAAGGCAGATAATATTTTAAACGCCACAACTACCACCAACGAAAAAATTGCCACCATTAAAACTATCTTAGATAAAATAACTTTTCATAATAATTACCTCTGGCTTAGCTGGTATGATCTTAAACTAAAACAAATCACCCTTGGCATTATTAATGATAATTTAGTAAATTCCTCGGCTGATTTAAGTATTCAATTAACCTCCCTTAATCTACCCATTAACCTCAAAAAACCAGAAGCTTACCAAAGCTTTCAATTTTTAATGGCCGAACAAGCTAAACAATTCCAATCTGACATAGAAAAAGCCATTAATACCACTGGTACTGACACCTTGCCAAAAACCAAATAATTTGGTATCATAAACCGCTATAAATGGCGAAATTTGTGAATAAAAAAGAACTTGAACAAAAACTTAGCGACTGGCAATTATCGATGGCTAATCATCGCGATTTTTCTTTTATCCATCAACTGTACCAAAAATTCCCCCAAGCCGACATTTATCTGGTCGGGGGCGCGGTTCGCGACTTAATTATTGGCAAGGAAACTAAAGATTTTGACTTTGTCATTCGTCAAGTGCCCGCCAAAGAATTAGAAACTTTTTTAGCCTCTTTAGGAAAAATTAATTTAGTCGGAAAAAGTTTCGGCGTATTTAAATTTTCACCAACCGGCCATGAAGGCGAACCACTAGATCTTGCACTACCTCGCACTGAAGAAGCGGGCATGAGTGGCGGTTATCGTGATTTCGATATCCAAAGCGATGCCAATTTACCAATTGAAGCTGATTTAGGTCGTCGCGATTTTACAATCAATGCTTTGGCTTGGAATTTCAAAAACGAAAAAATTGTCGATGAATTCTCAGGCATCCAAGACTTAGAAAATAAAATCATTCGCGCCATCGGTAAACCAGAACAGCGTTTTCAAGAAGATTATACTCGCATGTTAAGAGCCATTCGTTTTTCTTGCCAACTAAATTACACCATCGAAGAAAAAACTCTAAAAGCAATTCACCAAAAAGCTAGAGAATTGGCCACCTTACCCATAGAGCGCATCAATGAAGAGTTAACTAAAATTATTTTATCCGATAAAGCTGAGAACGGCATTCGCTTATTGCAAGAATTAGGCATTTTAAAATTACTTATTCCCGAAGTGGACGCTGGCGTTGGCGTAGGCCAAAACAAAGAACATGTTTATGAAGTATTTGAACATAACGTGCGCGCTTTAGGTGCCGCCGCTAGTAAAAAATTCTCTCTCGCTGTGCGCTGGGCCGCTTTATTACATGATGTAGCTAAGCCCCAAACCAAAAACGGCCAAGGAGTTGATTCCACTTTTTATAACCATGACCAACTCGGCGCTAAAATGGCCAAACAGCTTTTAAAACGACTTAATTATCCTAACGACTTAATTAAACAAGTAGAACACCTCGTGCGCTATCATATGTTCTACTATGCTCTAGACACCGTTACTGACTCTGGCGTTCGTCGCCTAATTAATCGCCTTGGCCAAGATAATTTAATCGACTTTATTAATTTACGCATTTGTGATCGCTTGGGCATGGGCCGACCTAAGGCTAAGCCTTGGAAGCTACTAGAACTAGAGCGGCGTTTTAAAGAAGTGATTCTAGAACCAATAACTGCTAAAATGCTCAAGATAAACGGCACTGAGCTAATGCAATTACTTAAATTAGAACCCGGCCCCCGTTTAGGCCTATTACTCAATGCCCTTCTGGGCGAAATCCTCGAACAACCTACATTAAATAACCAAGAATATTTGGAAAAACGCGCTACTGAGTTAAATAAACTTAATGACGAAGCGCTTAAATCCATGCATCCTGATATAAAATATTATGAAGAAGAAAGAAAACGCCTCATCCACCAACAAACTAACGATTAAGCCTGAATTTTCTGGCGCTCGTTTAGATAAATTTCTCACCGAAAATTTAGGCACCCTTTCTCGTTCTAAAATCAAAGCGATGATTTTGGATGAGGAGGTTTTAGTTAATGGCAAAGTCAGTTCTGTGCATCGCTTTTTAAAAACCGATGACATTATTACTTTTCAAGAAAAGAAAATCGCCCCTAAGGTTGTTCCGATCAAAACTAAAAAAACTAAAAAAACAAACTGGGAAATTGAAATTGTCGCTGAAGAACCAGATTATCTTATTGTTGAAAAACCAGCTGGCATTTTAGTGCATCCTACAGTAAAAAACATTGACAACACCCTGATTGACTTACTTATTGCTAAATACCCTGAGTTAAAAAAGATTGGTGAAAGCCCAGAAAGAGCTGCCATTGTTCATCGTCTAGATAAAGATGTTTCTGGCTTAATGGTTATTCCCCGCACTCAAGCCTCTTTTGATTATTTTAAAAATTTATTTAAAACCAGAGGTATTGTCAAAAAATATGAGGCGCTCGTTTATGGTGAAGTAGAAAAAGATAGCGACACCATTGATATGCCTATCGGCCGATCTTTAACTAAACCCGGTTTATTCGCCGCTCACCCATATGTTCAAGGTAATCAATTAAGCGCCAAAGATAAACCAGCCATTACCACTTATGAGGTTAAAGAACGCTTTATTAACCACACCTTATTAGATATTCAGATTTTAACCGGTCGCACCCATCAAATCCGCGTTCATTTATTGTCTAAAAATATACCGATCGTTGGCGACCCTCTATATATCAACAATAAACTAAAGTTAAATAAACCAATATCACGCATCTTTTTACATTCTTACTACCTAGCCTTTACTGACCCTGCTGGAAACCAGCGTGAATACAAGAGCAAACTACCTTTGACCCTACGCCAGTATCTTAAGGAAATGAAAAAATAGTTTCTGGGTTGCAAAAATCAGCTAATTGTGTTAGAATTACATCGATTATTGCAGAACATGCATTAATAATAATCCTATTTAAAAAATAATAAACTAGTATGGGTTTACCTGGTCAACGCCGTAATAGATCGTCAAAAAGACGACGCGCATCACATTTTGCGCTAAAACCTGTAAAATCTGTAGCTTGCCCACAATGTGGAAAGCCAGCATTGCCTCATGTCACTTGCAAAAGCTGTGGCACTTATAAAGGCAAACAGGTGATTAAAACTAAAACCGACAAAAAGTTAGCCAAAAAAGCTAAAACCACCAAATAATTATGTCTAATCGACACTTGGCGCGAACTATTGCCATCCAAAGTCTATATCAATGGGATTTTAACGGACAAAAAGATGATATCCAAGAAATCTTGGAGCATAATCGTGAGGAATTCGCTCCAGAATTCAACGATGATGGCTTTATTGCCAACCTAATTGGTGGCGTAGTTAAGAATATCATTCAAATAGATAGCTTAATTACCAAATTCGCACCCGAGTGGCCGATCGCCCAAATTACTATTATCGATCGCAATGTTTTGCGTTTGGGCACATATGAATTACGCTTTGATGAAAATATCCCCGCCAAAGTGGCTATTAATGAGGCCATTGAACTCGCTAAGGCTTTTGGCGGCGAATCGTCGGGCAAATTTGTAAATGGTGTTTTAGGCGCTGTTTATAAAGAAATGGGTGAAAAAGTTATTGACATCAAAAATCGTGAAGAAGCTGCTAAAAAAGCAACAGAAACTACCCCAGAAGAAACAGAAACCAAATCAAACGAATCACCTACAGAAACCGTTTAAATTATGGTCAAAGAATTAACTACCCTAGAAAGAAAACTAGGCGTTAAATTTAAAAACAAAAACAACCTTACCCAAGCATTGGTGCATCGTTCTTATTTGAATGAACACCCTGAGTTCCATCTTGATCACAATGAGCGACTTGAATTCTTGGGCGACGCTGTTTTAGAGATTATCGTTACCGAAAATCTCTTTACTAATTTTCCTGACCCCGAAGGTGACTTAACTAACTGGCGCGCCAGTTTAGTTAACGCTATTAATCTTGCTTCAATCGCTGATGAAATTGGCATTGAACCATATTTATTTTTAAGCAAAGGTGAAGCTAAAGATAGCAATCCCAAAAGCCGACAATATATTTTAGCTAATGCCATGGAAGCCGTTATTGGCGCCATCTATCTAGATCAAGGCATAGAAGTGGCTAAAAAATTTGTTGAAGATAAAATTATCAGTAAATTAGATAATATCCTAAAAAACAAGCTATACATCGACGCCAAAAGTTACTTTCAAGAAATGGCTCAAGATAAAGTTGGTGTTACTCCAGTATATAAGGTTATCAGCGCTACTGGCCCTGATCATGCCAAAACATTTGAAATTGGTGTCTATTTAGACAAAGAACTAATCGCTACTGGCAAAGGTACTAGCAAGCAAGAAGCGCAAACTAATGCCGCCCAAAACGGATTAGCCAAAAAAAGTTGGAATATCAAATAATTCTTTAAATATTTCCCATGCTTATTGATTCCCTTTTAAAAGAGGCCGTGGAAGAAGGCGCCTCTGATGTGCATTTAGTAGCAAATCTACCTGCCTTTTGGCGCGTTGATGGCATTTTAGAGCCAATTGGCAAAAAAATATTTTCTAGTGATGAAATAAAAGATATCACTGAGGAAATGTTAGATAAAAACCAACTAAATCGCTTTTTGACCAACCGCGACATGGATCTAGCTTATGAACTAAATGGTGGTCAGCGTTTTCGTGTAAACTTTCATTGGGAAAAAGGCAATATCGGCATTGCCGCCCGTATTATTCCTACAACAATTCCGACACTAGAGGAAGTTAGAATGCCAGAGGTTATTTATAAAATGATTGAGGCTGACCGCGGATTGATTCTAGTCACTGGCCCAACCGGTTGTGGTAAATCTACTTCTCTAGCTGCCATGATAAATCACATTAACGAAAACCGAAGTGCTAATATTATCACATTAGAAGATCCGATCGAATTTGTTTTTCAGCCAATCAAAAGCATTATTCGTCAAAGACAACTCGGCACCGATATGCTCACCTTTGAATCTGGCTTAGTACATGCCTTACGCCAAGATCCAAATGTGATTATGGTTGGTGAAATGCGCGATTTAGAAACTATTGCCACCACCATTACCCTAGCCGAAACCGGCCATTTAGTATTCGCCACTCTACACACTTACAGTGCCGCCCAAACTATTGATCGTATTATTGATATCTTCCCTCCCCATCAACAAAATCAAATACGCATGCAATTATCCTTAGTTTTGCGTGGCGTTATTTCTCAAAGATTATTACCAAAAATAAACGGTGGGCGAATTGCTGCCAGAGAAATTTTAATCAATACTCCAGCCATCGCTAACCTAATCCGTGAAAATAAAGTAGCTCAAATTAAATCTATCATTCAAACTAGTGGCCGAGAGAAAATGATCACCATGGATGCGGCCATTAAAGATTTATTTAAGGCGGGATTGATCAGTAAAGAAACTTACGAGCTCAATATTACCCAGTTATCTAAAATTGAGTTTTAGACCCACCAACCCTTGATTTTTATCGGGGATAATGCTATAATAGTTCGGTAATAATTTATTTATTATTCGTGCGCCTATAGCTCAGTTGGTAGAGCAGTTGCCTCTTAAGCAAACGGTCGTAGGTTCAAATCCTACTGGGCGCAAATATAAAACAAGGTCTTTAAACGACCTTGTTTTTATTTGCGAGGCGGAGCACGACGGTGCGATTCGGGGTCGCATGATTTTTCACCAGAAAAATACCTGTTACCATACATAAAAAGAAGCCTTTAAAGGGCTTCTTTTTATGTATGCACGCAAACAATTAATTATTTTTATGTCCAAACATTCTACCAAATAAACTTTTAACCGGACTAAATATATTTGACCAGAAACCCGATTTAGTCTCGGATCTATTAACCTCTTTTTCTTTTTTATCTATGCCATTAGTTGAGGAGCTCTTCTCTATTTTTCCTAATTTTGAATCTGGCCCCTTTTGTTTATCAAATTTACATTCTTCATTTTGGCAAGAACCTTTTTTTATTCCCTGACCAATACCCTTTCCAACAATCACCTCTTTTGCTATAACCGAGGAACTACTTATCTCTCCGCGCACGGTCACTGGGTCGCCCACTTTGATATTTGCGATGGTTGTGGTGGTTTGTACCATTCGATTGTCTGTACTGCTAGAAAATTGTTTAAATACCGCATTAGCTACATTAACATTATAAATAATATCTGCCGAGCTGGTAGCGCCCCTACCCAATCCTGCTTTACCTATTAAAACAATATTAGTTCCGTTGATAGTCGAAATTGTGCCATTTATCATCGGTCCTTGAGCATTCTGATTCATTCTATTACCCTGACGACCTGACTCAAAATTACTCGGTGTTTGAGCAGAAACCGAACCAGCAATAGCCAAAGAAGTTATTGCCATAGCACCAACGAAAAATAATGATTTTTTCATTTTTTGCATAAAACTTTAGTTTTTTTAATTTAATTATCCTTTTAATAATGTAATTAAGCTCCAAATCTTGAACTTAAGCCATTACTTATATGATTATATACGATCGAATGGCGCTAATTGGTGCATAAATAAAACCAGCCTATTCAGACCGGTTTTATATATTAAGCATTTAATTTTACTATTCTACTGGGGCAGGTGCCGGATCTACTGGAGCTGGATCGACCAGAGCAGGGTCTGCTGGAGGAAAAACTGGATCAGTGGTGGTGGCTGAATCTATTACCTGTGGTGAGCTAGTGGCTTCTAAAATCGGGTCAGTTGTTGTGCTTACCTCTAGGGTGGTCGTAGCGACTTCTGGCGTGGTTGTAGAAATATCTATAATCGGACTATTTGATATTGAATCGGGCTGAGTATTGACCGCAGGAACTAAAATTCCACAAGCACCCGGAGTAACCTTAGTAACTCCTGTATTAATATCGTCAACAAATAAACAACCCGGCTGACCATTTTTATCATAGATAGTAATACCGGTTGGTTTTTCGGCTGAGCCGATAGTTAGCCTTTCAATTACAATATTCTTTAGATAAGCAATGCCATTTTCAATTTTGTTAATAAACGAACCGATTTGTTTAATAGCATTCACGATAATTGGAATCATTCCTATCTGGCTCAAACTCTTATAACCACTAACCTCATCAGTGCTAACAAGCTGTGGTAAAACCTTTTCTACATCCTGAGCAATAAAACCGAGAGTGGAAGTAGAGCCATCCGTATCGCTCTTCCAATTAAAAACCACGGGCTGCAAATTCATGATATCAGCTAAGCCATAGCTTAATTGGCTAATATTCTTTTTAAGTCTTTCATCAGAAGTGCAGGAAATTGTTCCGCCACTAGCCGTTAAAGTACAATTGGTGTTATTGGTAGAGTTATTAAATCTAGCAATTACGCCAGTAGTAGAGGCGAAGACATCTAGTGCGTAAGCTGGAGAGGAGGTACCAATACCAACGCTGCCACCAAAATAAGATGGGGTAGTTGTAGCTGATACCGATAAAGGACCGTTAGATATTATACCACCTACACCAATAGACAATGAAGTCCTTATGTTTGCATTACCTTGAATATCCAAATCATTAAGCACCTGAATTTTATTAACTTCAAGAGAGCCTATTTGAGCCGAAGTAAATTCTGCCCCTTGAAGATCTACTATGGAAATATTATATGGCGAATAACTACTGTAATGTGACACAAAAGCATAGCGACCAAAAATGGTCATATATCTTGAATTGGGTCCAAAATTATTAATTATGACTGGATTAAGGGGATCAGAGACATCTACGACATATATATTATGATACATGGTAGAAACATACGCATAGCGACCAGATACTGAAACACTTGTTAAATCATTGGCGCCGATGAAAATCTGTGCGGAAGAAGGCGTGGAAGAAGGTTTAGATATATCAACGATACGTAAAGCACTAGAATAAGGATCGGCTAAATATGCATAGTGGCCAGAAATAGTCATATTAAAAGGGCCTTGAATCGACACCCTACCTATAATTATAGGGCTTAATGGATTAATTATGTCTATAATATCAATAAAATTACTATCTTGAACATAAAGATAACGACCGGAAATAGCCAAGGATCTTCCTGAGGCGCCATTGTAAAGAGTGGTGGTAGCAACATTAACTGGGGAGAGCGGATTAGAAATATCTATCACAAAAATAAAACCATTATAATCAGACACATAAGCATAATGACCGGAAATTGCCATTACTTGAGGGTTCGATCCTACGGTAGTACTGGCAATATTAATTGGGGTCAATGGATTGGAAATGTCTACAACATTAAAAGTCGAACTACTATTATTAATGATATAGGCATACCGGCCAGAAATAGCAATAGGTCCCGAACCAACATTGTCAGAAGAAGTGGCAACCTGAACTGGGGATGATGGATTGGAAACATCCATAACAGCCATCCTATTACTACCAAGAACATAAGCATATCGGCCAGAAATGGCTGTTTGTCCAGGGTTAATACTAAATCCAGTGCTATAAATTACAGTTGGCTTATTGGTATTATTAAATAAACTATAAACTGGTCCGGCAAAACTAGACGTGCCCAAAACATTAAGCTTAGCTGATAGACCAGAGGAAACACCGACTCCAACTTTTCCTGCACTATAATAAATGTCCGAACTAGATGAAATCCACTGAGAAGAAATTATACCCAAAGAAGATGTCGCTACCCAATTGGTACTAGTGCCCGTGGTTTGCAATAACATTCCAGCCGTACCCGAAGCGTAAGAACCATCGAAGAAAGCACCGGTTAAATATTGATTACCAGCGATAGTAAGCTTTTGAGATGGCGTACTCGTTCCGATGCCAACACTGTTTGCTGAGCTTATCGTTAATGCGGGAACCGCCGAGGATGTACTACTAACACCAAACATTATTTTCTGAGTGCTTGTCGCTCTAAAAATAGTATCACCAGCAATACTTCCAGAAAGTATTGACCCGGCATCAGAAGCTAAGCCAAAAATTAATTTTTCGGACAGATCTTGAGAAAGTCCAATAAG
>CAZNIV010000008.1:0-2300 GCA_964573235.1 uncultured Gammaproteobacteria bacterium
TGAAGTGAAAGATGATGAATAAATACACCTTTAACTGTTTGTTGATTTTATGTTATAATGAATGACATATGGGACAGATTGTATCGGTTGTAAACCAAAAAGGAGGAGTGGGAAAAACTACTACTTCAGTTAATTTAGCTGCTTACCTAAGCAAATTAGGTAAGTCTGTTTTACTTGTTGATTTAGATCCGCAAAGCAACGCGACTTCTGCTTTGGGAGTAGCCAAAGATGGCGATAGGGGTGTTTATGAAGTATTAACGGGTACCTTTTCTTTTCATGATATTGCGGTTAATACTAATCATAAGAGGTTAAAGGTGGCGCCGTCTACTCAATCCTTAGCTGGTGCTAGTATTGAATTGGTAAACATGGATCGTCGGGAATATCGTTTATCTGATAATTTAATGTCGATTAAAGATGATTTTGATTATATTATTATCGATTGCCCACCATCATTGAGCTTATTAACTATTAATGGGTTAGTGGCTTCTGATAGAGTATTAATTCCGGTTCAGGCGGAGTATTTTGCCTTAGAGGGCTTAGGTCAATTAATGGCGACTATTGCGTTAATTCAAGAAAATGTTAAACCAGAACTAGATATTCTTGGCGCTGTTTTAACTATGTTTGATAGTCGTTTTAAATTAGCTAACGATGTGTTGCGTGAATTATATCGTCATTTTCCTAATAAAATATTTCGTTCGGTGATTCCGCGCAATGTTCGATTATCGGAAGCGCCAAGCCATGGCAAGAGTATTTTGGATTATGACCCGGGATCTAAAGGTGCTAAAGCGTATGAGCGTTTGGCCCGAGAGTTTATTGATTATATTGAAAAATAAAAGTTATATATGCAAAAAATGAGTGGATTAGGTAGGGGATTAGACTCTTTGATACCATCGAAAAAGATGGGTAGTGGTTTAGTTTCTTCGCCCACAGCCATTGCGCCGGTTATTGATGGCGAGGTAGTACACGAGAGGGTGATGAAAATCGCAATCGATAAAGTGGTGCCAAATCCTAATCAGCCTAGAGTACAATTTCAGGAAGATGATCACAATGATTTAATTGAGTCAATTCGTGAACATGGAATTATCCAGCCATTAATTTTAACTAAGGATGGTGAAAAGTTTCAGATTATTGCTGGTGAAAGACGTTGGCGCGCAGCTAAGGCTTTGAATTTGCCAGTAGTGCCAGCCATTGTTCGCGATATGACTGAGCAAAAGAAAATGGAAGTAGCATTAATTGAAAACTTGCAACGCAAAGATTTGAATCCGTTAGAAACGGCGATGGCTTATCAAAAATTGGTTGATGAATTTAATTTAACGCAAGAGCAGTTAGCCAAAAGGGTGGGCAAGAGTCGTTCGGTGATTGCCAATTCTTTACGACTATTAACCGTTCATGATGATGTTAAGCAGGCAATTTGGGAAGGTAAGCTATCTGAGGGTCATGTGCGTACCTTGGCTGGCGTTCCTGAAGAAGATCAGCTTAGATTGTTGAAACAGATTTTAGAAGAAAAGTTAAGTGTGCGTGAAACCGAGCAGCTTCAAAAAAAAGTAGTAGTAGCAAAAAAAATTCGCAAAGTTAATTTTGATGTCGAGCTTAATGATAAGATAGAGCGGTTAGAGCAAAATTTAAATACCAAAGTAGAAATTAGAGGTAAGGGTCATGGCGGAGAAATAGTAATAAAATATTATAGCGAGGCAGAATTATCGGAGTTAGTTAATAAGATTAGCAAATAACTAATTATTATATTATGAAAAAGGGGATAAAGATTGTTTCTATTACTGCATTGTCTCTGCTTTGTTTCGGTAATATTAGCACGGTTAAAGCTTCTGTTAGTGATGGAACAATTGACGGGACTAATAAATTCGCTAAAATTATTAGTGATGGTAGTTTGATTAATTTTGGTACGGATAAAAGTACAGTTCGTATTACAGACACAGGGCTTACGGGTATGGTTTGGGGCGCAAATGTGGGTTGGATTAATTTAAATCCGACTAATGGTGGCGTAATTAATGACAAAGAAGGTTATTTATCTGGTTATGCCTGGGGCGAATTAACTGGTTGGATTAATTTTAAGCCGACTAATGGCGGAGTGGTTATTGATGTTAACGGTGAATTTTCTGGTTACGCTTGGAGCCAAAATTATGGTTGGATAGTTTTTAATTGTGCGACTGATAGTTCTTGTGGAATGGTAAATTTTAAGATTACTACTGATTGGCGCCCGCAAAGAACTCGCGTATCAGAAACGCCGCCTATTATACCGCCGGTAGTTCCTCCGGTTGTTCCACCAACGGAACCCCCGGTTG
>CAZNIV010000008.1:2400-24953 GCA_964573235.1 uncultured Gammaproteobacteria bacterium
TACCTCCGGTAGTCCCACCTACTGAACCACCAGTTGTTCCACCAACGGAACCCCCGGTTGTACCTCCGGTAGTCCCACCTACTGAACCACCAGTTGTTCCACCAACGGAACCCCCAGTTGTGCCTCCGGTAGTCCCACCTACAGAACCTCCAGTTGTTCCATCAACGGAACCCCCAGTTGTGCCACCAATAATTTCTTCCGTGGTATCAATAGGTAGTTCTATTGGTAACGCTATTGGTGGTGGCGCGCAGGCTATTTTAGAAAATGTTGGTAATGCATTAGTGGCTCCGGCCGATGTTGTTACGGGAGTAATTAAAAATATTAACGAAAGTCAGATTGTAAAAGAAATTACTGGTATTAATAAAGCGGTTAGAGATGTGATTAAGGCAGATAATCTAATAGTGCAAACCGTAAATCAAGGCGCTGCTCCAGCAGTAGCCGCCGCCGTTTCTTTGGCAACAGTGGCCGCAGTGACTGCTATTTCTTGGTGGAATTTTATTGCTTATTTACAATTTTTATTTACAGAGCCATTGTTTTGGTTATTTGGTCGCAAGAAAAAAGATTGGGGAGTAGTTTATCACTCAGTAACCAAGCAGCCAGTAGATTTAGCGATTGTTCGTTTGTATAATAAGGCAGATAATCGATTAATACGGTCCAAGGTAACGGATAAGCAGGGTCGCTACGCCTTTTTTACGGATACTGGTAATTATTATCTAACAGTTACTAAACCTAACTTTGTTTTTCCGTCAGTAATTTTAAATAATAGCGTGGAAGATAAAAAGTACGCTGATCTTTATTATGGTAATGAGTTGATTATTCCCGAGGGTAAAGAGGGGATGATTAGCGCTAATATTCCGCTAGATCCAGGAGAGGTTGTTTTGAGTGATAAACAGATATTGCGTGAATATGATTTAAAGTCTTGGGGGAGAAAGATGGCTTTACTTGGTCCAGTGTTTGCCTTGGTTTCTTTTGCGGTTTCGCCAAATAAATTAACTTTTGTATTGATATTGGTTCATTTTGCGATGTATGGTTTCTTTAGGCGATTGGCTCAAAAAACAAAAACTAAAGGCTGGGGTGTTATTTATGATAAGAGTTCTAAGGGTAAACTAGAAAAAGCAGTAGTTAGAATTTTTTCTCCGGAATATGGCAAGATGTTAGATTATCAAGTGACAGATAAGGCGGGTCGTTATGGCTTTATTACGGATGAAAACGCTGCTACTTCTTTTTATGTTACCTCTAATAAAGATGGTTATCAAAATTATAAATCAGAAAATGTTAGTTTGGCTGATGAAAAGGCAATGGAAAAGATTAATCGTGATATTGAATTAGCCAAGCAATCTGAGGCAGTAGTAGTTGCAGAAGTTCCAAATTCACCAGTAATTGATTCTGCAACAGTAAAATTAGAAAGTGAATTAGAAAATAAATCTGAAATAAAATCAGAAGATGAACCGCCAAAGGTTTAGTACTTAGTTTAATTAAAAAAGCCATCGTTTTTACGATGGCTTTTTGTATATTTAAACGCAGTCTTTATTGGTACATTTGATGATGCCGTTTTTATCTTCGGCTATCGGATGAGAACATTTAGGACATTTTTCTCCATTTGGTTTATTCCAGGTGGCCCAATCGCAATTGGGATAATTACTACAGCCATAAAAGAATCCGCGCTTAGAGCGCTTTGGCACTATTTGACCACCACACTTAGGGCAGGGAAGAGTAATTTCCTTTGGTGCTTCTTTTTTAATGTATTTACACTTAGGATAACTAGAACAGCCGGTAAATTTACCGAAGCGTCCAAGTCTTATAGCTAGTGGTGAACCGCAATCTGGGCATTTTTCTTCTAATAATTGAGGCTCTTGATGTTCTTGGGGCTTATTATCAGCGCCAATTTTTTTGGTATTTTTGCATTCGGGAAAGTTAGAACAAGCTAAGAATTTTCCGAAGCGCCCAACCTTAATTACCATTGGTGATTTGCACTTTTCGCAAATCTCGTCTGTGGCAGTTTCGGTAGTGTCTTTGCGATTAATTTCTTTTTCCTTGGCCATGAGTTTGATATTAAATGGTTCGTAAAATTCCTTAATAACGGATTGCCATTTTAAGTGGTTTTCGGCTACCTCATCTAAGTCATTTTCCATTTTAGCGGTAAAATCGTAATCTACTATTTCACTAAAATGAGTGACTAAAAGGTCGTTAACCACAAAAGCAATATCAGTCGGCTTTAATCGGCGGTCATCTATTTTTTCGACATAGCCGCGATCGACGACAGTAGCGATGGTTGGTGCATAAGTAGATGGGCGACCGATACCTTTTTCTTCTAATACTTTAACCAAACTGGCTTCAGAATAACGAGCCGGTGGCTGAGTAAATTTTTGCGCGGAGGCAATATTAATTGGAGTAACTATTTCTTTCTCATTCATTTCGGGCAAAAGTTCATCTTTGGTGGAGGTTGGATAAACCTTTAAAAAACCAGGGAAACGCACAATTTGGCCAGTAGTTTTAAGGGTGTATTTATCGCTTTGAGTATTGATACTAACAGAAGTAGCATCAATTTCGGCTGGAGACATTTGAGAAGCGACAGCGCGTTGCCAGATTAGTTGATAAAGCTTAAATTGATTAGCGTCCAAATATTTTTCTACCTGTTCTGGGGTGCGCATAGCGCTAGTTGGACGAATAGCTTCATGAGCTTCTTGAGCGCCCTTGGATTTCGTTTTAAAATTTTTGCTATCTAAATATTTTTCGCCCAAATCTTTTTTAATATATTCTGCAGCTTCATCAATAAATTTTTGGGATAAATTTAAGGAATCGGTTCTCATGTAAGTAATTAAACCAACCGCTTCGCCCCCAAGAGAAACGCCTTCATATAATTTTTGGGCGATCATCATGGTTTGTTTAGCTGAAAAATGCATACGACGATTAGCCTCTTGTTGGATAGTGGAGGTAGTAAAAGGAGCTGGAGCGTTGCGTTTACTTTGTTTTTTTTCAATTTCAGAAATATAAAAAGTACCACTATTTAATTCGGTTTCTATTTGCTTGGCTTGGTCTCCGGTTTTAATATCTAATTTATCGATGGTTTTACCATCAATTTTTTGTAGTTTAGCTTCAAATTCATCATTGCGGATGGTTTTAAATTTACCATCAATTTCCCAATACTCATCACTTTTGAAAGCTTGAATTTCTCTTTCTTTTTCAACAATCAAGCGCACAACTACTGATTGAACGCGACCGGCGGATAATCCTTTAGCTACCTTTTTCCATAAAAATGGCGATAACTTATAACCCACTAGGCGATCTAGGATACGGCGGGCCTGTTGGGCATTGACCATGTGCATATCAATATGGCGGGGGTGCTTTAGTGATTCCTCAATGGCTTCTTTAGTAATTTCATGAAAAGTAATACGCTCCGTTTCTTGGATTGGCGTGCCTAAGATTTGTGATAAATGCCAAGCAATTGCTTCGCCTTCGCGATCTTCGTCAGTAGCATAGTAAATTTTGCCAGATTTTTCAGCTAGTTTTTTTAGTTCAGTGACACGAGTTTTACTCTTGGTGGGAACAATATAAGTCGGTTCAAAATTATGCTCAGTATCAACACCTAATTTTTTTTCTGGCAAATCGCGAATATGACCAAAAGAAGACTCCACCTTGAAGTCTTTGCCTAAGAATTTAGAAATAGTTTTTGCTTTAGTTGGTGACTCAACGATCACTAAATTAATTGCCATATAACAATAAGTATAAATGATTTTTCGCTATTTGCAAAGGATATAATTTTTGCCACCTAGGTCCTTTACTATACCCTTAAGTTCTAAAATTGTCAAAATACTGAGCAAATTAGCTATGGCCAAATTACTTTTTTGGGCAATTAGATTAATATGAGTTTTTTCTTTAGATAAGAATTTAGTAACGGTACTTTCTGCCTCTGAAAGAGTTGATGTTTTAGTGGTAGGATAAGTGGCGATTTCTTGGATATCAAATTCTTCTAAAATGTCCTGAGCATCACTGACTAATTTAGCCCCCTTTTTAATTAGATCATTAGTACCCAGGGAGTAGGGGCTAAAAATAGTTCCTGGAATTGCAAAGACATCGCGGTTTTGTTCTAGGGCGCATTTGGCAGTAATTAATGATCCAGAATCTTGCTGGGCTTCTATTACTAAAACACCCTTAGCTAAACCGGAGACAATGCGATTGCGTCGTGGAAAATTGGGCTTAAGTGGTATGGTGCCAATGGGGTATTCGGAAATTAAACAGCCACCATTAGCAATAATTTTTTCTGATAAATGATAATTGCTTTGTGGATAAATTTCTTTTTGAGCTACTGAGGCGCCAAGTACACCAACGGTTAGGCCAGAGGCTTCTAGGGTAGCTTGATGAGCGATGGCGTCGATACCGAGGGCCAAACCAGATATAATTACCAATCCAGAAGAGGCTAATTTACTAACCACGGAATGAGTGGCCTGTTGGCCGTAGCTAGTATATTTTCTGGCGCCAACAACAGCCAAGGCGGTTTTATTTAAAATATTAATGTCACCACGATAGAACAATAAAAAAGGTGGATCAAAAATTTGTTTTAGTTGAGCGGGGTAATTAGGATTATTAATGGATAATAATTTAATATTGGCGTCTTGATGTGTTTGCCAAACTTTTTCTAAATCAATTTGATTACGGTTGATGATAATTTTATGAGCCACCGCCTCTTCAATTCCGGAATTGATAATATCGATTAGGTTAGCTTGCCAAAAATCGGCAAGATTGGAGAAGTATTTTTTGATTCTTTGAAAACGGATCGGTCCAATATTGCCAATATGGGCTATGCCCAATAAATAGCGTAGTTCTGTTTGCTCTTGTTCGGGAATTGACATTTTAAATAAAATATATTAGTGTATGGTTAATTATCAAATAGTTTTCTGTCAGTTAGCAAATAAAAAACATATCTCCCTCCTGATATCTTTTTGTTCGTTTAGCTGACAGTAAACTGTTTGATCAATTTGGCTCTTTATATAATCGGGTTCGCCTAGCTCACTCCAACCTCCGCTTGGTTGGCGATTGGTTACAAAAACAAGGGAGTGAGCTAGGTGTCCCGACCATTTTCTTACGGGGGTTCTAACTCAGATCGCATGCCGAACAATGTTCTAGCTATAAGGACGGCGGTTCGTGCCAATGCGGTCTGAGGCCTCCACCATTATGGAGCTTGAGCAAATCGCCAAGAAAAACGCCGAACTTCGGCACGAAACTTGGAGAGGCGCTCAGGCTCCTTTTCTAATTGTATTGATTCATGGCGCTAGTTAAGCCATCGGTAATTATTTGGGTAGCAGCGGAAGCTGCTTTTTTTATTTCTTCTCTAATTATTTTTTCTTCAGTCTTATTAAAAGAAGCTAGTACATAATTAATAGTGCCCATGATGGCGGTTTTGTTGGTTTTAATGCCTAGCTTTATGCGGATGAAATTCTGAGTACCCAAATGTTCAATAATGGATTTAATGCCATTGTGGCCACCGGCGGATGAATCTCTGCTTAGACGCATTTTTGTCAATGGCAAATCTATATCATCTTGAATGATGATAATATTGTCAGGAGTGATTTTATAGTAGGAGGTGATAGTGGATACGGCTTGACCAGATTCGTTCATGAAAGTTTGCGGTTTAGCTAAAACTATTTTTTCATCGCCAATTTTGCCATTACTAATTTCGGCATGAAATTTTTTTTCTAATTTAAAACCAGAACCATTGATGGTTTTTTTAAATTCATCTAAGGCAATAAAGCCAAGGTTGTGCCAAGTTTTGGCAAAGTCTTTGCCAGGATTTCCTAATCCGACGACTAGTTTCATAATAAACCGATTGGTTTAGCTTTTTTAGTACGGCGATCTTGCGGACCCTTCCAGTCACGAACTTCAATTTGAATAGGCGTACCGATAATTTTATATTCTTCGCGTAAACTATTTTGCAAATAGCGCAAATAAGAGACATGCAGTAAGCGGGGGTCGTTAACATAAACGGCAAAGCGTGGAGGGTTATTACCTTCTTGGAGAAGGCGATAGATGTATGGATTTTTAACATGTCTGCCACGAATTGGCTTATGTTTTTTAATTTGATGTTTCATAAAATGCTCGAGCTGATGATCGGTGATTTGTATTTCACGAGCCTTTTTAATATCCAAAATTAAGTCTAAGATTTTTTTAGTGCGCTGGTTTTCTTTGGCAGAGGTAAAAATGATTGGCGCCCACCAAATATAAGGCATGATGTGGCGGTAGTAATCAATATATTCATTAATAGTATTGGTGTCTTTATTGGGAATTAAATCCCACTTGTTGGCTACTATAATAACTGATTTATTATTATCAATAATAGCTTGCATGATTTTTTTATCTTGCAATTCTAGTGATTTATCAACTTCAGTAACTAATAAAACCACATCGCATCTTTCAACGGTTTCAATGGCCTTGTCTACGGATTTTTCTTCGAGTGATCCGGTATCAATACGATTTTGCTTGCGAATGCCGGCTGTATCAACTAAGGTGAAGTGATGTTCGTTATATTCAAATGCCTCGTCATGAGATTCACGAGTGGTATGGGCAATATTAGAAACGATAACACGATCCTCACCTAAGATTGAATTGAGTAAAGATGATTTACCAACATTGGGTTTTCCGATAATGGCCACCTTAATGCTGTTTAATATCGGTTCTTGTCGTTGGCTTTTTTTAGTATTTAAACGGGTAATGATTACATCCAAAAGATCGCCACAGCCAGATCCATTAGCAGCAGAGACGTGCTGAGGTTCTCCTAGTTTTAGTTTGAAAACACCCTGATCTAATGCTTGATAGCGTAAAGAGTCAATTTTATTTGCCACTAAAAGAATCTTATCTTTTAATCCTTGACGCAATAAGTTATCGGCAATAATTTTGTCGCTAGGTGAAACGCCTTGTTGTCCATCAATAACAAATAAAATTAAATCAGCGTCTTTAATGGCAATGTTGGTTTGATTGATGATACCGGTTTCAATTAAGCCCATATCATTTTTTTCGATATCTAATCCGCCTGTATCGATTAATGTGAATTGGCGATCGCGCCATTTAACATCATCAATATTACGGTCACGAGTAGTTCCGGGGATACTAGAAATAAGCGCTTTGTTTTTTTCAATTAAGCGGTTAAATAGGGTTGATTTGCCTACATTGGCTCGGCCAACGATGGCTACTTTGACTAGATTTTTTTTCATTCTTAAATATTAGCTTATTTTTGCCAAAAAATCAAGTTATTGTTTGCCTAGGATAATAACAAAATCAGCAGTTGAATTAATTTCAAGGGGGATTTTTTTGCTTACTTTAGCATTATATAGGCCTTCTAGACCACTGGTGGTAGCTGGATATTTGCCCTTAGATAAATCAAAAAGTTGAGTTTCTTGAAAGTCGTGATTAACAGCATTCCCTGTGGTAGTCACATTAAACCCTAGTTGAATTAAGCGAGTTTTTTCTTTACTGGCGTAACCCTCGGTCCAGGTGCCATTTTGAATTTCAATGGTCGCTTTTTCTTGTTGGTAAAGAGGAATGGTAGTAACGGTAATTGGAGAAGTAATGGTGCTTGATGAGATTTTACTGTTAGTACTTGTGGTTGTAATGATTTTGGTTGTTGTGGTTTTGGTAGTATTGGTGTCACTGATTTTGGCTTCAGTAGAAACTAGTTGGGGTTCGCGAGTGGAGATCTTGGTTTCTTGATTTTTATAAAAAATATAATTCCAAACATTTTTAATTTCACTAAAGTCACTGACATTTGGCAATAGGACATAGGCACCATTAAGGTTGTCGGCATATAAAAAACCATTTGGCGCATCAGATAGAGCGACACTGGTAATTTGTGTCTGGTCTATATCTTTTCCCCATTGAGCCAGTTGCAATAAATCGCTTAGTTGTAAATTTGTTACAATGTGTTCGTTATAAGCGGTTAATAAGCTATTTAGCTTACTAGGATTAAATAAGGTATCAAGAGAAACAATTTTTTCTTTCATGGCCGTAATAATTTTTTGTTGTCTCTTGGAACGTGCAAAATCCGATCCTTCTGCGCCTAAAGCATGTCGAGAACGCGCGTACTTTAAGGCCATGGCACCATCAAAGTGATGCTGACCCTTTTTGATGTTTAGGGTTTCAAAACGATTTTCAATAGGGAATATCATTTCTTTGCCACGAATTGGATATTGGTAATCAATCAAATCTCGATCAACATAAATATCAACACCACCAAACTCGTCAATGACTCGCTCAAAGCCATCAAAATCAATGGTAATAAAATAAGGAATTTTTGTATCAAGGAGTTTATTGACAACATCTAGGGTGGCCTGACCGCCACTACCCGGATTTTTAGCCTCAGCATAAGCATTAATCGCGTTTATTTTAGAATAGCCAAATCGATCAGTTTTAACCCATAAATCTCTAGGGATAGACATTAATGCCGCTTGTTTGGTGCTGGGTTTGTAGCTACCTAAAAACATTGTATCAGCTAGAGTACCCCCATCGTGATTTTTGCCACCGATGCCCATCACTAGAATATTAATACGATCATTTTCAGCACCCATTAAGGGGAGATTTTTATTAGTAATTAATTGAGTAAATTGGGAAAATAAATTTAATTTAGCTAAACTACGGATTAAGCCGTTATCAGAAAAGAGGGAGGATAAAAATGAAAAAAAAGAACCAATCAGTGCTATGGTTATAATAAGTAGAATAATTTTTTTCCACGGCCTTTTTGTTTTAGGGGTAGAAAAGTGAGACGACTCGTTTTTATTTTCTTGGGCGGGTAATAGGTTGAGATTATTTTCAGACATAAGAAATATTTTTTTATACTTATCTTATTATAAACTATTACTTGAATTTTGCCAATAAAAAATGTTATAGCTTAGGGGATTAAATATTTAACTATTAATACTTGTAAAAAAATCAAATATCTGTTATGATATTAAGTATTGATTGAGAGGAAGTTTTTAATTCATTGGTCATTTATTATTAAAATAAATGTCAGAAAATAAAGGTTTAAAAGCCGATAATTACGATTTTATGCATCATCCGCAGGCTGAACGCGAAGTAGGCCCTAAAGCGTTTTTTTGGGAGATGTTAAAGGTAGTGGTGATTTCTTTGGCGATTATTTTTCCGGTTAGATATTATATTATCCAGCCTTTTTATGTTAAGGGGGCTTCTATGGAGCCTAATTTTCGTGATAAAGAATATTTGATTGTGGATGAAATTAGTTATTATATCGGGGAGCCTAAGAGGGGTGATGTCATTGTTTTTCATTATCCTAATGACCCAAAGCAGTTTTTTATCAAAAGAGTGATTGGGTTACCGGGTGAGCGTATTAAAGTAGAAAATGGTCAAATTTTTATTAGTAGCGATCAAAAGGCTGAGAGCTTTAAATTATTAGATGAAAAAAATTATTTATCTGATGGGGTAAAAACTAGCTTGCCACCAAAGGGCTACAGCGATACAACCCTAAAAGAAGATCAATATTTTGTTTTGGGCGATAATCGTGGTGCCAGTTTAGATTCTCGTTTTTTTGGTCCAGTAGATAAAAAATATATTATCGGTCGCACTTGGCTTAGAGGTTTTCCGGTTGATCGTTTTAAGATTTTTACCACTCCGCAATACGGTTTATAAAATATAGTTATTAATTAAGTCTTCATGTCTAAAATGAAAAAAGAAATTAAAGCAAAAGATAAGGTAGTAAAAACTAAGCCAGAGGCTGAGGTTCCCGTTAAGCGTCGTGGCAAAAAAGAGATCAACTCAGTAACGGGCATGCGCGATTTATTGCCCCAAGATGAAAAATATTGGTCTCAAGTAAGAAAAGTGGCTGAAAAAATTGCCACTGATTACGGCTTTGGTCGTATTGAAACACCAATCATAGAGTATGTAGATTTATTTGCTAGAGGTGTGGGTAAGGGTACAGATATTGTGGAAAAAGAAATGTTTGCCTTTACTGATCAGGGTGGGGATCTTTTGTGTGTTCGTCCAGAGGGCACAGCCTCGGTAGTTCGTGCCTATGTTCAGCATGGCATGGTTAATCAATCTCAGCCAGCTAAGTTTTTTTATATGGGGCCGATGTATCGTCATGAAAAGCCTCAGGCTGGGCGTTATCGTCAATTTTTTCAATTAGGCTTTGAAGCAATTGGTGAGGCTAATCCAACACTAGATGCACAAATGATTTTGATGGGTTGGAATAGTTTAAATGATTTAGGTATTGAATCTGTAATTCAAGTTAATAGTATTGGTTGCCAAGATTGTCGTGATAAGTATAAACAAAAATTAGTTAAATATTACAAAGAGCATCAGAAGAGTTTGTGTGAAAATTGTTTGCGTCGCTTAACAATTAATCCACTTAGGTTATTGGATTGTAAAGAAGATGATTGTAAGGCATTAAAAAAAGATGCGCCACAAATTTTGGATTTTGTTTGCGATGATTGTAAGAATCATTTTATGAAAGTGGTGGAATATCTAGATGAATTAAATTTACCATACGCTTTAAACCCTAATTTGGTTCGTGGCTTAGATTATTACACTAAAACTGTTTTTGAATATTGGGCAATTGATGACACCGAGGGTAAATCCGCTTTGGGTGCGGGTGGCCGTTATGATGGTTTAGTAGAAATTTTGGGTGGTAGAGAAAATACCCCAGCTTGTGGTTTGGCCATGGGCATGGATCGCGTAGTAGCTAAGTTGCGCGAAAAGAATATTGCCGTGCCGGAGATTGATGAAGTTGATGTGTTTGTAGCACAATTAGGGGAAAGCGCTAAACGTAAGGCAATGAATCTTTATGAAAAATTGCGTAAGTCGGGTAAGATAAAATTAGCGCAAGCGTTTTACAAAAATAACTTAAAAGGCCAATTAGAAATGGCTAATAAGTGTAATGCTAAATTTACTTTGATCTTGGGTCAAAAAGAGTTATCTGATGGCACGATTTTATTGCGTGATATGGAGGGTGGCGTTCAGGAGGTTATTGATTTTAATAAGATTGAAGAAGAGGTGATTAATCGTGTGTCAAAGTATATTCCTAACAATGCTATTTTAGTAGAGGATGATGAAAATGTAAAACGCGCTAAACTATCTGGTCATCACGAGGGTAGTCATGATTTTTCTGATAATAATAATGAAGGCTTTGATGATTTTAATGATGGTGATGATGATTTAGGTGGCGAGTCCGGAGCGGTTAGTGCTGATTCTTCTTTGGAAGAAATAGGCGACAACGAATAAGTTATTATTGCCCACTTGGGCTTAATATAAAATAATTAAAGAAAGGTAGGTGATTACATTGGTAGAAGTAAAAAGAAAAAAGAATGAAACATTTGAAGCTTTAGCGAGAAGATTTTCCAAGAAAGTCCAGCAAAGTGGCAGACTGATTCAAACCAAAAAAATCCGTTATCATAAGTCTAAACCAAATAAGACCGCTGTTAGATCAGCAGCTTCTCGTAGATCAGAAATTACTGATAAGCGTGAGTATCTTAAAAAAATTGGTAAGTTAGTAGAAGAGTCTAGAGATAACCGCAGATAGTTTAATACCGGCTGGCTTTTTGCCAGCCACCCCTTTTGGGGTAACGGTTTAAAGATTATGGTGTTACACGAAAAAATTAATCAGGATTTTGTTGCTGCATTTAAGGGTGGTAAAAAGGATATCGTCTCAGTTTTGCGTATGTTAAAATCTGCTTTGCAGAATCGTAAAATTGAAAAGATGATTAAAGAAGATTTTTTATCTGATGAAGAAACCTTAGCGGTGATTAAGTCTGAAGTTAAAAAACGCAAAGATTCTGCTGAATCCTATAATGCCGCTAATCGTTCTGATTTAGCAGGTAATGAGATGGCTGAAGCGATAATTTTAGAAGAATATTTACCAGCGCAAATGCCAGAAGATCAGTTGTTAAAATTGGTTGACGAAGCAATTGCGGAAGTTAGCGCTAAAAGTGCGTCTGATTTTGGTAAAGTAATCGGAGTAGTAATGAAAAAAGCCAATGGTGCGGCTGATGGCCAGATGGTTTCGAGATTAGTTAAACAACAGTTAGCCAAATAATTGATTTTTGCCTTTCATTATATATGGAAGGTAAGGATCAGTTTCTGAGTAGTTAATTACTTGTCATTAACAATTGACTCAAATATAAAATTTATGAACAAACGCCTTTTACCTATGCGAAAGACGTCCGTAGCCAAAAAAGCGGTTATTACCGTTGGTTTGGTATCTTTTGCTTTAATTATTTCTGCCATTCCAGTCTTAGCACAAAGCGATTTGTATGGCAATTCGCAACTCCAAGGAGTTAAGTTAACTAATACCAACCTAGTGGATTTAATTGTTCGCGGGGTGAATTGGGTTTTGGGTTTTATTGGTTTGATCTTCGTGGTTTTAATTATGTATTCTGGTTTTATTTGGATGACGGCAGGTGGTGATTCGGAAAAGGTAGAGCGTGCTAAGGTAATTATTAAAAATTTGGTTATAGGGCTGGTGATTTTATTGGCATCAATGGCAATTGTGAATTTTATCATGGGATTTTTTAATGGTGGCAATGGCGCAACTGAGGCAGTTGATAATCGTCCGGGCTCTAGTGTGGATTTGGGGCGATGGGGTATTGGTGGCGGTCCGATTGAAAATGTTTATCCAGTTAATGGTCAGGCTGATGTGTCAATAAATACTTCTATTGCGGTTACTTTTAAAGAAAAAATCAAAACCGATACTATTTGCGAGATTGATGCCAATGGTAAATGTGGTAAGATAAAAAATGTTTCTATTTGTTTATTGGATGATAAAAATAATTGTGTTAATGTCGATGATACCTTTGGCGTTAATGCTTTTGCCGAAACCAGAGTATCTACCAGTTCAGATGGTCGCACTTTCTTATTTTCACCGAGTAAGTACTTGGGCATACAGGATGGATTAACTCGCAGTTTTCAGGTTAATTTAGGCGAGGGAATTAGAACAGTAGCTCAACCGACCAAATCGGTTTTTGCTAGTATTGTTGGTCAGCAGTTTAAGTGGTATTTTATTACCAATGGTAAGTTGGATTTAGATCCACCACATATTTTAAATATGAATGGTGTTTATCCGATGCCGGATGATCAACAAGATGTATATAATTTAGCTAGTGGGCCAACGGCTTCCATGTTTACTTTTAGTACCACCTCAGTGTTTCAAGCTAATTCCGAAGTAGAGGCTAGCACTACTCAGCCTGTGCGTGGTGATAATACTTTCTCTGATGCGGTGTTGAGTGGTAAATATGTTGGCACTGAAAGTGGCACAGTAGTTGTCAGTATCGATTCTACTAGTGGCGAAGTAGTGTCTCGCTTAAATAGTACAGAAATTAGTCGATCGACTTCCTCAAGTTCTTCTATTTTAAATATTGGTAATTTGGGCTTGACATTTACTTTAAGCGGTGTAGTTGAGCGAGGTAATTCTTGGTCTTTTGTTGTTACGGCACATCAATCCGGTGATCGTATTGATGTGGTTTCTGGTAATGGTGTTTCGGCTAGTTATACCTTTGGTAAAGAAATAATTAAAACCGGAGCAACTTATACAATTGCGGATGTAGTTAGAGCGATTAAGGGTACGGTTTTTGAACCTTGTGCTTCTGACTTGAGTTGTAGTATTAAAACCATTAAAACAGGCAAAGAGACTGGCGGTTGGAATATGTCATTTATTAAAGATGGCAACATGGTAACTGGTGGAGTAACCAAAATTGATGGTGATAACGCTAAAATAAATAGAACCGTTAAGGGCTATAAAGATCCATTTAAGAATTCGATTATTCAAATTAATTTTAATGAGGCAATTAATCCCGCCTTATTGGATAATATAATTGTGAGAAAAGATAATGTGGTAATGGATAGGAGTCTTTATGAAATTAAGCTTTCTAATCAATATACTACCGTTGAGTTAAACGGCAAAAATGAATGTGGCATTAATAGTTGTGGGCAAAAAATTTATTGTTGGGATACTAATGGCAATAATACCACTAAATATGAAGTAGAGGTGGGAGCAGCCTCTTTGGTTACAGGTGATTCTGCTTGGTGTACTAATTGGGGTGGATCTGATTCGATGGATAATACTAATCGTTGTCTAAAAAATATTAACGGGGTAAAAGTTTTTTATCCTCGCGCTAGTGATAGTTTAGATGGTATTACCGATATGGCGATGAATTCTTTAAATGGTAGTTTAAATACTTATGTGGCGGATAGTGTAATAACTGGTATTGCTAATGGTCAATCTGGAGATGGTATTGGTCACTCTGGCAAGACAACTTATGATTTAAATGGAGCAAAAAAAGTAGAGGGTGAAAAATTTTTAGGTTTTAATATTTCTGATCCAACAATTGTTGGTGGTTATGGGGATAATTTTAAGTGGTCATTTATTATGTCGGATGAAGTAGATTTACAGTCTCCTTTGGTAAAAAATATTTTCCCTTCCGGTGATGCTCAGGTTAGTGATCGTAGTCTTTTAGTTAAGGCTGGTTTTGATCGCCTGATGCGTTCGTCGACTTTAAAACCAGGTTTTAATTATGGTCAAGAAAATACAAGAGAAGGTACGGAAAGATATTTAATTTTAGATACAGTAGCTAAAAATGCGTTGCCGGTTGGTTATTGGGTGGGCAAAGAGGATAAAGATATTAATAATGATGGCTTAGCTGAAGAAACTGGTTCGATTACTTATCATAGCGCCTTTGCAGAAAATGGTGTAGAGTACGCTCCTTTTATTGGTTCCGGAGTACAATCAATTACTCAGAACTGTTTCTTGCCAAGCTTTGGCCCCGCTGATGCTAGTGATAGTAAAAATTGTGTTTATGTTGGTGGTATTCCTGGGTCTGATTGTGTTAACTTAACAGATAATTCGGCCTCAATTGCTTCTTACGCTAAACTTAATTGCGCGGATATTAAAGGTGCTCACGGATGTACTAATGATAAGCCAAAATGTGATCCGTTATTTAATAGAACCACCTCAACCCCAGAGGGAATTGGAGGTAGTTGGATTATTACGAAAGACTATCCGGCAAGTAAATATGCCCCAGATTCTTTTAAGGGTGTTGGTTGCTGTTTTGGTAAGTGTGTAGCGGAATAACAATAAAATATTACTAAAATGAAAAATCATTTAAAGGCAATATTTATTGGAGTAACGGCAATGTTATTGACGATTTTTCAGGCCGGAAAGGTATTGGCTCAGGATTTGGGTGGAAATGTAGTCAATCAGGTGGCCACTAGCGCTGATTTGTACGGTAATAATAAATTACAAGGAGTGGCATTAGCAAATACGGGTCTGGTAGATATTATTAAAACTGCAGTTAATTGGGGGTTGGGATTTTTGACTTTAATCCTGTTGCTTTTAATTATGTATGCTGGTTGGTTATGGATGACGGCGGTTGGTGATGTGGATAAAGTTGCTAAAGCAAAAAAAATTATCACTGGTGGTGTGATCGGTTTGGTTTTAATGATCGCTTCTTATACTATTGCTTCTTTTGCGATCAATGCTATTTGGGGGATAACTGGTAGTAATAATAATGATGTGGTAGTAGGTGAAAGTTGCCAAGAATCTAACACTATTCGCAGTTGTTACAATGGTTGTGGCGTACAAATTTGTTCTAATGGTTCCTGGACCGGTTCTTGTAATCAATGTCCACCAACTGTTTGTCCAAACCCTTTAGACACTTATGATATCCGTTGTCTTGATCATTGTAATAATCATTTACAAGATGCGGATAAGGGGGAGACAGGAGTAGATTGTGGCGGTCCGTGTGGATTATGCCCTGGTGCTGATTGTAGTCAAACCTCAGCTGATGGCCAAAAAACTTGTTCTGGCACTAATAATCTCTGTGCTTCAAAGATTTGTTTAACCGAAAGTTGTAAGTGTTCCGGTGTTCCGGTAATTAGTGAAATTAGCCCTAGTGATGGGGCAGTGGGTAATTTTGTTTATTTATCGGGTTACTCTTTTGGTCAAAGATCAGGTCAGATTTTATTTGAAAATAAGAGTAATTCTAACATTCGTGGGTTAGCTGATTTGAATTTGCCAACTCAGTGTGGTAATACCTGGGATAACTATAAGGTGGTATTTAAGGTTCCTAATTTGGCTCAAGGAGATTATAATGTTTATTTATATACCGCCGCTGAATATGGCGGTGTAGTTAGTCGTCCAATAAGTTTTACGATTAATAATCATAATCGTCCGGGTGTTTGTTTGTCTGCGCCAGTAAATGGAGTTTATAATGCCACAACTACTATTTATGGCATTGGTTATGGTAATGGGTCTGATAGATCAATAGTTTGGGGTGTTAGACAATGGAATGCTTTAACCGATGAGACTTCTAATAAGGCAACAAGTACATACGCTACTGATTGGAAGAACGGTAATGGCACCACGATAGCTGATGAAGTAGTGGATACTTTTCCAGAAAATCGTTGGGGCTTAACGCCAATTCAGGTTTTTGATGGTTCAGAATATAGCAACAAGTATTATGTTTTAGTTTCCGCCGGTCGCGAAGGAGATTCTTGTGGTAAGCGTGACTTTGCCTCCGCTGATGGTTGCTCGGCAGCTAGTGTTTGTCAATCGGGATTGGCTTGTGGGTATGAGGATTGTATTTGTCATAGAAGTGCTAGTTGCGTTTATGGTAGTACAGAACAGTGCGTAATTAGTGGTTGCGCCGGTGTTAGGAGTTGTCAAAATAATAGCACTTGGGGATCATGTACCCCAGTTAATGTCAGCTGTGTTTCATCTAATCTATTTAAGCAAGCTTCTCAGTCGATTTATGGTTATAGTTTTTCTGTTATTTTAAATCAGACACTACTTAATTGTGGTAATAATTACTTAGGGGACAATGAAGTTTGTGATAAGGTTAATGGCATTGATTCATTTCATACAGTAAATAGTATTGATTATAGTAAGTGCTCGGCTTATAATTTAAAACCAAAAATAGGAGCAACTAAAGAGGTTATTTGTTCTAATCAATGCCAGTTGGTTTTAGATAATTGTCAGAATACTAATGCCAGCAGTACCTTGCCTCGCGCTACTCAGTCTATTTATGGTTGGAGTTTTGTAGTATCTCAAGATGGTGGCTTGTCGGCGCCTAAGGTAATTGAAGATTGTAATCGTAACTTAAATTGTGTTGGCGAAGGTCAGGCGCCAAGCCCATCGCCATGGTGGGAGGGGTCTAATGTAGCTATTGGTTGGAGTACTACCACTAAACCGTTGGCCGTTCAGGAACAAGAAGCTTGTATTAATAGTGTTATTACTGCGCGTTTTGATAAACCAATGATGGCTAGCTCAACCTTGTGGAATGATGGCGTAATTGTTTTACAATGCGATAATCAATCTGGTGATAATTGTGCTCGGGCTTCTGGTGAAATTAATCAAGATTATGAAAAAGATAACTTTTATTATGGTTTTAGTTTTAAACCAACAAAAAATTTAGATTCGGATGTTTGGTATAAGGTTATTTTAACTACCGATTTGCGTAGCGTATTTAATGTGCCATTAGCTGTTAATAATGATATTTTAAGTAACAGAGAATGTACTGGGGTTGATTATGAAAGCAACACTAAGGCCACTGCTGCCTATTGTTGGAATTTTAAAACTCGTGTTAGTACTAAATTATGTTCTATTGGTTGCTTAGATTGTTATCCTGGCACTTCGGTGATGCGTTGGCCATTGGCAGAAAAAGAATATGGCGCTACAGCCGATAGTAAGGATAATGCTTGCTTGATTATTGATACATCTAAAAATAATTTTGATTGGAATGAAAATCAGGCCAGCGATGAAACTAGCACCACCACTGATTGGTATCAGGCAAATAGCCTGAGTGCTAATGTTGCAACCAGTGCTAAGGTTTATCTTACAGCGATTAGTGGTAATCCAGATGATATTTTTAATAGTGGCAAAAATTATGGCAGAGGCACTTCTACGGCCACTTCGACAGCTTTATTGGAAACAGCTTCTTCTACGGAGGCCACCATCTTTGATGAACAAAAAGCAGTTCGTTTTGCCAAGATTATTTCTAAGGATGTACAATCACAGAAAGAGGGAATTTGCAAGATTCATAATAACTTCACTGATTTAGTGGTAATAGAACAAGAAAATTGTTCTTCGTTAACCAATCAAAGCCCATCGCCTTGGATTAATTTGGGCTTGGTAAAAAATAACAACGATAGTACTTGTCTGAATGCGGCAATTTCGGCTCGATTTAATTTGCCGGTTTACTTACCTAGTTTAACGGATAATATTGAAATTGATTCCTTGAAAGATGGCCAATGGATTACGCGCACTAGTGACTTCGATGTCGCTTGGGGGCAATATAGTTTGGTTTCAAATACGAGATTAGAAATGTTTGTTTTAGAGAAAGATCTAGCTTTGCCAACTTATCTTTTGGTTACGCCAAAAAATAATAATAAATTAGCGTCAGAAACAACTTATCGAGTTACGATCAAGGGAGGCGAAATGGGTATTCGTGGCGCAAAGATAATTGTTGATGCCAATGGCAATTCTACCTCAACCAAAGGCGGAAAGCTATTTAATGATAGCAGTATTGGTTCTTGGAATCATGGTCAGGAAAATTATACTTGGATGTTTAGAACTGGAACAGAAATCTGTAAGGTGGATTCTATTTCGGTCAATCCGGCTTCTAAATTTATGTTTTATCCAAATGAAACCCAAGATTATTCTGCCTTGCCAAGACATCAGTGTCAAATTTTAAACCCCGATCTTTATGCTTGGGATTGGCGTTCATTGGTTGCGATGAATGATGGAAAAGATAGCAGAACAGGCGATAGAGTAGCTTTAATCGCTGGCAATCCATTAACTAATTCTTCAAGGGCAATCGCTACTCCAGTGGCGGAGGGAAAAACTAATATTGCCGCTTATGCTGATAATCAAGTAGGTAGTGGTGAGTTACAAATTGGCGTAGGAGAGTTTAGGGTAGATACCTATGCTCCGGTCAAGCCTTATTACAAGAATCGTTTCATTGACATGAGTTTTAGTATTGATGCCAATAAGTCTTCAATCAATTCAAATAGTATTAAAGTTTTTAAATGTGCTTCTGGTGATGATGCTTGTTCTCTTGGTCTCGCTAGTTTAGTGAATACCACATTAGCTTCCTCAAGTGTAATCAGTGGCTTATCTACTTATGTTAAAAAATTGACTTTTAATGTTGATGCTGATTTTGTTACTTCTACAAAATATCGTGCAGTAGTTTACGGTGGCAATGACGGCATTCGTTCTTGGAAAATAGTTAGAAGTGATGGTTCGATTTATGGCAACAAAGAATTGTCTGGTTTGAATTTTTCCACTACCGGCGGTGGTGCGGGCGAGCAGTGTGAACCTAATGTTTATCCTTGGAATAAGACAGCTTATGCTGATTATTGTGATATTGGTACTTGTTTATTGAATTCTGAAAAAAATCTTTGTAATACCGAATTTCAGCAGTGCACTAATATGTATCCCGGAACTACAACTAGGAATATGGCTCTGGAGCCCTATTGTTCTGATTCTTGTCATAATTTAGGCAATATTAATAAAGCTTCTTGTGGAGATAAGGTGGTTAATATATTAACTGAAGAATGTGATCGCGGATTAGATAATGGGCAGGAAAATAGCCCATGTAGTAGTAATTGTTTATTAAATGGTTCTAATCAAGCCTATGGTTCCTTGTGTGGCAATGGTATTATAGAAACTGGTGAAAATTGTGATGATGGCAATATAAATAATAATGATGGTTGTAGCAATAAATGCTTGAAAGAGTCGGGTCGCCCTAATGGTTCCATGCGTAATGTGCCAGTTTGTGGTAATGGTAATGTTGAATTTGGCGAGGATTGTGATGAAGGTGCTAAAAATAGTGCAACTGGTAGTGGTTGTAGTGATAAATGCTTAAGTACTGGTTCAATTTTAGGTCAAGCATTTTGTGGTAATGGTATTGTACAGAAAAAAGCTTTTGATAGTTTCTCTTGGTTAATTCAACCAACGGATCAATTGCCAATCGATGTTAATACGAGTAGATGTCCAAATAGTATTTGGCAAGTAACCTTGAAACAAGAAATGGCTAGTAGTACAGTTTATATTTGCCAGCAAAAAAATCAATTAGCTAGCGATGGTAATATTTGGCAAAGAATTTGGTCAGGTGTTAAGTACTTTTTCAGTTCTTTGGTGCCAAAGGCAAGGGCAAATACGGGTAATGTTGTAGATGCTTGTGGAGAGGGTTATACCTTAATGGCGAGCAATGCGGTAGTTGAGGCTAATAGTTTTGCTGAAATTATTCAGAATCGTTATGGTGCTGATGGTATTAGATATACATACATCAAACAGGGTGATTGGCAAATGAATAGTAATTATAAGATTGTGGTTTATAGTGCAAATAATCCATTTGCAAAAGCTAGCTCTACTCCTGACTATGTTACGACGGTTGGTCCGATTTATAATAATTATAATCAGTGTCGTATAGTTGATGTTCGGGCTGATATTTGGCCATTAGGCGAAAGTAAAAATCGTGATACTTTCTTTTGTTACGGTGATAATTGTGGTAAGGCAACGGAGTCTCTTTATGATGATGATATGAATGCTTCTTGGAATATTAGTCATTATCCTTTTGTTTCTAGTGTGCCAAATAATGCTCCAGGTAATCAGCATTTATATTTTGCTTTTGCTCAAAATAGCAAGGGTGACTTATTAAAGAGTAACGTATCGTGGAACTTGAGTAATCCAAGCAGGGTTAATTTAGCGGAGCTTAATATGGGAGGATTGCCTTATGGAAATACATGGGTTACGGCCAAACAAGAACCGGGTTATACTCAATTAGTGGTTAATGTTGATGGGGGTAGCCGTGATAATGAGCCAATAGGATTAGCATCTACAACGGTAATGATTCAGGTTTTTCCGTGTACTTATCCTTGGCCAAGTCCAGAACAATTCCCATTTATCGATAATGGTAGTAATTGTAAAAATACAAACGCCAGCTGTTTAAATACTAATTTTGAAACTTACTATTGTCTTGGTGATAACAGGGTTGATGGATTATTGCCCGGCTTGGCAACGAGTACAATTTTAAGTCGCTTAGATGGTAGTGTTGGCAATGATATTTTAAAAGAATTTTTGTTCTATCGCGATGATATTGTTGGCACTTCAACTACTAAGTTTGGTGTAGCTACCAGTACGAACGCTGATGCAGTTGGTATTAGAGTGATTAACAATGCTAGTCATCTAGATCCAGTATCTTGGTATGGTGGGTATTTTCCTACTACCAAACAGGGGAACCCGGTGTCGGTTAATATTGATGGTTATCGTGGCATTATTGACGGCCGTACTTTTTATGTTAGTGCTGCTGATTTGGATTATGCTGAAAATGGAGTTAAGAAAATTTATAGCGATATCTATTTGATGTCTTATAATGCTGACGCTGATGCCGTGACGCAGAATATTTATCGTCAATTATTCAATAATATGCGCTTTAACTCGGCCACATCCAGCGATCCTGATTTTAAAAATGGTGGTTTGATATTTAAACTAGGCACATGTAGTAGTGATGTTAATTATGATTGCTTATTGGATAGCGATTGTTTAAGTGTGGGCAAGGGTTATTGTTTGTCGGATAAGGCTAAATTAACTCGTGATACGGCTAGATTGGCTGATATAAATAAAGTTAGTTCTACCTTGGCTGTTTATTATTCAATTAAGCGTTGTGGAAATGAGTTAAATCGTCTTTGTTCTGATAGTTCCCAATGTTTTGGCTCAGGTGTTTGCGGTAATTACTATCCAGACATTAAATCGGGTTCCTATGTGGCTGGTTGCTCAGTTAGTACTTGGCCATCTTGGCAGGGGACATTGGGTAATGTTTTGGGCGGTAATTTGCCAGTAGATCCAATTAATAAAATGTTTGGTTGCGATACTCTAAATGGGTTTGATGCCAATACTTGTTGGAATGAACAGTCAAAACAAGTTCAGCATTTTATTGTAAACAATACTACCTCAACAGTGTATTATTATATGGCTTCAACTACAAACTATCAGTTGAGTGCAAAAAATGAGTTTGATTATGGGGTTGGGGTAAATCCTTGGTCATGGTGGAAAAAGATTAATACGAATAATGTTTCCGATGTTTTTGGTGGGTTTAATATTACTTCTATGTGTGCCATAAATCGTTGTAATACTGTTGATGCCGTAAATGATTGCTCTTGTCCGCAATATAAAGCCAGCGGAAAAACATGTGGTAGTAATAAGACTTGCGTTTTAGATAGTGGAGATGGTAAATATAAATGCTCCTGTATAGATGCGGATGGTGATGGTTATCCGGATGTGTCGTGTAATAATATATTGCAGGTAAATCCTCTTATAAATAGTGGGGTTCAGAATTTTATTCCTATGCAAAATAATTTTAACTTAGGTACGCCAATAAATTCATTAAATCAGAATCCTATTCAAGGCCCAATTATGGGTCCAATTCAGTAGATCTGTTGATTATTTGCAATTTGGTATAATACCTCTAATAATTCTCTACCTATCATTAGCATGTTTATCTCTCATCTCAAAAGATTCTTCCTCCTCTCTTTTCTCTCCTCCATATTATTCATCTCTGGTCTTC
>CAZNIV010000009.1:0-24647 GCA_964573235.1 uncultured Gammaproteobacteria bacterium
ATTTGAACATAGCCGGCTTTTTGTATTTGACAAAAAGATATATTTTTGATATAATTATGTCAATTAAGTGACAAATTCACTTATTTACGTAAATTTAAACAAAATTACATAAAATAATTTTATTTATAATAATATTTTTCGTATATGTCAATCCTAGACCAAGTAAAAAAGAATCAATTTCAAGATAGTATTGCTGGGTTTAATCCGGTAAAGATTTTGGATATTTTATTTGCTAATTTGAATGAAAAGGAAAGGGATGTTATCTCTAGACGTTTTGGTTTGGGTTATGATAGCAAGCAAACACTAGAAGAAATTGGTAAACAATATGGAATCACTCGTGAACGCGTGCGTCAAATTGAAAACTTAAGTATTAAAAAGCTTAAGGAATTGCGTGAACTTCGTGACGAAATTAAAGAGGCAGAATCTGTAGTTAATCGCTTATTAGAACAATATGGCGGTATTATGGAGGAATCTTTTTTCTTGAACAATATGTTAAATTATCTAGAAAATAATGAGGGCTCTGATGCTGCTTTATTGTTTTTAACGGAGCATATATTTTCTGATAATATTACTCGCCATAAGCATAGTGATGACTTTAATCATGTTTGGAAGCTAGGATCTACCGATATTGACTTCTTGAAGCAGGTAGTGGGTGAAATGGTAAAAACCATTGAAGGAAATGAAATCCCATTGACTTTGGTTGAATTATTAGAAAAATTTAAAGCCACCTCTTTTTATGTGGAAAACAAAGAGCGTATTTTGTCTGTTATTAATTTATTGAATGTTACAGATGAGGATATTAATAAGATTTTAGAAAGCTATTTACGCACCTCCACTCGTATTAAGCAGGATTTATTTGATCGTTGGGGATTAGTTTCTTGGGGGACTGTTCAACCTAAGAAGATTAATGATAAAATATACTTAGCTCTAAAAAAGTCTGGCAAGCCATTACACTTTACCGAAATTGCCAAATTGATCAATGAAACTAAGTTCGATGAAAAGATTGCTTATCCGGCTACTGTGCATAACGAATTAATTTTGGATGATAAATATGTATTGGTTGGACGCGGTATTTATGCCTTGCGTGAATGGGGCTATAAAGCTGGTCGTGTTTCTGAGGTAATTGAAGATGTTTTGCGTGATTTTAACGCCTTAACTAAAGATGAAATTATTGAAAAGGTTTTGGAGCGTCGTAATGTTAAGAAGTCCACTATCTATTTGTCTTTAATGAACAACAAGAATATTAAAAAGAACGCTAACGGCAAGTATATTTTGGCAGAAAAAACAGAAGTAGTTAATGAAGAGGCCAAATAAGTTTAAGTAGGAAGGTGACATTTAACTTCTATGGGGATAGAAATAAATTTTGATCCAATCTGGAATGTTTTTTCCAGCTTTGATGTTAGTAATCCAATTATTTTATCTTTTGAATTATTCATGAGAGGTGGTTGGCTTGTTTTGCTTTGCATATTTACTTGGGCGATTTATGAAGAAATTTGGTTAGACCTGAAGCAGGATAAGTATAAGGATAATCTTAAATGGGTAGTTTTGGCCATTGACATTCCTCGTGATAATGAACAGACACCTAAGGCAGTAGAAGCTATTTTTGCTGCTTTAAATGTGGCCGAAGGAGGAGGTAATTTAATAGAGAAGTGGTATGATGGTGAAGTTCGTAATTGGTTTTCTTTTGAAATAGTTAGTCTAGAGGGTTATCTTCAGTTTATTATTCGTACCCAAAAGAAGTTTCGCGATTTAGTGGAATCAGCCATTTATTCTCAGTATCCGAGTGCTGAAATTACCGAAGTTAAGGATTATGCTCGTGAATTTTGTTCTGAGTGGGATGAGGAACATAATAAGCCTAAAAAAATAGGTATTAAATTCCCCAATAAAGAATGGAAATTATGGGGTACGGAGTTGGTATTGGCTAAAGAAGCTCCATATCCACTAAAAAGTTATGTAGAATTTGAGCATCAATTAAGTCAGTCTTTTTTGGATCCGTTATCTACACTATTAGAAATATTGAGTCGTTTTGATAAGGGTGAATATTTATTTATTCAGCTTGTTTTAACTCCGCAAAAAAAAGGATCTTGGGGTGAAGTCAAAAAAAAGGTGTTAAAGGAGTTTATGGGTGAAAAATATGAAAAACCTAAAACCGGTTTTGATAGTTTTATTGATAGGCCAGTTGGCTGGAGTCAAAAAGTATCAGAGCAATTAATTATTGCCGCTGGTATGGAGGCACCAGAATCAAAGAAAGATGAAAAAAAACCAGATGTTGGTGCTAGAAACTTACGCCCCGGTCAGCGAGATGTTTTAGAGCGCATTGAACGAAAGCTAGGTCATATATTCTTTCGTACTAAATTTAGAGTTGTTTATTTGGCCAAAAAAGAAGTATTTAATAAGGAAAAGGGTGAAAAGGCAGTATTGGGGGCTTTAGAGCAATATAACACGCCAGACGCTAATTACCTTAAAAAAGGTAAAGAAACAGTTGTTTCCGCCGATTATTTTTTTGAAGAACGACGAAAGAATGAAAGGAGAAATACTATCTTTAGACATCTTTTAAAGCGTGACAATGTTAATGGAGATAGTAACGAAAACATGTTGTTTGATACGGAAGAGTTGGCTTCTCTTTGGCACTTCCCAGCCATGACCGTAAAAGCCCCAGCAGTAGAAAAAATTGCTTCCAAAAAGGTAGTACCACCAACTCGTTTACCGTTGGGTGATCGAGGGTTTGAGAAGGTCGTTACTGATAATCGTGATGCGATTATTGCGGCCAAAAAAGCAGAACTAAGAGCGGCTATGGGCTTGTCTGGTGTTGAGCAACAATCAGCTATAATTATGCCAACAGTTCAAAATACAGTCGCGGCTCCTGTATTGCAAAATGTAGAATCTATTATTACTCATGCAGAAGAAATAAAAGCGGAAAAAGTAATTGCCGAATCTAGAAAAGTGTTTAATTCCAATGCTGGGATTAAATTGCCGACCGTTAGTGTAGCAGTAGATGAGGTTAAGACGGTTGAAATTAAAAAACCACGTGGCGGACCGCCATCTAATTTGCCAATCGCATGACAGAAAGAAATAAAGGGGCCGAAGAGATAACTATCTTTGGCGAAACCAATTTTAGAAATCAAAGAAGCGCTTTTGGTATTAAGCGCGATGATCGTCGTCGTCATATGTACATTATCGGAAAAACCGGTATGGGTAAAACGACATTATTAGAAAACATGATCATTTCCGATATTATTAAAGGGGAGGGTTGTTGTTATATCGATCCACACGGTGATACCGCAGAGAAGATTTTGGATTTTATTCCTAATAATCGGGTTAATGACTTGGTGTATATTAACCCAGCCGATATGGATAATCCAATCGCTTTTAATATTATGGAGGCGGTTGATGAAAATACCAAGCATTTAATTGCCTCTGGTTTAGTTGGTGTGTTTAAAAAGCAATTTGCTGATTCTTGGGGCCCTCGTTTGGAATATATTTTACGCAATGCCATCTTGGCATTATTGGATTATCCCGGTTCTACTTTATTGGGCGTAATGCGCATTCTGGTTGATAAAGATTTTCGTAAAAAGGTAGTAGAAAAAATCAAAGATCCAGTAGTTAAAACTTTTTGGACCCGTGAATTTACTCAATGGAGTGAGCGAGTATTACAAGAAGTTATTTCTCCTATTCAAAATAAAGTTGGTCAATTTTTATCAAATTCTTTAATTAGAAACATCGTCGGTCAGGTCAAATCATCTTTTGATTTGCGCGATATAATGGATAATAAGAAGATTTTGATTCTTAATCTAGCCAAAGGGCGCATTGGTGAAGATACAATGCAACTTATTGGTTCGATGATTGTTACTAAATTATACTTAGGTGCCATGAGTCGTGTAGATGTTCCGGAAAAAGAAAGAAAAGATTTTTATTTATATGTAGATGAATTTCAGAATTTTGCGACGGACAGTTTTGCTGATATTTTATCAGAAGCTCGCAAGTATCGTTTGAATTTAATTATGGCGCATCAGTATATTGAACAGTTACCAGAGCGCGTAATTCCGGCTGTTTTTGGTAATGTGGGTACATTGATTGCGTTTCGTGTTGGCGCCAATGACGCTGAAATGTTAGAAAAAGAATTTTCTCCCACTTTCATTATTGATGATATTGTTAATTTGCCGGCATTTAATGTTTATTTAAAACTAATGATTGATGGTATTGCTTCCGATCCTTTTTCGGCCGCTACCTTACCACCGTTGTATGATGATTTAAATTCTCATAATAAAGAAAAGGTAATTAAGGTTTCTCGCGAGCGTTATTCCAATCCGCGCAGTGTAGTAGAAGAAAAAATTAATCGCTGGAGCACCAGCGATGACTTTACCGATAAGGTGGTGGCGGCTACCAGTGGGGTGTTGCAAGGTGATCGCGCACCGCGTCAATCTGCAGACAGAAGAGATACTCGTCCAATAGAGAAACTTGGTCGCATAGAAAAACAGCTAGAAACTAGGGGGGGTGAAAGAATTGACAAGGGTGGTGATAGAAATAGATTTAATAAAGATAGTAAAATTAAAGATAATAAGCCAAAGTTTGAAGCCATTTGTGCTGCCTGTGGCAATGCTACGGAGTTGAATTTTAAACCAGATGGTATTAGACCAGTATTTTGCAAGGATTGTTTAAATAGTGGTTTGAATAAACTGAAGCCAGTTGAAAATACTAGCGTTTCAATCAAAAAAGCAGAAACCGCTTTAATTACGCCAGTGGCGCCTATTAAGTCTGAGTTGATAAGACCAGAAATTATTAAACCAGAGGCAGTGAGGATTGAAAAAGTAGAAAAAGAAAAGTTAGTTTTAGAAGAGGTTTTTCCAGAAGCCCCAAAAGTAGCTGAAATTAGTTTATTTTCTTTGCCAGTTAAAAAAAGAATAGAAGAAACGGAAGAAGAAGGTGAAGAGGTAATGGAGGAATCTGTTCCAGCGGTTAAATCAGTGCCAGTATTGCCAAATATTCCAGTTTCAATATCTGAAGAAAAACCAGCGAGGTTGGTAGAAATTAAATCTCAACCAAAGAATGGGTCAATAAATAAGCCAATAATTTTAAATACTTTCGTTAAGATGGCAAAAAATGATCCCGAGGTTAAGATGGATCAAATTAAAGCGCCATTGCCATCGGTGGTCAATTTTGATTCTTCTAAAAAAACAGTTAACGTGGTTGATAATTTGTTATATCCAGAAAAACAAAAGGTGTTAGAAGTTAAAAAAGTAGAAGATAAAGAAGAGGGAATAAAACCAGGAGAAATTATCCACATTGATTAGTTATGCTTATTTTAATTATTACTAGTTTTTATTTTATTTTACCGGCGTATGTAGCTAATATGGCGCCGGTGATTTTTGCTAAATTAAATTTACTAAATTATTTGAGTAAGCCAATAGATGGTGGATATAAAATTGGTCAACAAGATTTTTTTGGTAAAAATAAAACTTGGCGCGGATTAGTGGCAGGGTTAATTATGGGGATATTGGTCGCCTTTGTTCAGAGTTTACTGGTTCGGGTGTCATTTTTTGCTCAAATATCATTAGTAGATTATCAACATATTTTTATTTTATTTGGCGCCGCCTCTGGTGCTGGCGCTTTATTGGGAGATTTAATTAAAAGTTTTATTAAGCGAAGGATTAATATTGATTCCGGAAAATCTTGGCCAGTTTTTGATCAATTAGATTTTGTGATAGGTTCATTATTGTTTACTTGGTCATTTTATGTGCCTACTTGGCAAGTGGCATTAACTATTATAATATTAACCTTAATATTGCATCCATTAGCCAATTTGAGTGGTTATTGGCTTAAATTAAAGAAAGTTTGGTGGTAAAATTATGAAACAAGCCTTGGTTATTTACAGTCTCGTGGCCGGCCTAAAAAATCGTAGTCGTTCCGAGCATATTATTATGGAACGCTTGTTGGCCTTAGGTTATCGCGTTGATTTGATTTATTTAGATCCTGATTTTGAAAAAGAAGTTGAGAATTTTGATTTGCCAAATATTTCTTTGGTAGTGGCTGCAGGTGGCGATGGCACAGTTAAGGTGGCAGCTAGAACTATTATCACCTTTAAGATGAAGGCCGACTTGGGTATTATTCCCATGGGTTCGGCTAATGTAATTGCTGCCGCTTTAAATATCCCGCAAAAGTTTGATGAAGCCCTTCAGGTGGTTGAGAAATATAAGAAGATAGTCAAAATTGATGTGGGGGTGGTTAATGACGAACATTATTTTTTAATTGGTTTATCTTTGGGTTATATTTCCAAGGTGGTTACTTCTACTACTCGAGAAATTAAAAATAAATATGGCCTGATTGGCTATTTTTTAAATTTAGTGTTTAATAAAATAAAAATGCGCCGTCACCGATTTTTTATTCATTTTGCCAATGGTGAAGCGGTAGTAAAGGGTAACAGCTTGGTTGTGTTTAATGCCCTGGATTATTATGGTGTTAAACCCAAAAAACCAGTTAATTTACAAGATGGTATTTTAAACTTATATGTATTTACGAGTAAAACTTTTTTAAGTTTATTAACCTCTTTCTTTTATATTCTGTGGTATCATCAACCGCCTCGTTATATTACCTCTATTGATTCCACTAGGTTTCATATTGATATGGATTGCGGTGTTAAATCTTGCCAGATTGATGGTGATTATATAAGGCTTTCTAAGCCGATTGATATTGAAATCAAATCACAGATTTTACCAGTAATTACTAGATAACTTTGGTTATGATTATATTTTTGAATGGCAGCGTTAATGCTGGAAAGAGTACTGTAGCAAAAATGTTAGCTCAAAAGCTACCAAAAACAGCTAATATTGAAATTGATCATTTGCGTGATTTTATTGGTTGGTTAGAATTAGATAGGGCCATTCCAATTAATCTAGAAAACACCTGTTTGCTTATTCGTAATTTTTCTAAACACGGTTTTAATGTGGTTGTGCCATACCCCTTGTCGCAGAAAAATTATGAGTATATGACAGAGCAATTAAAGGATATTTCTGATCAATTGCTTTTCTTTACTTTAGCGCCAAGTATTAAAAAATCACAAACGAGTACGGAAGCTAGAAAAATATCGCCATGGGAGCGCGATCGTATTCAGTATCATCACGATACGGGATTAACAAAGCCGTCATTTGGAATAATTATTGATAGTACGGAGCAAACGCCAGAAGAAACAACGGATTTAATCTTGTCGTATCTATCAAAACAATAAATAGTATTTATGAAAGCAAAAAAAGAAATAAAAAATATAATTAGAGAGTATAAGGGGCTAGAGATGTATTTTTCACCGGAGATTGCTGGTAAGTTTGCCGAACTCGAACAGAATGATAAAAATTTTAGAGTAGCTGAAATTGTTGATCGCATTTTAATTCAGAAGGTTGGTGATTTGCCTGAACCGATTAAAGTTGCTGAATTAGGCGGCGGTGCTCATCCGGATAGATACCACAATTTTTTTACTAGACTACTTCAGGAACCGCGGGGTCAAATTGATTGGGTAGATATTTCTCCCCATATGTTAGAATTGGCTGAGCATTATTTGGTGGGCAAAAAGTATCAAGATAGAAGAGAGGTTATTACCTTTATTGAGGCTGATATTTTAGATTACTTAAGAAATCTTGAGGATGATAGCTTAAATGTGGCCATTATGAAATATACCATTGATCATATCACTGATTTGGGTTTATTATTTGACTTATTAAATCAAAAATTAGTTAAAAATGGAAAATTGGTGGCTACTATCGGAAGCGTTAGTCCGGAATTAAAGAGTTATTCCACAAATGCGCGATTTTTGTATAATGGAGAGCAATTTCCTGATAATGAAACCAGGACATTAAAAGATGGTGATAGTTTTACTGTTAAATTTTTTAAAGTTTCAGGAAATCCTAATGCGGGCTATCTTCAAGGCGCCAAAACGGTAAAGTATTTTCACTCAGAGGAGAAAATAAAGCAATTGGCTGAAGTCGCTGGTTTTGATGTGTTTCTTGGAGATTGGAAGGATGCCGTTGATGAAAATAATCAAGAAGGAGAAACTCTAAATCAGGAGATATTGATTTTGACAAAGAGATAAGCGAAACATTATGAGTATTAAAAAAATCAATGTCGTTATTTTGTTTGGCGGTAAGTCGGCTGAACATGAGGTGTCGCTACAATCGGCAAAAAATATTCTAGAGGCGCTGGATAAAAATAAATATAACCCAATTTTAATTAGCATTAGTAAATCAGGGCAATGGTTTTTGAGTGATCAGTTTAATTTTTTACTCAATGCTAATGACTCTAAGTTAATTAAACTCAATGAGGATGGGGATGTATTGACATTAGTACCACAAAATAGTGGTAAAATTTTAAATTTATCTCAGGCTAATAAGGAAATTGCTATTGATGTAGTTTTTCCTATTTTGCATGGTCCATTTGGTGAAGACGGAACGGTTCAGGGTTTATTAAAGTTATTAAATATTCCCTTTGTTGGGTCTAGTGTTTTGGGTTCAGCGGTAGGAATGGATAAAGATGTTATGAAACGCTTATTACGTGATGCTGGTATTCCAATCGGAAAATTTATTGTTCTTAAGTCTAAGGAAATAATTCCTAATTATGAGCAGATAAAAAATCAATTAGGAATTCCATTTTTTATCAAGCCAGCCAACATGGGTTCATCTATCGGTGTAAGTAAGATTAATAATGAATCTGAATATCTGTCTGGAGTTAAAAATGCCTTTGCTTATGATTTGAAAATTATCATTGAGGAATACATTAAGGGTAGGGAAGTAGAATGTTCGGTTTTGGGTAATTATAATCCCGTCGCTTCAATTGTTGGCGAAGTGGCTTCTAATCACGATTTTTATTCGTATGAAGCTAAATATATTGATGAAAAAGGCGCAAATTTAGAAATTCCAGCAAAAATTCCGGCGGCGGTGATTAAAAATATTCAAGAATTAGCAATAAAAACTTTTACGACCTTAACTTGTGAAGGATTAGGGAGAGTCGATTGTTTTTTAAAAGATAATAATGAAATTATCGTTAATGAGATTAATACTATTCCGGGTTTTACCAAAATCAGTATGTACCCAAAACTTTGGGAAGCCAGCGGGATTTCTTACTCGGATTTAATTGATAAGCTTATTCAGTTGGCCATGGAAAGATTTAGAGCAGAACAAGGATTAAAAATTAGTTACCATGATTAAAAAAATAAAAACCAAAAAACCGCGTGTCATTGTGGCTATGAGTGGTGGCGTTGACTCATCGGTAGCCGCGGCCTTGTTAAAAAAGCAAGGCTATGATGTTGTTGGCGTTTTTATGCAATTTTGGTACCCAGAAGGGGAGAGTTATGGCGAAAATCGTTGTTGCTCGCTAGAGTCGTTTAATGAAGCGCGAGAGGTTGCGCGAGTTTTAGATATTCCTATTCATAAATTAAATTTTGGTCGCCAATTTAAAGATGCGATTGTGGATGAATTTTTGGCTGAATATTCTGATGGTAAAACACCTAATCCTTGTGTTAGTTGTAATAAATTTATAAAATTTGATTTATTGCTTAAGCAGGCGTTAAAAGTTTTTGATGCCGATTATTTAGCCACCGGTCATTATGTTAATTTGGTTAAAAAAGGCAAAGCTTGGCATTTGTTTAAAGCTAAAGATCAGCAAAAAGATCAAACTTACTTTTTATATAATTTAGATCAGGATAAATTAAAACATTTATTATTTCCATTAGCGAATTTGAATAAAACCAAAGTGCGTGCTTTAGCTAAGAAAATGAATTTGGCCATTCATGCTAAGCCGGATAGTCAGGAAATTTGCTTCGTTGGTGCTAGTCACTATGATTTTTTAAAAAAGTATTTAAACCTAAAGCCAGGCAATATTACTGATGAGGATGGTTTAATTTTGGGTGAGCATCAAGGGTTGCCTCTTTATACTTATGGTCAACGCAGTGGCTTATTGCTTTCTGGCGGTCCATGGTATGTTTGTCAAAAAGATTATGCCGCTAATCGTTTGGTAGTTACTAAAGATCAGGCCAAGTCGGCTATTTTTGCTAAGGGGTTGCATGCGCACAAAATTAGCTGGCTGGGTAAGGAGCCAAAAATGCCATTTAAATGTCATGCCGTTATTCGTTATCATGGTCAGCCGGCGACTTGTGTGGTAGATAAGGATGGTGACACCTTGAAAGTGGTTTTTACCAAGGCGCAACGAGCTATGGCCCCCGGTCAGTCGGTGGCATTTTATAAAGGTAAAGAATTATTGGGTGGGGGAGTAATTATCTAGCCTTTTTTGAAATTTTATGTTAAATTATACGCATTAAAAGTCAACTTTTATTTTTTTATGACCAACAAAGAGTTAAAGCAAAAGTATTTAGAATTTTTTGAAAGAAATCGCCATAAGATTATTCCGGGCGCTTCTTTGATTCCAGAAAATGATCCAACGGTATTATTTACCACCGCGGGCATGCAACCCTTGGTTCCATATTTATTGGGTGAAAAGCATCCAGCCGGCACTCGCTTGGTTAATGTGCAAAAATGCGTTCGTACTGGCGATATCGAATCCGTAGGCGATCCTTGGCATCTAACTTTATTTGAAATGTTGGGCAATTGGTCTTTGGGTGATTATTTTAAGGAAGAGTCTATCGCCATGAGCTTTAATTTTTTAACTAAAGAGTTACAAATTCCATTAGCTAATTTGGCTTTCACTTGTTTTGAAGGAGAGGTTGAAAATAATATTCCTAAAGATGAAGAGGCGGCTGGTATTTGGAAATCTCTTGGCGTACCGGCAGAAAGAATTGCTTTTTTGGGTCGTGAAGATAATTGGTGGGGTCCAGCTGGTCAAACTGGTCCTTGTGGTCCAGACACAGAAATGTTTTTTTGGACAGGTAATGAGCCAGCGCCAAAAATTTATGATCCCAAAAATAAGTATTGGGTAGAAATCTGGAATAATGTGTTCATGCAATATAATAAGAATAAAGAAGGTAAATATGAGCCATTAGCGCAAAAGAATGTAGATACGGGCATGGGCTTAGATCGTGTATTGGCGGTTTTTAATAAAAAGAAATCCGTTTATGATTTAGCTCCGCTTTCTACTATCATGATGCAAGTAGTGGCTTTATTTGAAGGCGATATTTTAACTTTAACCGATGAGCAAATTCGCGCTTGCCGTATTATCACTGATCATATGCGGGCCGCTACTTTTATGTTAGCTGAGGGTATTGAGCCGGGCAACGTAGAGCGTGCTTATGTTTTACGTCGCTTAATTCGTCGTGCTATTCGCTATGCTCGTAAATTAGGCATTCCTGAAAACTTTACTACTAAGGTGGCAGAGGTGGTTATTGCCGAGATGGGTGGATTCTATAAAGAGTTAAGAGAAAAACGTGACTTTATCTTTGAGCAATTAATTCAAGAAGAGGATAAGTTTAATAAAACTATTGAACGTGGCCTAAAAGAATTTGAAAAGATGGCCAAGAATAATGTTATTTCTGGTAAAGAGGCGTTTAAATTGTTCTCCACTTACGGATTTCCATTAGAAATTACCGAGGAATTAGCTAAAGAGGTTAATATTCAAATTAATACTGAAGAATTTTGGTCTGAGTTTAAAACTCATCAAGATACTTCTCGCGCTGGTGCCGAGCAAAAGTTTAAAGGTGGTTTGGCGGATGATAGCGAGACATCGGCTAAAATGCATACTGCTACTCATTTGATGTTGGCCGCATTGCGCAAAGTTTTAGGTGAACATGTTTTTCAAAAAGGTTCTAATATTACTGCGGAGCGTATTCGCTTTGATTTTTCTCATGATGCTAAAATGACCGATGAACAAAAAAAGCAAGTGGAAGATTTGGTTAATGATCAGATTCAAAAGGCAACCCCGGTCGTTTGCGAGGAGATGACTATGGAAGAGGCTAAAGAAGCTGGCGCTATGGGGGTATTTGAGCATAAATACGGCGATCGCGTGAAAGTTTATACCATCGGTGATTTTTCGAAAGAAATTTGTGGTGGCCCGCATGCCAAAAATACCGCTGATTTAAAGCACTTTAGGATTGCTAAAGAGGAAGCTAGCTCTTCTGGAGTAAGACGTATTAAGGCCATTTTAGAATAGGTAAATACTTATGAAATACAAGGCAATTGGATTTGATTATGGTGGAGTTATTGCTGGTATTTCAGGTTCGGAGTTTAATCGTCAGATTACAGAGCTTCTTAATGTAGATTTGGAAGTTTATAAAACAGTGTATTTTAATAATAACCATTTATTAAATAATGGCGTTTTATCTGTGGCTGATTTTTGGCGTGAAATATTAATTAAACTAGATAGACTCAATAAACTTGATAATGTATTGGAATTTCTTAAATCGGTAAAAAATCCCACCATAAATAATGATTTGATTGATTTAGCTAAATATTTAAAATCCTTGGGTTATAAACTTGGAATTTTAAGTAATAATACTCCCGAAGCGGCTAAAACAATCGAGGGTTTTAATTGGGAGGATATTTTTGAGGTTATTATTGTGTCGGCCAAGGTTGGTTTGAGTAAGCCAAATCCTAAGCTTTTTAACATGTTTATTCAAGAATTAAATATAGAGCCACAAGAATTGGTGTTTATTGATGATACTGAAAACAGTTTAAAAACCGCTAAAGAAGTAGGTTTTTATCCGATTTCATATAAGGGAATCATTGAATTAAAAGCGGAGCTGAATAAAATAGGGGTTTTATCGGTTTAAATTATTGACATAATTACTTTTTTGCTGTAATATATCGGTATTGCCAAATAATTGACAAATAGGCAATTTCTGCTATAATAACTTCGGTTAGTAATTGTGAAAAATTTATCTTAAATTAGAGAAAAGTTTAGGCTAAAGGAGTTTTCCACAGTTAGCCGAAAGTTTTTTGTTAGCAATTTCAATAAATTATGGGAAATCAACAAAACGCAGCAAATTCCAAAGATTTTTTGGAAGTTGATGGAGAAGTGCTAGAAGCCCTACCAGCAGCCACCTTTAAGGTGAAATTGGAAAGTGGCGGTCATGAAATTTTAGCCCACTTATCGGGTAAAATGAGAATGTTCAACATTCGCATCTTGCCGGGCGACAGAGTCAAGGTTCAAATGACTCCGTACGATTTATCTAAAGGAAGAATTACTTATCGTTATTAAAAAAATATGAAGGTTAAAGCATCAGTAAAAAAAATTTGCAAGGATTGCCAAGTCGTTAGACGCCAAAATCGCGTAAGAGTGATTTGTAAAAATCCAAAGCATAAACAGAGACAAGGCTAATTAAGGTTAATAAACAAGAAAAGGTATGGCAGTTAGAATTGCAGGTACAGTGCTACCAAACAACAAAAGGGTTGAGATTGGGTTGATGTATATATTTGGCATCGGTCGCACCTTATCCAACAAGATTTTAGCCCAGTTAAAAATTAGTCCGGATATCCGTATTAAAGATTTAACTGAAGAACAGGCTAATGCGCTCAGAGAAAGAGTTGAAAAAACTTACACCGTAGAGGGCGATTTACGCCGTGAAATCATGGCGAACATCAAGCGTCTTAAAGAAATTAAATGCTACCGTGGTACTAGACATGCTCGTAGCTTACCAGTTAGAGGTCAACGCACTAAAACGAATAGTCGTACTGTTAGAGGCAATGTTAGAAAGACTATGGGTTCTGGCAGAAAAGACGCTAACCAAAAGACATAATAATTAGAGCTATGACTGATATTAAAAACAATGAAGCCATAAAAGAAGCAAAGGCTCCTGCCACTGCTACTCCTGTGGTTGAAAATAAAGATGAAAAAACTGAAGGCGCTCTTTCTAAAAAGCGCATCGTTAAAAAAGCCGCTCGCCAAGTAAGCTTGGGTCGTGCCTATGTTAAATCTACTTATAATAATACTATAATTACCCTGACCGATCAGAATGGTAATGTTTTGTCTTGGTCTAGCGCCGGGCAATGTGGTTTTAAGGGTCCTAAAAAGGCCACTCCTTATGCCGCTACTATTATTGTAAAAGATGCTTTTGAAAAGGCCAAAAAGTATGGCTTGAAAGAAGTGGCCGTATTTGTTCAAGGTGTGGGTGGCGGTCGTGAAGCGGCTGTCAGAGCTTTTAATGCCAATGGTTTAGTCGTAGCCAGCATTAAAGATATTACTCCAATCCCTCACAATGGTTGTCGCGCTAAGAAGCCAAGAAGAATCTAAGCGCTTAAATAATTCTTAATTTGAAGATAATGAGTAATCCAGATTTAAAGTGTAGAAAATGCCGTCGCGCCGGAGAAAAACTTTTCTTGAAGGGCGAGCGTTGCAACACTCCAAAATGTGCTTTTGCTAAGCGCAATACTGTTCCTGGCGTTCATGGCCCAACAGCGATGAGAAAATTAACCGCTTACGGCAAACAGTTACAAGAAAAACAGAAAGCAAAAAGAATTTATGGCTTAAGAGAAAAGCAATTCTATTTATATTATGTAAAAGCCTTGAAGCAGGTAGGTAATACTGCCGAAATTATTTTTGGTATGTTAGAAAATCGCTTAGATAATACCGTTTTCCGTTTGGGCTTAGCTTCTTCTCGTACTAAAGCTAGACAAATTGTTAATCATGGTCATATCTTAGTTAATGGTAAAAAAATTGACATCCCATCATATCAGGTAGCTATTGGTGACGTTGTGTCTATCAGAGAAACTTCTGCAAAGAAAAAGTTATTTGAAAATGTAGCAGAAAATATCGCTAAGAATCCAATTAATGCCCCATGGCTTACTATTGACGCTAAAACTTTGCAAGGCAAAGTTACGGGTACACCTAAATTTGGTGATGTAGAAATGAACATTGGTTGGCCGGTTATTATCGAGTTCTACTCCAAGTAAAATTTAAAAAAATATTATTATTAGGGGGAAAATATGAAACAAATACCATTACCAAAAAAGTTTATCGTAGAAGAGATCGTCAAGGACAAGAAAGCTAAAGTGATTATTGAGCCTTGCTTTACTGGATACGGTTTAACCGTCGGTAACGCTTTGCGTCGCGCTTTGCTATCTTCTTTAGCGGGTGGCGCGGTTACGGCAGTTAAAATTGCTGGAGTAAAACATGAATTTTCTAGCATGTCAGATGTTTCTGAGGATGTTGTAGAAATTATTCTTAATTTGAAGAAATTACGCATCAAAGTTAATACCGAAGAACCTACTACCTTAAAGCTTTACGCTAAGGGTGAGTCCGAGGTTACTGGCGCTAATGTGCAGGCAACTTCTGACGCTGAAGTTATCAACAAGGATTTACATATTGCTACTTTAAATGATTCCGATGCGATTATCGACATGGAATTAACCGTTCAAAGAGGAATTGGTTATGTCCCAGTTGAAGAGCAGGGTCGTTCTAAGGGTGATATCGGTCTTATCTTGGTCGACGCTTTGTACTCCCCGGTTATTAGCGTAGGCCTAGCCGTTGAAGAAACTCGTGTCGGTAAAAAAACTGATTACGATAAAATTATTTTAGAAATTGAAACTGATGGCACCATTTCCCCAGAGGCCGCAGTGATGAAATCAGCTGAAATTTTGACCAGTCAATTCGCTTGGATTATGGAAGGTGGTCGAAAGGAAGTTGAAGAGGTAGATATTGAAGCACCGGTTAAGTTAGCTGAAAAGCCAGAAGTTGCTCCAGCTGTAGAAGCTGTCGAGGAGTCAACCGAAGAAACCCAGCCGGAAGAAAGCAAAAAGAAGAGGGGAAGACCTAAGAAAAATGATGAATAATTATGAGACATCTTAAGAAAGGTAAAATTTTAGGCAGAGCCGCAGCCCCAAGAAATGCGATGATGAGAAACTTGATTACCAGTTTCATCCTCCACGAAAAAGTGGTCACTTCTCTGGCTAAGGCTAAGTATTTAAGACCAATGGTAGAAAAAGTTATTACCATGGGTAAAAAAGATACTTTACATAACCGTCGCAATGTTTTAAAAATCGTTTATATACCTAGCGCGGCTAAAAAAATGTTTGAAGTAATTGGTCCTAAATTCAAGGAAGTTAATGGTGGTTATACTAGAATCATCAAATTGCCAAGAAGATTAGGTGATGCTGCAGAAATGGCCCAGTTAGAGCTAGTTGAAAAGAAATAAGCTAAATAGATATGAATAAAATTGAAAGAAAAACACATCATATTGACGCTGCTGGAAAAGTTTCCGGTCGTTTAGCTACTGAAATTGTTTGCTTATTGCGCGGCAAGAATAAGGCTGATTACCAGCCACATATCGATAATGGTGACTTTGTTGAAGTTACTAATTGCGATAAAATGAAGTTCACTGGCAAGAAGATGGAACAAAAGGAATATCATTGGCATACTCAACATCCAGGTGGTATCAAATCCAAATTGATGAAAGATGTATTTGCTAAAGATCCTAGCGAAGTGCTTAAGAAAGCAGTTTGGGGTATGATGGCCAAAAACAAGTTGCGTGCCAGAATGATCCTAAGATTGATAATTAAATAAGCAACTATGGAAAAGAAAACTACTACTAAAAATACTGGCTATATTTATGCCAAGGGCGGACGCAAAACTGCTACCTCTGGTTGCCGTTTAGTTAAAGCTGGTTCTGGCAAAATTGAAGTTAATGGAATTGAGTTCAAAAAATATTTTCCAACTGAAGAGTTGCAACGCGTTACTTTGACCCCATTAACCTTAACTAACAATTTGAAGAGTTTTGATATCTCAATGCGTGTTACTGGTGGTGGTAAGGCTGGTCAAGCTGGTGCTTGCCGTCATTCTATCGCCCGCGCTTTGGTTTTATTGGATGAAACATTGCGCCCAGCACTTAAGGCTGAGGGTTTAATGACTCGTGATCCTAGAGTTAAGGAAAGAAAGAAACCTGGTTTGCGTGGCGCTCGCCGTGCACCACAATGGTCTAAGCGTTAATCGATTTTTTATACGAAAAAAGCGGGGTTCCCGCTTTTTTTATTTTCTTTTTTGGAGTATAATATTAAGCATGATTAAAGAAAAATTAGCCAAAAATACCGTTTTTTACGTTACTGCCTTGGCCTTGCAAAAGGTACTGGCTTTTTTGTATTTTATTATCGTGGCGCGTTTTGTTGGCGTAGAAGATATTGGTCGTTTAACCTTTGCTTTAAGTTTTACAGCGGTGTTTGGTATGGTTTTAGATGCGGGGTTAACTCAAGTGTTAATTCGTGATAGTGCCCGTAATGAAGATAGTTTTCGTCCACATTTGAAAAATGCCATCTTTTTTAAGTTGTTTGGCACTATTTTAGTTTATGGTTTAATTGTTTTAATGATGAATTTATTACATTACCCAGAGTTGACCAAACAATTAGTATATATTTCTGGCTTAGTGATGATTTGCGATTCATTCTCATTAACTTTTTTTGGTGTTATTCGTGGTTATCATAGCTTGGGTTATGAAAGCTTAGGGGTAATTATTAATCAAGTATTAATAATTATTTTTGGTTTAATTGTTTTAAACCTGCATCTAAGTTTGTTATTCTTGGTCGGTGTGTATTTAATTTCTTCCTTTGTGAATATGGTTTATTCTGGGGCAATATTAAAATTTAAATTTAAAACTAGTCTTTTCCCAGCCTTTAATCGTCAAGCAATGTTAAACTTATTAAAAATGGCTTTGCCTTTTGCAATTGCTGGTGTCTTTGTAAAATTATATTCCTCGATGGATATTATTTTATTATCTAAAATGGCCACCGAACAGGCAGTTGGCTTTTATTCCGTGGCTTATAAGGTAGCTTTTGCTTTGCAATTTATTGGCGTAGCATCATTGGCTAGCGTTTATCCAGCCTTTAGTGCGTTCTTTGTTTCTTCTAAGGAATTATTAGCTAAAACCTTTGAACGGGTTTTATTCTATATGTTATTATTCTCCCTGCCTTTAACTTTTGGGGTAATCAGTATTGCCAAAGAGGTAATTGGCCCAGTTTTTGGGGCCAAATATCTAGGCTCAATAAATAGTTTGTATATATTAATGTGCTGTTTACCTTTCGCTTTCTTGTGCTTTCCGGCCGGAGCCATACTTAATGCCGCTGGTCGCCAAACCACTAATACAGTTATTTTAGGCATTACAGCTATTTCTAATATTGTTTTAAATTTAATTCTAATTCCGAAACTTAGTTTAATCGGCTCATCTATCGCTGCTTTGGTGAGTTATTTAATTATGTTTGGTATTTCCATGATAATCATTGATCAGGTGGTTAAATATAATATTAAGTTTTTAGTAGTCTCCACTGGTAAAATTATCTTGTCTTGTATAGCTATGAGCGCGATAGTGATATTAATTCGTGATCAAGTGCATTTTATTGTTGCTATTACCGTTGGCGCAATAGTTTATTTTATTGCTTTATATTTTCTTAAAGCCATTTCTATCCCAGCTATTAAAGAAATGGTTAAAACCCTAACCAAAAAGACAGCAGTAGAAAATTCTGAAATAATTATTGATTAATGCGCTTTTCTATTATTATTCCAACCTATAATCGTACTAAATATTTGCCATTGGCATTGGCTAGCTTATTGACGCAAACCGTGAACATTAAAGACTTTGAAGTAATTGTTGTTGATGATGGTAGCACAGAAAGCTATAGTCCCATTATTAAAGCATATGCCGAAGGCTTAAATTTGCGTTATTTGAAGCTAAATCATTTCGGTGTGAGTAGTGCGCGAAATACTGGTATTAAACTTGCTCAAGGCGAAATTTTAGTTTTTTTTGATGATGATGCGGTGGCAGATAATGGTTGGATGGAACAAGTCGGCAATTTTTTTATCACTGGAGAAAAAAAGATTATGGTGGGTCGCGGGTTACCGCTAACTAATAATTGGTGGCGTTATTTTGCGCCACACTATGATCGCGGTGATCAAGTTAAAGAAATTAATACCGTTTGGGAATGTAATTTAGCGGTGGCCAAGGATGTTTTTGCTAAAGTGGGCGCATTTGATGCGCGTATTGAGTATGGTCACGAAGGTAACGAATTTGCTCGTCGTGCCTTAGTGGATTATAAAATTTGGTATAATCCGCAAGCGATTATTTATCATGATTATGCTTTTGGTTTAAGTGATTATTTAACCAAGCAATACAAATTTGGTGAAAAGTTGGCATATTTGCATAAAAACGAAAAGATAACTCTTTGGTCGGTGATTCTTCATGGTCAAAAAGCATATGAAAAATCGATTGAAAATGGTGGCGGTAAGCAACTCGCTAATTTGCCAATGATTAAGCGTCTGATGATTAAGATTATTGCTCGTTTAGGCATGATTAAGCACTATTTTGGGCTAATTGTTGGGCAAATTAAATATAGTGGAAAATAATCTTTTTTTAGGCTAAAATAAGGCTTATGGAATCAATTAAAACAATTAGTGTCATTATTCCGGTATTTAATCAAGTCAAAAGCATTGGCCGTTGTTTGGATTCTATTTTTGCTCAAACTTATCCGAATTTAGAAGTGGTTATTGTGGATGATGGTTCAATTGATGATTTAACTGAGGCGTTAAAACCGTATCATAGTAAGATTAAATTAGTGCAACAAGTTAATAGCGGAGCACCTAAGGCGCGCAATGCCGGATTTCAAAACAGCACGGGTCAATTGGTTATTTTTTGCGATGCTGATATTGTTATGAAAAAAGAGATGCTAGCTAAGATGGCGCAAGCGTTAGAGATGAACCCCGAAGTGGCTTTTGTTTACTCATCATTTCGCTGGGGTTGGAAAAAGTTTAAACTCGGCGCTTATGACGAAGAGAGATTAAAAAAAATGCCGTGCATTCATTCCACTTCTTTAATTCGTCGCGAATGTTTTCCATCTACCGGCTGGGATGAGTCGTTAAAGAAATTTCAAGATTGGGATTTGTGGCTTACTATGTTAAAAAATGGTCAGCGTGGTTATTGGATTGATGAAATATTATTTCATGTGCGAACCGGCGGCACTATGAGTCGTTGGCTACCAAAAATGTTTTTTCGGCGCACGCCAAATATTAGAAGAGTCAAAGATATTGTCAAAAATTATAACGCCGCTAAGTTGATTATCCAAAATAAACATAATTTAAAATAAATGCCTACTCGATTACAAAAAGTATTAGCCAACGCTGGGATTGCGTCTCGCCGTAAGGCCGAGGAGATTATTGCGCATGGGCATGTTAAAGTTAATGGTCAAATCGTTAAAGAAATGGGTGTCACCGTTGAAGAGGGGGTGGATAAAATTGAGGTAGATAACCGCCCAATTAAAGCTTCTCAGCGTAAGATTTATATTGCTTTAAATAAGCCCGAGGGTTATATTTGTTCAGCTTCTAGTGAGCAGGGGCCATCGGTTTTGGAATTAGTACCACTTCGTGAACGAATTTATCCGATTGGTCGTTTAGATAAAGATTCTTGTGGTTTAGTAATTTTAACTAATGATGGAGAATTTGCTAATAAATTAACCCATCCTAAGTTTGAAAAAGAAAAAGAATACCGCGTTATTTTATCTCGTCCATTAGAAAGAAAAGATACCGAAAAGTTAGCGCAAGGCATGGAATTGGATGGGGAGAAATTACTACCTATTCATTTAGCTAGTTATCGCGGCAAATTAGTTAATTTAATTTTGCACGAAGGCGTGAATCGTCAAATTCGTCGCCAAATGGGGCAATTGGGCTACGGTGTGATGCGACTTGAACGCGTGCGTATTGGTCATTTAAAGATTGGCAATATTCGCGAAGGAAAATGGCGTTTTATTAATAAATCAGAAATTTAATCATGCGCGTTTCGATTGTTATTGTTTCTTGGAACACTAAGGACTTGCTTAAAAAATGTTTGCAGTCTCTTTTTGTCGAGCACGATAATATTGAAAAAGAAGTTTTTGTGGTGGATAATAATTCGCAAGACGGTACAGTGAATATGGTGGCTAGAGATTTTTCTCAAGTTACTTTAATGGCTAATAATTATAATGCCGGCTTTGCTAAGGCGAATAATCAGGCGCTAGAATTAGCGACCGGTGATTATGTTTTATTACTTAATCCTGATACGGAGTTATTACCAGGAGCCATTAAAAAATCCGTGGAATTTATGTTGGCTAATCCACTATGTGGTGTTATGGGGCCAAAAATGTATTTTCCCGATCACAGTTTTCAATCTTCAGTGCGTCGCTTTCCTACATTGAGCGCTATTTTAATGATGTTGCTTAAATTGCCTAAGTTTTTTAAACACTTACCGGCTATCGATCGTTATTTAGCTGTTGATTTTGACTATACCAAAACTCAAGAATGTGATCAGGTAATGGGTGCTTATATGTTTATGCCAAAAAAACTGTTAACAGAAATTGGTTTATTAGATGAGCGTTTTTTTATTTGGTTTGAAGAGGTAGATTTTTGCCGTCGCACAAAAAAGGCTGGTTACATGGTGATGTATGATCCAGAAGTAGAAATTATTCATGTGGGCGGACAGAGTTTTGCTCAGCAGAAAACAGTCAAAAAGCAAAAGGTATTTTTTCAAAGTGCTAGTCGTTATTTTTTAAAGCATGGTTTTAAAAAGATATGAACTTAGTGATTTTATTTTTATTTATCGCTCTAGGCGTATTATTTGGCCTGGATTTTATTTTTGGCAAAAAACGCTTTTCTTTTGATCAGTTATTGCTTAGTGTTTGGTCTTTTTCTATTGGTATTAGCCAGTTGCACTTAAGTCGCCTAGAGCAACCGTGGACGATTAAATTCTGGTTTATCTTAGCTTTATTTTTTGGCTTATTTATTGTCGCTACTAAGTTTTTTGATAAATTCTGGCAGAAAAAAATTCCCTTGCTTGGTGGGGAAGTGGTCATTAAAGAAAAGTTATTTTTCTGGATATTGTTAGGCCTAACCTTAACGAGTATTGCTTGTAATTATTATATTTATCAGCATTTTAATACTTTGCCTATTTTGTCTTCTAACCCAGATAAGTTGCGTTTTATTATTAATAAGGAAATTTTTGGTTTGTGGGAATATTTGGCTTTATTGCCTCGCTTAATTATTCCGTTTACTTTTGTTTACTTAGTAATGACTAAAAGCAAAAAGGTTTGGCCAAAAGTTTTAGCGATTTTAAATATTATTATCGGATTTGGATTATTATCTTTATATTCCTCGCGTTTAACTTTAGTGGTGGCAATTTTGATGTGCTATTTTATTTATTTGATTTTGCGTTTTAAGCAGTTCAGTTTTAAAAAGGTAATTGGTGCTTCAGCGGTAGTGGTGGCAGTAGTATTATTTATTTCCATTGCCATTCCGCTATTTAGACAGAATATTACTTATCGCGATTATTATAAAGATGTTAACGAAGCGAGTTATAGTTATTTATATAATTTAACGGAGTTAAATATTCCCAAGCAGTATGGCTGGATAACGCCAGTTTATATTATTCCGAGTTTGAATTTGCAGGCCATGATGCGTGCCACTAGTTTTTTTAGTTGGCAGAATTTTTACTTTGGCCAGTATGAATTATCGGTGTTTTATCCCATTACTAAACATTTTGATCCGAGTTTTGCTACTGGCTTAGTGCCATGGAAGGCGATGTTTCAGTATTGGTGGATTACCGCTACTTTTATGTTTGATTATTGGATTGATTTTGGTTGGGTTGGTATTATTCTTGGCGCTATTTGGTGGGGTGCGCTACTCTCGGGTATTTATTGGTGGGCTGTGCGTCGCCCTGGTTTTATTTCAGCCATGTTATTTGCCTATTTTGGTTTTGTGACGATTATGACTATTTATACTAATTACTTTATTAGGCAGGAGTTTTTCATGGATTTGGCGGTGATTTTAATGATTGGTATTATATTAAATTGGAATAATAAATATAAATTAGCTAAATATACACAATTATTAAGTAAAATACTTGATATTTATCTAAAAAAGTGTTATAATAAAGGGGTAATTTTTCTAAAATAAAATAAATTTTCTATGTCGGACGGTTTTAAACTGGTTGATGACAAGAATCGGGGTAATTTTATTGAAGAGCTAAAAAAGATAGATTGGATATATTGGCTAAACCGACCTTATTCGGTTTTTATGGCTACTATTTTTTGGGAAGGTTTACGAGAAAAATATTTTAAACGCAGTGGATTTGAAGGATTGGCGCCCAATAATAATTTGTATCAATTTCCAGATATTTATTATGATAAGAAATTCCTAGAAAAAGGGATAGTTTTTTTTGATAATTATTTTAAAAATCATAAGGTTTCTGATTTGTCAGATTTGTTGGCAGTAGTACATCAAAAAAATATTACCGAATTAAAAAAAGTAATTAGCGATAAGAAAAAAACTATTCCCCAAAAAGTAGCTATAATGTCGGATTTAGTTAAAGACTATTTGCCATTTTTGTGGATAATCGTTCCGCTGGAAGAATATTTTAATAAAAAAGTGGCTTTAGAGGTGCCAAAATTCATTGATGGTGATTATTCAAAAATTATTGGCGATGTTAGTATTCCCAGAAAAAAGAATGCTTACATTTTAATGCAAGATAAAATTAAATCCGGAGTTTCAATAAAGGAAATAGTAGATAAATATGGCTGGATAAAATCTCGTGATGGTTTTACTGATTTTTATACCGAAAAAGAAATTGAGGAAATAAAAAATGGACTTAAAGAAGGGGAGATTCATAACGTTGTCTTTCCTGATGGTTTATTAAATTTATCTGAGGAATTAAAAGAACTGACCTTTCTTAGAACCGATAGAACTGATAAATTTTATGAGTTTTTTAGTGTAGCTCGACCATTAATGATTGAGATTGCTAAGCATATTGGCATTGAGTTTAAAGAATTAGCCAATTATGATGCCAATTCCATAATCTTAGATGACCCTAAAAAATATAATAAAGATTTTAGTTACGGATTGATTAATGATCAATACATTTTATCTAATGATTTGTTAATTTCCGATTTTAAGAAACATGAGAGCGATGAAATAAAAGGCAGAGTTGCCTTTAAGGGGGTAGTCACAGGCATTGCTAAAATAGTTACTCACTCAAACGATTTGAATAAAGTTAATAAGGGAGACATCTTAGTGACCCAGATGACTTTGCCATCATTTATCTCGGCCATGCAAAAAGCTGTTGCCTTTGTCACCGACGAGGGTAGTATTACTTGTCACGCTGCCATTATTGCCAGAGAAATGAAAAAGCCATGTATTATTGGTACCAAAAATGCCACTAAAGTTATTAAGGATGGAGATTTAATTGAGGTTAATGCTAATTCTGGTGTAGTTAAGATATTAAAAAAAGCTTAAATTATTTATTATATGGAACTAACCCGCAATTTCACCTCCCTCAACAAATCCGATGCCAATATTGCTGGAGGCAAGGGCGCTTCTTTGGGTGAAATGACCCAAGCGAATATCCCTGTTCCTCCCGGGTTTGTTATTCTCTCTACTACCTTTGACCAATTTATTAAAGAAACAGGGTTAATTGAAGAAATTGCTGCGGCTCTAGAGCAGGTAGATCATAAAGAAGTTCATACGGTAGATTTTGCATCCGAAAAGATCCAGGGTTTAATCAAATCCGCTCAGATGCCAGAAGACATTGCCCAAGAGGTGATGAAGCAATTTAAAGTGCTTAATACTGAATTCGTGGCTGTTCGTTCTTCCGCTACCGCTGAAGATGGTCAAGATCATGCCTGGGCTGGGCAGTTAGATTCTTACCTTAACACCAAAGAAGCTAATCTGTTAGAAAAGGTGCAACATTGTTGGGCTTCCTTATTTACTCCTCGCGCTATCTTCTA
>CAZNIV010000010.1:0-24259 GCA_964573235.1 uncultured Gammaproteobacteria bacterium
CCGTAAGGGTGATAATCTCTATCTAGTAGCTATTTTAGATAAACAAATAGTTGGATCCATAATTCTTACCGTCGGAGATTATCGTAAAAATTGCCATTCTGGGTCTTTCGGTATTTCTATCCGTAAAGAATTCCGTCATCAGGGCATTGGCACTAAACTAATGACTGAATTAATTAAATGGGCCAAAGAGCATAAACTTAAACGCATAGAATTAGAAGTTTGGGCTAATAATCCAGGAGCAATCAATTTGTATAAAAAATTTGAATTTACAATCGAAGGCATTAAGCGCAAAGCCTATAAAGTAAAAAATAAATTTATTGACAGTTACCTTATGAGTCGTTTATTCTAATACTATGAACTACCCGAAATCCATCCAAAATTTAATTGATCAGTTTACTAAGTTGCCCGGCATTGGCCCTAAAACCGCCGAGCGTTTAGTTTTTTATTTATTATACCAACCACAACGAGAGTTATTCCAATTCGGGGAAGCCATAGAACATTTAAAAAATTCTGCCAAGCAATGCCAGAAATGCTTTAATTTCGCCGAATCAGATCCATGCCATATTTGCGCTAATAGTAAACGATCAAGCTCTCAAGTATGCATTGTAGCTAAACCACAAGACATTCAGGCTATTGAAAAAACTGGTGCCTACCAAGGCCTCTACCATGTTTTGGGTGGTAATATTAACCCAATCGAAAATCATTACCCAGAAAATCTCCGCATTAAGGAATTAATAACCAAGGTACAATCTGGCACCGTTAATGAAATTATCTTAGCGCTCAATCCTGACTTACCAGGTGAAACTACTTCATTATACTTAATTAAAACACTCAAACAATATCCTCAAATCAAAATTACCCGCCTAGCCCGCGGACTACCCATGGGAGCTGATTTAGAATACGCTGACGAAATAACTTTAGATAACGCCTTCAAAAATCGCCAGCTACTCTAAGAAAATATTCAATTAAAAAATCTCCTTTTTGAGGAGATTTTTTTAATTGAGAAAAACTAAATTTTATTGATAGTAACTTTGGTAAAGTGTTGGCGATGACCAAACTTAGTAGATTGTCTGGTTTTGCTTTTAAACTTAATACCCGTAACCTTCTTATCACGACCATGACCATAAACCGTGCCTTCTACTACGGTATTTAAGATCGGCTTACCAATTTCTAACTTTTCACCATCAACGACCAACAAAGTTTCCAACTGGATTTTAGCACCAACTTCTGCTTCCAATTTTTCTACCTTAACTACATCGTTTTCTCTGACTACATATTGCTTGCCGCCAGTTTTTATTACTGCTAATTTCATACGCTATATTTGATTAAATTTATGGCTTGTTTTGCTTATAACGGTTTAATATTACACAAAAAATCAATAATTGTCAATGATTAACGCCAAATAACTTTATCCCCCGTCTTAACTCTATTTTTTTGGCAAAATCCAGCATTAACCTCTAAAACCATATTCACCGACACTATTGGCCTATAAATTGGGTAATTATTGCCAAATACCACCGGAACATCACTCTCACAACCAACCACTTCCCCATCAATAATCCAAATAATATCAATCGGAAAATTCATACCCTTCATCCAAAAACCAGGCACCTCTTTAACCCGATAAACAAAGACCATTCCTTTATTTTCTGGTAAATTTTGACGATAACCCAAACCTATTGCTTTAGCTTTGGCGGTTTTAGCTATCTCAACCGATATTTGCCGATCAGCAACAACTATCACTACCTCTTTTGTTTTAAATAAATACAAATAAACCAAAAAACTACAAACAATCAATGCTCCCAAAAAAGATATCCACAACCTATTTTTCATACGCTGATTTTATTTTTCTGCTGACGATTAAAAAATATAACCAGCAGAGACATAACTAACAACAAAATAACAATGCCAATAATTTTACCAAAGGAATTAGTTAAAACACCCAGCGACCCAAAAGCGACCGCCAAGGTATACAATACCAACACCGCCTCCCGCTGAGTTAAGCCTAAATTAAGTAATTGAAAATGAATGTGTTTTTTATCCGCATGAGAAAATGGGGACTGACGACTAAGCAACCGCTGTAGGATTACCCAAACCACATCCAACATAGGAATACCCACTACTAACAAGGTAGTAGCAATCTTAGATCCTGAAATAATTGACAATACCCCTAAAATAAAACCGAGCCAAATACTGCCACCTTCTCCTAAGAATATTTTTGCTGGATACCAATTAAAAACCAAGAAAGCTAAACAACCACCCAAAATACTAAGAGCCCAAATACCCGTAGCCGAAAATGGAATATCCCAATTAATCCCTAATAAAAAAATAAATAAACTAGCAATCGCCGAAATACCACCCACCAATCCATCTAATCCATCTAAAATTTTGGTTGTATACATCATTGCCATAAGCCAAAAAAAAACTAAAACCCCACTCAATGCCGGAGCTAAATACCACAACTGATTAAGCGCATCTCCAAATGGATTAGTAATAAAAGTAATTTTCAAACCGAATAAAACAACCACAACCGCTGCCGCTAAGGTAAATAACATTTGATATCGTGGCTTAAGGTTATATTTATCATCCAAAATACCGCCGATCATTAAAATAATTGATGCGATCATAACGCCCCAAATAAATGTATCTGATACTTCAGAAAAATTACCCCAACCCAAAAGACGACAACCCAATAGTACTATGGATGAGGCAATAAAAATACCTACTCCACCCATTAATGGTATGGGGGTTTTGTGAATTTTACGATCAATATTTGGCTTATCTATAACACCAAAACGATTAGCCAAAAGTTTAACTAACCAAACAAAAAACAACCCCAAAAAAAAGCTAACTAAAGGAACTATAAAATATATTAAAGGTGATAAATTAAGCATATAACCGTATTTTGGCAGTTTTAGTCTTTATCGTCAAGTTACTAAAGTTTTCCCGCTTTAATATTTTGACGAATTTTTTTCATCAATTGCAGATAAAAGCTCACATTATTTAAAGTAGCCAAACGCATCCCTAGTGGTTCTTGTGTTTTAAATAAATGATACAAATAAGCCTTAGAGAAAAGCTTTAGATTGTCTTGATTAATTGCCGATAAGTCGGTTTTAAATTTAGCATTATCAATATTAATCGTATAGTAAAAATCTTTTTTAGTAATATCTCCTTTACCCTTCCACAAGTATAAACGACCATGTCTGGCCTCACGCGTTGGAATTACACAATCAAACATGTCCACTCCGCGCTTAACAGCCTCTACGATATTACTTGGTGTACCTACGCCCATTAAATAGCGGGGTTTATTCTCTGGCATTTCTGGGGCTAAATAATCTAATACTTTATACATCTCCTCATTAGTCTCCCCTACTGCCAAGCCACCGACTGCATAACCATCAAAGTTAAGTTCAGACAACTCTTTTAAGCTTTTTAAGCGTAAATCTTTAAATACGCCACCCTGCACAATACCAAAGGTTAATTGCTTACCTGCCTTAACTGTTTTACGTGCCTCTTGAGCCATTTTAGCCCACCTTGTGGTCATTTCTACGGCCGATAAAACTTCATCATGATCAGCGATAGATGACGGACAAACATCTAAAATCATGGCAATATCTGAACCAATTATTTTTTGAATCTCTAATACACTCCTTGGTGTCAACATGTGCTTACTACCATCTAAATGTGAAGAAAATTCTACTCCATCTGGTAAAATTTTTCTAATCTTAGATAAAGAAAAAACCTGAAAACCACCGCTATCCGTTAAAATTGGCCCAGACCAACGCATAAACTTATGTAAGCCACCGGCCTTAGCTAATAAAGACATTCCCGGCTGTAAATACAAATGATAAGTATTAGATAAAATAATACCAGCCTCTAAACCTTTTACTTCTTCGGCCGTTAAATTCTTAACCGCCGCCTTAGTGGCAATCGGCATAAAAAACGGCGTACTAATTACGCCATGAGCCGTTTTTAAACTTCCTAATCGCGCTTTAGTTTTTTTAGATTTTTTGAGCAATTTAAACATACTATTCCACTAAACCACTAACTTGACCGAGAATTGGATCATTAAAAGAAGTGGTGATTGCCCGTAGGCTTTTACTAATATCTGCACCCGTATCCGCATCTTTAGCGGTTAAATTAATTTCCGATAATAAAATTAGAATTCTACCCATATCAGACTCTTTTGGTGAAATACTAACATTAAAAATCAAAGAATTACTATTAGCCGACTTGGTTAACCTAGAAGCACTCCAAGTTACTTTATGAGCCTGATCATTAAACACCACATTACCAGCGGTATGATTTTCTACATTATCCCAAGAAACATTACTTGGCAAGGTCGCTACCAACATTAAATCCTTAACATCGTGTAAATTATTACTCACCTCAATATTAATATTATAAGAAGATTTTTCACCTACCTTTGGCGCGATTGGACCAGAACCCAAGGGAATATTATCTTCATTGTAATAACGAGCCTGAACTTGAAGGGCCAAATCAGAATTAACTTCATTAACAATAGTATTAGACCGCACAGTAGTGCCATCTGCTGATGAGCTCGATGGATCGGCCACGGCCTCGGAATAGCTTTCAATGGAATATTTAGCAATATTCTTATCGGCAATTGCTTTAAAATCAGCAACGCGGATACTAAAAGTAATCTCCCCTTCTTCGCCCGGCGCTAATCTTAATAACTTTGAAATCTCCTTACCTGTCCATGTGACCGCATTTTGTTCAATCAAACCCTTATTTTGATCTTGTAAAGAATTCCAATCAATAATCGACGAATCTAAAACTGCTTTAATTTTTAAATTATTCAAGCTTTCCTGACCACTATTTTTATAATTTATGGTGTAAACCATCAAACTACCAAAATCAATCGGCTGATCAGTGCCCGAACCATTAACGAAAATTTGCATCGACAATTGATCTTTAATTACATTTGTAATCATTGATCTTTCCGCTTGTGGATAATAATCACCATCACGCTTAAGTTGCATGCGCGCTTTCATTTCTAAATTACCACCATTATTAGTCTGACTAAAATCACCTTTTATTTTTATTTCACCACTAGCGCCAGATTTAATTTTAGCAATAGTCCAAATTCCGTGATTATCTTTATCGCTAGCCGGATCAGAAGAATAAAACACAAAACCGACTGGGTATTCCAAAATCAACTGTAAATCGACTAAATCATCAGTGCCATTATTTTTATACTTAATAGAATAATCATTTTTTTTATCCGCCAATGTCGTTTCTGGACCACTGAAAGTTAGGTCCAACATCGAAGAAACCACCTGGGCATCAACAATGACATCCTGCTTATAAAAAGCATTAATATCTGAGGGCTTAAAATCTAAAGTTCCCTTAAAGGTTAAGGATGAGTTTATAGCCGAAACAATCTTGCCTTTAATTTGAATTTTTTGAGTTTCACCCGTACGCAATACTGGAAATTCCCAATTATTTTTTGATTCTGTTAAAGCTACTGGATCGGAAGAAACAAATTGAAAACCATTCGGATAAGTCAATTCTAATTTAGCGTTATATAAATTAACTTTTTCACCATTAGTAATCATCACCGTATATGTATCTTCTTTACCTGAGACAATAGAAATTGGCGGTTCAATCTTTAAGGATACATGCTCATTAGTAAATCCAGCTACTTGCTTAAATTTAGTATAAGCAAAAAAACCCCCAACCGAAGCTAATAGCAAAACAGAAAAAATAACAATAAGTACATACATTACTGTTTTCCAAACTGGTCGGTACGCCCTTTCTAATTTAGTCAGGTCAGGAATATTACCAGAACCATCATTATATACCGCTTCTAAGTTGCGCTGAATATCCTTGCGTTCACTGGAAAAGAATAATTTATTTTTAGTTTTATTTTCTTTGATCATATTTTTTTTATTTTGTTTAGCTTCAAGTGCCGACGACTCAGCAAAATCAGCTTCACCAACCGCCTTCTTGATGAAATTAAAGTTATTGTCTTCCGGTGCTTCTTTTTTATGCTCCGTGATCGACATAAGTTTAATTATGATTAAAGTCTAAGGAATAAAATATATCTTTATCTAAAACCCCCTTATAAACGGCCTTATTGCCATTTAGATTAATATTAGCCGGCGTTGCCTGACCAACTGAATAACTAACCGGAAAGTTAACCTCGCTATAAATATCATCACTGCCACTACCCGATTGCTTCTGTAATAACAAATGATAGCTATTAACAACTTTTCCTGAGTCTAAACCAATTTTAGCTAACCAATTGTTACTGCTAATAATTTTAGTATCTACTTTGATTGGCAATTTATATGTTAAAACTACCTCTCTGGCTTCACCTGGATTTATCACTAACCAATTAGCAAAAACGGTTTTACCATTTTCAACATAAGTCTTCACGCCAGAAACAGCATCAACAACGGCATTATTTTCATTACTTAAGCGCTCAGCGTCTTTAAGATAACTTGGGGTCGCCTCAAACTCTGAGGCCTTTGGCGCCACAAAACCAGCCGCATCGATTAATTGACTACCCTCTGGCACATAAACACGAATATAACTGCGATTAGGCGTATTAGTAAAGCGTTCATCTACTGGACCAAAATGATGACGACTAATAATCACACGATCAATAATAGAGCCATCTTCGGAAATTGTGGCTTGATGTTCAATTTTTTCTGTTACTACCTGGTCGGTTTTATTGCCTGCAATATTAGTATTTATCACCTGTAAATAATCTCCGGAAAAATCAATTTGTTTGCCATCCCAACCATATTCAGCAATCATTTTTTGCCAATCTGGGTTGGTCACAAAAATCTGCAAATCACGATCGGTTAAGCCAGAGCTCATCACCTTTAATAAATCCAAAGAATTAGCATAGCCAAAATTCATTAATTTATCTAATAATTTTGGTGCTAAATCCGCTAAAATCTTTTTTGGTTGCGCCTTATCTTTATAATTCACTTCTACTTCATTTTGCAAAACGGTAACAAAGTTATCAGCGGTAACGGTTTTACCATATTCTGGCAGATCAATTGGACCAGTAATCTTTAAAATTTCTCCTAACCAATCAGAATTAATAGCAATCACACCATCAACAGTTGGGCCACCGCTCTTTTCATAAAACCAAGCCATATTTTTAGCCGAGGTTGGAAAATCTGGCCACCAATTAGCATCCTGAAATTCCCAACGAGGAGTCATTAAAGTTAAAGGCTCCGGGGCTTTAATTAACTGATTAAAACCAGCGCGCACATCATAAGTTCCGCCACCCGGCAATTGCATCTTGCTAATTTTACCAGATTCAATATCTACCAAGGCAAAACTACCCATAAAACCACCAGAAGCTCGCAACTCATTACTATTCTGAAAAACCACCAAATAACGCTTCAAATCATTATCAGCCAAAAAATATTTAGAAAAAGTTAAAATCTCTTTGCCTTTTTGTAAATTTTCAATAAACCATGGTAATTTATTTTTCAATAACCTAAACTGTTCCTGATTTTCATCTGGCAAGCCGACTATATCAATCGTACTAAGATTTTCTTGGGCCTGACTCAATTCTGAAATAATAACCGAAATCCTACTATCCAAAATGGCAATTTTTTTAGTTAGCGTCAAATCTTTTTGATCTGCCACGATATTAATGGCACTCAATAAATTTTTACCAGCGACTGACAAGTGCTGACCTAGCTCTAATAAATTTTTACCACTACGATATGGGTTATCAATTGGCGAATTTTCCGCTAATACCGTTAATAAAGAATTTATTTCGGCCAATTGATTATTAGCGGAATCAAAATGAACACTTGCCTCATCTACCAACTCAGAGGCTTGGGTAAAATTAAATTTAAAAAATTCATCTTTAGCTAATGACAAAATAGAAACAGCCTGCTCTGCCTCTTTCAAAACACCAATCTTAACTGTATTTACTTTTTGCCAATAAGAAGATAACTTAATTGGTACCACAATAATAACCAAAATGGCCACAAACCACAATGCTGAGCTCCATTTAAATGTTCTCAATGGCGAAATAAACTCCAAATCATACTTAAAAAATGGTTTTGATTTCGCTTCTTGACTAGCCACTTTTTTATTCCACAATGGCTTAGTTAAAAAATCCACCACCTTATCCACCTTTTTATACCAAATTTTTTCGGAAATATTTTTAAATATCGATTCCGCTCTCACTGTTACCTGTTTTTTAGGCGCATCAAACTGCTTTAACAAATTAACCATCTCACTTTGCTTTGAAGCAAAAATATCCACCAATTCTGGCTCTTCTTTTTTATTTTCTACCTTTTCAAAACTAGATAATATTTCTTGCAGTGCCAAAACCGCTTTAGTTAATTTATCATCAACATTTTTTAATGGTTCTACTGGCAAATAAGCCTCCGGCAATGATTCATGCTCTTTTTCTAATTTAAATATCTCATCGCTATTAAAACTATTTTTAACATGATGGTTTGCCACCCTAAAGAAATGACGCCCGTGTTCAATTAAATTTTTAATACCAAACCAAGTAGCAACAAGCACATCTACCAAGCCTACTTCGCGCCAATAACTAATGGCATCTAAATCCGTTGATCTAACAGTAGCTAATGGTAGTTTGGTTGACATATCAATAGAATTGGGATTATTTTTGTCAGCTAAACGATTCCAAGCCAATTTTAAACCATTGCCAATAGGACTACGACGATAATCATAAAAATCTAAAATACCTAAGTAATTTAAGCCCTGAGTTAATAAATCATCTGGCTCTGGCGCCTTAGCTTCTTGTGGCTTAATCTTTTCGATAAACTTAGCCTGAGATAAGTTAATAGTATGTGGAGAACGATAAATATCTAAAGCATGCTCAATAATTTTAACATTAACTAATTGCGGACTACCTTTAACTACTAATAAACCATTAACTTTCTTTTTAATTGGTCGATTTTTAACAGAAAAAACCGTAGCCTTATTGGATAAAGCTCGGCTCTTAGTCTTTTTTACAGACTTACTAAGCACTGGTTTTTTATATTTGGTCACCTTCATTAACCATGATATTTTTTGTATGTTTATTATAACACGAAAAGATAATTAGCAACAAGAGGAAAACTAATTTTATTTATTGATAAATAATTCCATTAAAATATATTTACTAAAAATTATTTTTAACCAAAATAATAAAATTTATTTTTTATCACAAACCAATGATGAGCCTTGACATCATTGACAAAAATAGCAAAAGCTGGTAAAACGAATTATCTGCTCCTTAACATGAGTACTAGGCGGTCATAGCCAAAAGCCTTCAAATAATGAAGTTTTTTGGCTTTGACTACTTTTAGTACAAAGGAAAACGATCACGAAAAGGAGCAATTTAACATGAAAAGCCTACTTGCCAAAGTTACCCTCTCTGAGGCCACCGAGCTCATTCGCGAGCTTATGGAAAAGTTGTGTGGTGATAATGGCCGATCCTTTTTTGATGCGGTCAAAAAAATCATGCGCAAGGACAATTCTCTAATCAGTCAACTGTGCGTGATCATGAAAGTCGTCACCATCAAGGTCAATAAAAAGCTCAAAACCATCGACGACTTTCAAGAGGCGTTGAAAAATGCCAAATGCATTATCGACGGCTCCGCCAATTACATCCTCGAGAATTCTCCCCTTGATGGAGATATTACCGAAGATGAAATGGAGTTAGTCATTGCGTCAGCTAAAAACTTTGGCATCGATGAACAGCACTGCCATCGTTCGCACATTTACCATCGCGCCATAGAATTTGGATCAGAGCTTTGCTCTGCCAAAATTGGCCTGCAGGCAATTGTGGCGCTGGCTAGCCAACTGAAAAATGGCGAGGAATTGCTCATTGGCATCGAACCGCTATTTGATTCGCGAGGAAACTTGCGCATCTTCTGTATCAGCCGGCGAATCGATGGCGAACTACACCTAATCGGTTGTAGTGGCGATCCCAAGCTGATTTGGGGTCTGAACAAGCGTTGGATTTTTGCGCATCGCAAAATATCCCAACTCCTCTCCCCTTCGAAGTAATCTAATCGCCAACTTTAGTCCCCATACCCTGGGGACTTTTTTAATTCCTATCAAATAAAAAACCGCCCAAAAACAGGCGGCAGTTAAACATTACTTTGGGCAATCACCAAAAGCAAAGCCATGCGATGAACCCCAACGACGCGTGGGATTGACAATGCGCGTTCGCAACTGACGAATATTGTCGTCATGACTAACACACAAAACATAGCTTTGGCCATCATCAAGCTTGATTGGATCATGCATAACCACAATCCAAAAGATATCCATCTTCATATTTTCCTCATTGGGAAACTTTTCGCAGATGAGGCAGGCGATTTCTGGATTAAGTTTAGACAGATTGCGCTTTTCCGCCTGGTAATAAACCATGCCGCAAACTCTCTCTTCGTCAGAAAACATAGAGCCCCTAATCATGCTGACTTTTGTTTCCACGCCAGAGGTAGGTTGAAACTTGGGAGAACAAAGTAGCTTCTTAACCTCCTCGGTCAATACGCGACCATCAACCTCTAAGCGCTTGATCCATTCTTCACCGGTCGTTCCATCGGAAACAACCTTAAAATAGATAACGCCACCCTGCTCATACCAGTCACCGTTTTTAAGGGGCGTAACTGGTCGATTACTTACCCCCAATCCAATATCTGCCAATACAGCATCAACTCGACTACTGCCGTATTTTTTGGTCAGCTTCATGGGATCCTCCGGTTTTGTTGGTTAATAATTTAAAAGAGCAAAAAAAGCTTATCAATTTATTAAATTATTAGCAAGAGTAAAAATAAAAAAGGATCCGTAATGGATCCAGATAAGATAATGACCTTAAGTCTTTAAAAAATCGAGAATTTCATGCCCATACAAGAAGATAATCACTGACCAGGCAACCGCGTTGCAAAAAAGCAACCCCAAAAATATTCCCATGAGATTTTGCTTACGCGCGGCCATTTTTTCTGCATAGCACTTAGCATTATGTCTTGCACAAAGACAAGTACCACAGTTGCAGCCATCAGAATAATAATGCCTACGCCCGCCGAAGTCACCACAATGGCCATTGGCCTGATAATCGTGCTCAAAAAACCAACCATCATCCATCATAACAAACCTCCATTTTCACTTGTTTTTGTTTTTAGTTTACTCATTAAACCCTTAAATAGCAGGTATTATACTAGCATTTTTTGAGCCCATTGACAAGAGCCAGTGATTGACAAAAACAGCCTAACTTGGTAAATTATAGCGTCAGCTCTTTAAAAACCTAGTCATAGCCAAAAGATGCGGATTTATCGGCATTTTCTGGCTATGACTACCACTGTGGTACTCGTAGTAAAACAAATTAAAAAAGGAGAAACTGACCATGGCAAACATGCTCGGTGAAATCACACTCGGAGAAGTTCGCGGGGCCATATGCGACCTCATAGAAAAACTCTCCGGGGAAAATGGTTCGGAGTGGCTTACTGCTCTCAAAAAATTTCTTCGGAAGGAAAATCCGTGGGTTGTTACTGAAACGAAACGTTCTTGGCTCGAAGAGAATGGCATCATCTACTTCTCAGTCACAAGCGACGGCACGACCGGTGAAGAATGGATTAAGATCCTCGAAAACAATGACTTCCGCGTTGGGGAGTATGCTAAGCGAGATCTCCGTTCACCTAACTTTAAACCAACGAATGGGGTGACAACTAAGATTGCCATTCTAAAAGGTGCCTTATTTAAAGATCGCGACAGAACAACCAAAGAAATTCGCACTGAGGCAAACAAGCGTAGGCTTTCAAAGCCGAGCGCTGAATTAGCCTGCCTCATTCGTAAAAAATTTACCGACAAAGAGATCGAAGAAATGGGTCTCTGCTATATTATTGTCATGCATGAACCCTTTGATAATTCAGGTGTTCTGAGCTTGCTGAGTGCTGACTGTGACGGTTGTGGCAATTGGCTCAGTAATCACAACGGCACACCCAATATTGGGTGGTGCATTAATTCCGGGTTTGCATTCTCTGTTTCGGAAATAAATTAAAACAAGGAAAACCCTTATCTACGCTTTAGAGAAAGCTAAAATCTCACCCCCCCCTCATCACGAGGGGGTTTTTATTTTCCCAAATAAACTTTTAACACCTCTTGAGCACACCTACCCCAAGTATATTTTGGCCAATTATTCTTGCCTAAAGTAATTAATTTTTCTCGCAAAGTATCATCCGCTAAAACTGTATTAACCGCTTGTGCTATTGCCTCAGTTTTGGTTGGATCAAAATAAACGACACTATCCCCTAACACTTCTGGCAAACAAGAATAATTTGAAGCCACTACCGGGCAATCACTCGCTTGCGCTTCTAATGGTGGCAAACCAAAACCTTCAATTAACGATGGAAAAACATAAAGCTGGGCCAAACGATACATTTTCGCCAACTGCTCATCATTTAAATAATCGACTAAAATCACATCAGCCGTTAAATTTTTATCCGTAATATATTTTTGCAATTGCTGGTAAAAATAATTCTTCTTGCCGCCCAAAACTAATTGCACATCATGGTGTTGCTTTATTAGTAGCATCGCATCGATTAATTTTTCTAAATTTTTATGTGGATAAGCCGAGCCAACATAAAATAAAAATGGTTTAGTAATTCCTAATTGCTTTTTCCATTCTCCTGCTAGTGCCATATCTGACTTTGGCAAAGCATCCACGCCATTATAAATAACTTCTATTTTCTCCACTTTAACACCTAAATATTTTTCAATATCCTTAGCACTAAATTGCGACACGGTTAAAATTTTCTTAGCTCGATGCGCTACTATTTTAACCAACATCTTATATAATCCTACCTTTAACCAATAAACCCATTTTGGCAAAGTAGTCGCGCGACTATCGGGATAACGCGTAATAATTAAATCATGAATAGTGACCACAAATGGCTTAAAATAGCCAAATGGTGCATTAAAATGAGTAAAATGAACTAAATCTAAATTATAACGATACAATAAAACTGGCAACAAAAATTGCTCACCAAAACTATACGCCCGATAATCCGCCAACACTTTTTTAAAGTTAGGCGCCTGCGGAATATAAGCTTCAAAACCTTGGCGATCTAAAAAAACAAAATATTCATTTTTAGCGTCGATCTTTTCTAATTCCGCAATTAACTTAACTGCGTAACGGCCAATCCCGCCATGCCAAGTGCCATAAATTCGAGCATCAATGCCAATACGCATATTATTATTGAGTAATTACTTGTTTAGTTTTTTCCGCACATTCTCGCCAATTAAAATCCAGTGCTCGACGCAAACCCAAATCAATTAACTGCTGGCGATAATTAGTATTCTGTTCTAATAAATTAATCGCTTGGGCAATTTCTTCTGAGCGATAAGCATTAACTAATAATCCGGCTTCACCAACAATTTCACTTTGGGAAGAATTCGCTCCAGCGATCACGGGGCAACCAGAAGCCATCGCTTCCACGATCGGCAAACCAAAGCCTTCATAAAAAGAAGGATAAACTAACGCCTCAGCTAAATTATACAAATACGGCTTATCTTCCTCCTCCACATAATCTAACAAAATAATTTTAGCATTATTACCAGCTTTATTTAACACCTCCGCGCTCTGCCAACCGTGGCCACCGGCTAAAACTAAATTAGCGCTAGTATGCGAAGTCAAAAAACCATCAATGGCGCTCAACCAATTTTTGCGCGGTTCAAGCGTTCCTAAACATAAATAAAATTTTTCTGGCAAATGATATTTTGCTTTCACTTTTTGCACTTGCTCATCATCTCTCTGGCGCAATTTAAATTGCTCCCCTACTCCTTCATAAATCACGGTAATTTTAGCGGGATCAACTTTAAGCAATTCCACTAAATCATTCTTGGTATTTTGCGAAATAGCAATAATTTTATCCGCCTTATTCACTAATCTTTTAGCTAAAATAATTTTATGCCACAAACGGCTTTTGAGCGGAAAAAATTGCGGATAACGCAAAAAAGATAAATCATGCACTGTTAAAATCTTTTGACATTTATTGGATAACGCCACAAAGTGCCAATTAGGCATAAAAAACTTATCCACACCCCCAACTAACTGATCTAATTTGGGATAATTAAACAAATTTAGGCCTAAATTAAACAATTTATTAGGCACTTGATAAGCGCAATAATGCACATTGGGATAATCAAAAAACGGCACCGTTTTTTGGCCATGGGCGTTATAAAATAAATAATAATCATTGGCGCTATCATTAGCCAATAATTCTTTGAGCAAATTATAAGCGTAAAAAGCCACACCGGAATAACGGCTATTCATTAGCGATCTAATGTCCACGCCGATTTTCATTTTTTAACCTGATTAATTATATTAGACATTTTTGCAACAAAAGCATCGCGATGAAACTTTTTCGCATGTTCTCGAATTTTTTCCGGATTATATTTTTTTTCATCAAAGCGAATAATCTGATCAGCGATATCCTCCCACCACTGATCATCAAAAAACTCTCCGGTTATCCCTTCGATTACCGTTTCCGTGGCGCCACCGGCCTTATAGGCAATTACTGGGCGACCAGAGGCCATCGCCTCAACCGCGGTAATACCAAAATCTTCTTCTTGCGGATGCAAATAAGCAATGCAATTAGCATACAACCATTTTTTCTGCTTATCCGAAACGCGACCTAAAAATTCAATATTATCGCTAGCAATTTTTTTCAAATATTTTAATTCTGGACCAACCCCAAAAATCTTTAATGGCACACCTAAACGAGAAAAGGCTTTAATCACCAAATCCAAGCGCTTATATGGCACCAATCGACCACCGGCCAAAAAAAACTTTTTAGGATGTGGGGAGATAAAAAAATCATCAATTTCTACTGGCGGATAAATGACTTGCGATTCGCGCTGGTAATATTTTTTAATGCGTTCTTTAACCACCCAGGAATTAGCCAAAAACATATCGACGCGGTTAGCCGATAAATAATCCCATAAACGCAAACGCTTTAAAGTCATGGGCAATAACGCCTTGATAAGCGGATTAACTCTCAGGGTTCTAATGTAATTATGGGTTTCTAGCCACAAATAACGCGTTGGAGTGTGACAATAACAAATATGCACACTATCTGGCCGGGTTAACACGCCCTTGGCAAATGATGAGGCGCTAGAGATAATGACATCATATTTCATCAAATCTAGGCTTTCTATGGCCATTGGCATCAAACCCAACCACCACTGGTAATGACTAATGCCCGTAGGTATTCTTTGTAAAAAGGAAGTGTTAATTTTGGTATCTTTAAAAAAGATGCCCGTATTCTTTTTATCGTAAATCAACGTAAAAATAGGCGCCTGAGGAAACATTTCCTTCAGCGTCTTTAATACGCGCTCCGCCCCTCCATCTTGCGCTAAGTGATCGTGAACTAATGCGATTTTCATAACAATAGCGTTATCCCCAATTAGGATAACGCTATTTTAGCTAATTTAAGTTGATTTGGCAATGTTTTTTATTCTAAGTCGCCTGACGCTTTTTAAACACTGAGAATGGCGTCTTAAACAAAATCATAATATCTAATTTTAAGCTCCAATTTTCCATATACCACACATCTAAACGCACCTCATCATCAAACCCTAGATCTGACCTACCAGAAACTTGCGCCATACCAGTAATGCCCGGTTTAATGGTTAAAACTTTCTTATGAAAATTAGCATATCTTGCCACCTCTTCAATTTCATGTGGACGCGGACCAACTAAGCTCATCTTGCCAATAAACACATTAAACAATTCTGGCAATTCATCAATACTCAATTTGCGAATAATTTTACCGACGCGCGTAATACGCGGATCATCTTTAAATTTCATCATCGGCGACCCTTCACGCAAATTTTGATGCTCCGCCAAAAAGTTTTTATCAAAACGATATTGGTGTGCATCTTTAATCATCGAACGAAACTTAAAATAACTAAACGACTGACCAAATTGCCCGACGCGTTTATATTTGAAAAAAATAGTACCGGCGCTATCTAGCTTAATTGCAATAATTGTTAAAAGCATAATCGGCGAAGTGATAATAATCAACAAGGCCGAAACAATGATATCAAACAGTCTTTTATTGATTTTTCCCCAGCCATCTAACTTGGTTTTCTTTACTTCGACAATTGGCCAGCCATTAATGGTGTTAATCTCAAAATTGCTCAATGGGAAATCAAAAATATCCGCCACATATTTTAAAGTGACATGGTTAACATAAGAAAAATCATGTAAACGCTCACGTTCTTTGGGGGTTAATTCAGCAGTAGCTACTACAATTTCATCAAACACATCTAGTGGTGCCATCTTAATTAAAGTGTCTTCGGTTTTCTTATCAAAATCAGCAAAACGTTCAACCACCTTATAACCTGCCTTAATATCTTCTTGAAAACTTTCGACCACCTTATCAGAAATACCACCCTCGCCAATAATTACTACGCGATGAACACCAATACCAAAACGATATAAAAAATGTTGCATTAAACGAATCAAGCCGCGTCCAACAATCACAAAAATAATACTAAAAATCCAACCAGCAATAAAAATAAAACGTGAATCAAATAAATTACGCGAGAAAAAAATCACAAACATTAAAACCATTACGGCAGTAGAGCTAGCCAAAAAAATACTAGAAATTTCATCAATTAAACGACGAGTACCCGTCATAGAATACAGCCCTGCCATCCAATAACTAATTAACCAAATTGGCGTGACCAAAACTAGAATATCTATAAACTGACCAAATCCCAAATTAAAAATTACCGGTCTAATGCCCTGGATTGGTTGCCAAAAACGGATATAATAGGCGCTAATACCAGCCAAAACCACCATTAGATAATCTAATGGCACTAAACTGGCAGAGATAGCTATTTCTGATCTTTTCATATGTTTATATTATAGCATATTTACCTAATATTGACAAGTAGTGAAAATCATGATACAATAGAAACATCTAGGCGGGCTAGATAATCGCTAGTTTTATTTAAAATTAGAGGAAAGTCCGAACATCCTTAACTGAAGCAATTCGGTTATGTCATGGTAATGGATAACGTCCACCAAGTCATTAGCAATAATGATTTAGGACTAGTACCACAGAGACAATACTACCTTGAGCAATCAAGGGAAAGGTGAAAAGTGTTGTTAAGTATGATTTTGAGAAAGGGATATCCCCTCAACGACATGCTAGACAACTCGGTCATTGGCAACAATGATTTGTGGCAAACTCTACCTGATGCAATCCCAAATACAGTCGGGAGCCAGAATCAATTAGTAATAATTGATCTAGATAGATGATTATCGCCACGCAAGTGGAGACAGAATTCGGCTTATGGCCCGCCTAGTCACCGCCCCTGAATAATAAAATATTCGGGGGCGGTTTGTTTTTAAAAAAATAAAAAGCTCGGGATTTCCCGAGCAAAAATTCATCACGCCATTAATCGAAAGATGTTAAGCGCTTACTGTGCTTTTTTAGACAGGAGAAAATTTTTGGACAAGTGCGACGACGCACCAACTCCCAAAGACTCTCCCGCCAATAATGCCCACATTCATCACAGAACCAGTGTATCTGCCGACGAGAACGGCTCTCGGCAGAAACCAAAACCAACTCAACTGGTATTTGGTTTTGTGAAGACGAGGCATAAAACTTTGCCAACTCCGGAAAACGCACAACCAATTTATCCGAATCAGATGGCATAATCACGCCACCGGCACAACGCGGACAGTGGCAATGACCAAGGCGTCGACTCCCAGCAGGAGCCTGCCAATAATACCCACAACCGGGAACTGAGCAGTGCCACCAAACTAAAACACGACTCTCCTTGAGTGCCACCTCATTTGCCGGCCGTGTATTTCGAGCAAACTCTGGCGCCGACAAATCATCGGGCGCTACATACTCTTTTACCAGATTCACTCCGCCCAAAAGCAGATTATCACGCTCCAATGGTATCCGACGACCAGCACAAACCGGACAACGCCGATTTTGACAATAGAAGCGATCGTTAATCGCTCCTTGCCACTCATAACCGCAATCCGGGCTGCTGCATTTCCACCAAACCCTTTTGGCACTGCCCATATGGACTGCCTCTACGGGTATCGTATTTTTGCCCGATAATTGATACTCCTTGGCCAGAAAGGCATTGCTACTCAACATCAAGCCCCTGGCTGATATACGGGCAAAAGAGCAACTTTTTTTGCGACTTTTCCTGAGCTTTACTTCACCATTGTGAACAACGATACCTTTGGGCTTTCTTTTTCTGATTGGCATAATCAGCCTCCGTGTTTTGTTGTGGTTTTATTACTAAAAAAATTAAAAGAACTGTAGATAACGACTATTCTTACCATAAAAAACAAAAACCGTCAAGATTAACTCGACGGCCAAACAAAGTTTATTTTATCCTAAATAGCTAATTTACCAGACAACTTTTCATCAATCGCTTCGTTAACTAATTTATCCGCTTCTTTGTTTTGTTCGCGACGTACATGAATAAATTGCGCTTTGGCAAAACTTTGAGATAAGTTCCAAACCTTAACAAATAATGGGGCCAATTCTTGATTTTTTACTTTATATTCGCGGTTTAGTTGCTTAACTACCAATTCGGAATCCAAATAACAAACCACCTCCGTTGCACCTAATTTATGCGCCTCTTCTAAGCCTAAAACTAGCGCCTGATACTCCGCTTGATTATTTGTTGTCTCACCAATATATTTTTTAAAAAAATTCTTCTCACCATTAATTTCTACTACTACACCAATACCAGATGGGCCTGGGTTACCACGCGCGCCACCATCGGAATGTAAAATTGCCTTACTCATATTTATTCACTTAATTTTAAATCAATAATTTTTAATTGTAACTCGCGATTACCATTCCATTGATTAACTCCCAATTCAAAAATCACATCAATTTTATCTCCTCTCTTTAATTTAGCACACCATTCGCCAAATGAAAAGCCGATCAATTTATGTAAATTAGGATAACCCTCTTGGGAAACTAAAACGCTCAAATGCTTACCATCATTACCTACTGCTTTAATGGTTTCTACGATCAAATGGCGAGCGACAAAAAGCGGCACATCATTACCTTCACCAAACGGTTCAAATTTATTAATATTTTCCCATAACTCCCAATTTATTTCGGCCAATTTTACTTCAGCTTCGATATCAATGGTTGGACGCAAATCAGCATTTTGTAATTTTTCTTCCGCCAATGCCATGATTTTAATTTTGAATTTTTCCAAATTATCTTCGCCCAAAATGGTAAAACCACAAGCTTGGGCATGACCACCATAACGCGCCAATAATTCATCACACTCTTTAAGGGCTTTAGTAATATCAAAAGCCGGAATGCTGCGACCAGAACCAACAAATTTAACTACTGTTTCATTACCAATCACTTCAGTTTTTTTGGTCATAATTAATGCTGGACGACTAAAGCGATCAGTTAAGCGACCAGCCACTAAACCAACTATACCCATTTCCCAACCATCATTAACCGCCACCAAAATACGACTAGTTAAAACAGTATCACTTAAATACTCTAACGCTTCTTTCATTGCCTTTTCAGTCATCTTTTGGCGCAACATATTACTATCCTCCAAGTTGATAATCAAATTATCCGCCTTATCTTGTTCATCGCAAATTAACAAATTAAAAGAATTTCCCGCATGACCAATACGACCAGCAGCGTTCAAGCGTGGTGCCAAACGCCAACCAATAAATTTAGTATCCATCACCTGATTATTATTTTCATTGATGGACTTAATCATTTTCTGCAAGCCTAAACGCTTAGTTTTTTCTAACACAATCAAGCCATATTTAACTAAAGCGCGATTTTCACCGATCAGCGGACAAATATCAGCTACCGTGGCCAAAGCCACCAAATCCAATAACCACTTTTCATAACCAGATGGCAAGGTTACCATTATATCTGACTGACTTTGCTTAAGCATTAACGCCTGCACAACCTTAAAACCCACCCCAGCGCCACATAAATATTTATAAGGATAACCGCTATCTACCAAAGCTGGATCGATTAACGCAAAAGCTTGCGGACGCTCCATTGGCTCCTGATGATGATCTAAAACAATTGTATCTATTCCCTGCTCTTTTAAATAAGCAATTTCTTTGTGGTTAGACACACCACAATCAACGGTGATTACTAAAGTAAATTTACGTTCGGCAATTTTTTGCGCCGCCGGCAAATTTAAACCATAACCTTCACCTTCGCGAAATGGAATATAATAATCAACCTCTGCGCCTAACTTTTTTAAAGTGGCAAACATAATAGTTGTTGAACAAACACCATCAGCATCATAATCACCATAGATCATTACCTTTTCTTGGCGTTTGGCAGCCAAAAAAATACGCTCTACTGCCTTAGCCATATCCTTAAATAAAAAAGGATCGTGCACGTGAGCATCATAATTAGGCAATAAAAACTCATCAATCAGTGCTTGATTATTTAAACCACGATTATTTAATAATTGCAAAACCACCTCATTTAGTTCCGGAAATTGCTTGATAATTTCGGCGTCGACTTTGGGAGCGAGTTGCCACCGTTTTTGCATATATAATTCCCCTATTCATTGATTAAAGCTTATTCATTGTAGCAGACTAAATAGCCATTGACAAATGGGGATAACCGCGTTAAAATTTAAATATTATGAAAAGAAAAAAATTAATTAAAATCGGTTGGATTATTCTATCTTCGTTCGTAGTTTTGTCTATGTTAATGTGGACAATTGCTCCGATTTTTTCCAGCTTTCAGTAAAAAAACAAATTATAAAATACCGCGATCAGCTCGCGGCTTTTTTGGTTTAAAAAATTAAAAAACCGCACAGAGGTCACACCGAAGTGTAACTTGTGCGGTCGCGAACGCCTTCTCGGGTTTAGCCCTTGGCGTTCGGATCATAGAATACCGGAGTCGCGTTGGCTTCCGGCAGGTTTTGGAAGAGGTAGCAACCTTCAATCTCCGCGTCATCGGGAAGACTCAGGCTCCAGTCCTCGCCGGGCGTCAAATACTTGCGCCCTGTCCATTCGGTTTCTCCCACCTTGCGATAGACAAAACAATACGCCGCCTGTACAAACCTGCCATCGGCGTTAAATACCCAGGCGTACAAACCCACTTTTGCCCCACCCTTCACGGTGAAGTTGACGGTGGTATTACTGTAAAGACCATCCATCGACGGCCACAGATGAATATTGGCGCAATACGGATTGACGCCAAAGTCGTAGCAATCTTTGATCTTGGTCAAAAACCTGGTCATGACCACTTCCTGGGAAAGAACCTTCCCAGTCTGCAAATCATACCAGTCTTCCCAGCGCTGACCATCGCGTTCGCGACAGACAACCAACTCACCTTGCTGGGAGCAATACGATGTGGCGGATTGGATTGTGCCGTCTGCATTAACCGTCAGCCACTCGCTGAATTTGAACGTGCCATCTTGGTTACGCACACAAATCCTGGCTTGTTTGACCGAGTCTGGATCCGGGGGCGTAAGCTGAACAATATCCGCCATCCCCAGAAGCATGTCGCCGAAATCATAGGGTAGTTCATAGCCGCCACCCTTAATAATCACGGGATCGGCTGATTTCTGGCAGAAAAACACCACATGATCATCAGCATCACACAAATACATATAAGCTGTGATCTTGCCCGGACGGCCAATCTTGAACCTTATGTCGTATGACGACATCTGATCCAGAAGCCCGCTCAGGTTTTTGTCGTTGGCCAGTCGCCAAAGCTGGCCGCTGTTGACACAACTGGAGTCATTCCAAACGATTCCATCGCCAGAAACTCCGACAACGCCATAGACGACACTGGCACGCTTTTCGGCGCGCAGGATCGCCTGGGTGGCCAACTCCGGCATGGAATTGTCCACGGGCGTGGTGAGCGTGGGCGAGGGCCCGATCGAGCTCTGGGCGTTGACGGTGAAAGTCAGACCGAAACAGAATACGACCAAGACCAAAAGCAAAACCAGATGTTTTTTCATGATGCTATTCCTCCTTGAGAATTTCATTCTTCTTGTTTTTTGATACCGCCGACACAAGTCGGACAAGTAAATACTAGAACTGAACACTAGAAACTTAGATGCCATTGCCTCCTGTTTGTTTTTTGTTGCGGTTTAGAAATTACTGGAAGCGTCCCTTAAGATGCAGGACAACTCCTCCAGATTCCTTGACGGCTGGCGTGGCCGATGACTTGGTCATGGGCTTGACTTTTTCCATCTTCACTGGCTGTTGTTCTTCTGGCTCTGTAATGGGTGCTCCCTCATAGCTGAGAAAAACCCAGGCCAGGGAAACGAACAAGGCAGTTCCGATCAGAACCAACCAGACACCATCACCTTTCGCAATCATCTTTTTCATAACAGTAACCCTTTCATTTGTTTGTGGTTTTTTCCATTTTGGCCAATTCCTCAGGCGCGATTTGCGCTTTATCGGAATTAAAACGGACCATTATAATGGCAAATATTACCATCATTAACACAACCGCCAAAGACACCAAGTACTCCTTCTTTTGTTGACACATGAGCACTTTCCTCCATTTTTGTGGTTCAATTAACACAAAAAACATCAGAAACTATTAACTCGAATTATTAACGAACGAAAAGATATATTAGCATAAATAAGCTAAATTGTCAATATTAAAATATTATCCAAATTAAAACAAAAACCCCTCACCTTTCGGTTAGGGGTTCTATTTTTAAGCTTTATTTGAGTACCACTCCATTATCTAGTCTTACTGGATAGAAACAACCTAGTAGTTCATCTGCATATTTACGAGTAGACTGGTACCAGGTGCCGGTGGGCTTAGTTAAGCGCCAAGGCTTAAGAATATTGGTAGCGTATTTAGCTTGGAAACGCTTAACGGCATTAGTCAAATCAGTGTTAAAAGTGTTGTCGCTAGTGTTTAGATTTTCGTTTTGAGTATTATTTAAGAAGACTTTAATCTTAAGTATTTCATCAGGGGTCGGGATAGTTTTAAGATTAGTTGTTGCCTTGAAGTAAGGGCAAGATAATTGCTTAGTTTGTTCACAGTACACACGATTGATGGCTTTTTGAGTAGAAATATAAACCCAACCAGTTGGAGTGTGTAGTCCCCAGAAACTTAAAACATCCTGCTTGTACTTTAATTGAAAAGCATTAACGGCTTTAACATCCTGAGCCTTATAAATACCATCCACTATTAAGTTAGCATTTTCATAATCATTCAAAAAGATTTGCAGTTTCTTTACTTCTTCCGGATTATTCTTCTTACCTAATTGGATATAGGAGTTAAGATAAGGATCACAAGTAGTTGGAGTGTAATTAATGTTATCCGGGGTAACTGGGAGAACAACTGGTTTAGTAGTTGTAGTATTACCAGTGGAACCATTGCCAGTATTATTAGTGTTATTACCAGTAACACCTGGAATAATATTAGTAGTGCTCGTTGCATTACCTGGAACGGTAGTAGTGGATACGGTAGTAGTTGGCGTAGTAGTAGCTACAGTAGCGCTTGGGGTAGGAGTGCTTGGATACGGATTAGTATTTTCTGGGTAATTAACTAATGGTATAGAACCACAAGAAAAGGAGGCGGTAATGCTTTGAGAATTAGAACTTAAGGAATTACCGGTGGCATTATACGCTCTCACGGTATAAGCATATTCTCTATTCAAAGTTAGAGCCCGATCATCATAATAAGTGTTCCAAGTTTTTATAACTTCGGTACCGTCACGGTAGATAATATAACCACTAGCGCCAGCGACACTATTCCAAGATAATTTAGCGATACCGTCAGAGCAAGAATCACCAGAGATAAGAGTTAGATTTGGAGCAACTGGAACAGTTAAGATGGTATTAGTAATAGCAGAAGTGGAAGTACCAGCGGCATTAATCGCATAAACGGAGAAAGTGTAAGTGGTGTTATTAGCTAAACCAGTAATGGCAGCGCTCAAAGAAGTGGTAGCGATAGTGGTAGTGGCAATGCCTTTATCATTAGTAATATAATAACTAGTTAAAACCGAGCCACCATCAAAAGTGGGGGTGGTCCAAGTTAAGTTAGCCTGAGTATTATCCCCTGCTGTAGCAGTAGCTGGCGTAGGTGCATCAGGAAAGGTATAGGGAGTAGCGCTAAAAATCGTGGAAGAAGCGGATTCACCAACATTATTTAGAGCGGTCAGGTAGAAGTTATAAGTATTACCATTGGTTAGACCATAGAAAACAGTGCTGGTAGCGGTAGTAGTGGAGAAAAGAAGATTCGTATCGGAGCTATAGATGTTATAT
>CAZNIV010000011.1:0-22982 GCA_964573235.1 uncultured Gammaproteobacteria bacterium
TTACTGAGAAAGGGCAGTGCCTCAGTGGGTGATTTTAGCAAACACATTTTAAAATACCCTTGGCTATTTCCGTCACTGTATGACATGGATCTCGCAGTTAAAAAGATAGAAGAGCGCTATGCCGCTGATTTGTTAAGGTGTTCGGATAAATTAAAGGAATTTAAAAATAGCAAAATTCAACTAGATAAAAACTTAAGTGATAAACGCAAATACCTTTTAAGATGTCAACGATCTGATGTTCATGAGCTTTCTAGAACTATTACGGAACTATCAGAATATAGAACATTTTTTAAATTAGCCCTGAGTAGTTTAACTTTTATTTTTAGAGACAATTTTAAGAAAATAGCATCTTTGGCTGAATTACCGCCAGCCGAATTCTATAATGCCTATACCATTGAGGATATTAAGGATTTATTAATTAATCAGAAGTTATTACCAATATCTTTAGTAGAACAAAGAAATGGTTACTATGTTTATATTGTTAAAGAATTAAAAAGAGAAATAGTTTCTGATTTAGAATATGATATTTTTCTTAAAGAGCGTTTTTTTGTTGATAAAAAATTATATTTAGTGGGAGTAAGTGCTTGCGCTGGCTTGGTAACAGGAATTGCCAAGGTTTTAAGCAATAGTGATATTAAAAATTTAAAAGAAGAGTCTTTAAAAGGGAAAGTGCTAGTAACAACTATGACTGACCCGAGTATTATGCCTTTTATTAGAAATTGTTTAGCCTTTGTTACAGATGAGGGAGGTTTGACTTCGCATGCTGCCATCGTTAGTCGTGAATTAAATATACCGTGCATTGTGGGAACTAAAAACGGAACCCAAATGATAGAAGATGGAAGCTTGGTAGAGGTAGATGCGAACAGTGGTGTAGTAAAATTATTAGATAGTAATAATAAAGAGGGAGAAAGTTTAAAGGATGAGAAATTGGAAATATCCGCTAAAGATTATTATTACTGCGGACTTTGGAAGTCGCGTCTTTTGGCGAGTTGGTATTGGGCAGAGTGGTTAGTACTCGAGCACGCCAACAAGGTAGGCTTATCCTTAAAAGATGGCGGAATATTTAGCATAAATGGCGGCAATATTTTTGTGAAAAATAAAGTGATGAAAGTAGTTTCCAAATATGTAAAAGATATTGTTGATAAAAATAATGAGTCGCGCATTGCGCTGTTGAAAAAAGTAGCGAATAATATTTATCGTCAATCTTTAGCAAGAGCCAAACTGTTAAGTGTTAAAAAGCCGACAGTGCAAAATTTTAAAGAACTGGTGGATATTGGCTGTGACATAATGTTTCCTTGGTGTCTTGGTTATGTTGCCTCAGAGGTGTTTGATAAAACTCTAATTGCTACTGCTAAAGTTGCTGGAGTTAAACGAGAGGATATTTTCAAAATCGTTCCAGTCATTAAAACGCCAATGGCAGGAGCGCAAAAGTCTTTGCGTGTCATTAAAAAAATAATGGAGCAAAAAGGTTATTGGAAATTTCTTTTGGCTGATGCTAATAAGGCTGTTATCAGAATTAAAAAAGATAAAAAAGTTTTATCGTTAATTAAAACTCATTCTCAAGAATATGGTTGGTTATCGGTGGCAAATTTAGTTGGTGAGAGCCCAAGTCTAGAGCAAGTTATTGATCAGATTACGCACTTATCATCAAATAGTAATAAGCACCAGGTGGTTAAATTTAGAAAAAGTAAAAAATTTAGCTTAATGTTAAATTTAACCAGCGTTATATCTTATTTAAGACAGTGTGGTGTAGAATATTTTTCCATGTACTCCGTTTATTTAATGAAACATCTTAAGGCGATTGCCAAAAAAATAGGAGTGTCTTATGAGGAGTTGTTAGATTTAACAACAGAAGAAATTATTAATGGTATAAATGGCACTGATGTAAAAAATATTATTGAAAAAAGACGCGATGATCGCTGGTTAGTTGTTTCTGTACCAGGAGAAAAATCAAAAGTTATTGATGATCCAAGGGTTGTTGAACAATTAATTTCGACAATGATCCCAAAAGCTAAAACTTCTGATGCGGGCAGTATTGTTGGCCAAATTGGTAATAAAGGAATTGGTCGTGGAACAGTTAAAGTAATTTTATCTCCCCAAAATTCCGCTAAGATGCAAAAGGGCGATGTCTTAGTTACTACCATGACCACGCCTGATTTTGTGCCATTAATGCAAAAAGCCTCGGCGATTGTTACTGATATTGGCGGTTTGTTGTGTCACGCGGCGATTATTTCTCGCGAGTTAAATATTCCTTGTGTGATTGGCACAAAATTTGCCACCCATTTATTAAAAGATGGTGATAAAGTAGAAGTGGACGCCAATAAAGGAATAGTAAAAATTATAAAATAATGGAAACTAATAAAAAACCAAACTGGGTAAATCTATTTGAGTCGCCATGGACAAATATGTCTATGGGTTTAGGTATCAGAGATTTTGCCGCCGGCAATCCGTATAAAAAACTAGTGGGTTGTAAAAATGATAATGTTATTTATTATGGTCGCGGTAGCGGCATAACCGCTTATCACGCCAAAGAAGAATTATTGGCTTCAGCTGATTGGGGGCTTATGGCGCACAAAGACCAAAAGGGGATGAAGAAGTATATTAAAGATGCTAATATTCTTATAAAAAATATTGAAACCTTTGTTGATCAGACTAATTTAAAAAAGATTAAGTCGTTAAGTGGTAAGCAATTAGCTACTTTAGCCAAAAAGAATTTTGATTGGCTTCAAGCTTCTTTTGCTTATTATAAATTATGCAACGATGAATTTCAGGCGGGTGTGGGCGATGTTTTTAATTCTTGGCTTAAACAAAATAAAATACCCAATCAACAGTTATTATTAGAATTGGTGACACATACCGAGCTGACCACTTTAGATAAATATGAAATTGAAATACTTAAATTGGCCCAGGTTATAAAAAAGCATCAGTCAAAAGAGTTGCCGATTAGCTTTAAAAAGAGGGTAACTAAGATTACCAAAAAATATAGCGCCATTGGCGGTGGCTCAGAGGGCGGAAAAGTTTGGACCGAAGATTTGATCCTAGAAGATATTTATCGAAAAAAGGATTCCGTTGCTGATATAGAAATTACCTTGGAGTCGTTGATTAATAAATCGGAACATACTAAAAACAAAAGAAAAACGCTGATTAAAAAATATGGCATTCCTAAAGAATTGGTGGTTTTAGTAGATCAATTAGCTTCATTGGCTCATATTAAATATGAACTGCGAATTTGTTGGGCTTATTTAGATCAAATAACCAAAGCGGTTTTTGCTAGGGCCGAAAAGGTTTTAAGTTACTCCGATTCTGATATTAAATATCTCACTAAAGAAGAATTTATTGAAGCGCTTAAGTTTGGCGCTAAAAAATTACCAAAAGACATTAGCAACAGAAAAGAAGCGACACTTTTTATGGTTTTAGATGGCAAGCACACGGTGCATTATGGCCCGGAAGCCATTAGTATTTTTGAAAAAGAAATTGGCGAGCAAAAACATGATGACATCAAGGTTATCCGCGGGCTTATCGCTTCCAAGGGCGTGGCCAGAGGCCGAGTGGTCGTTGTTTCGCCCTTAAAGTATCAGGAAGAAGAATTATCAAAAGTTACTGAAGGTGATATATTTGTTACGGGTATGACCAGACCACATATGTTGTTGGCCATGAAAAGAGCCGCTGCTTTTGTTACTGATGAGGGTGGTATCACTTGCCATGCCGCGATTATCGCTCGTGAAATGAAAAAGCCTTGTATTATCGCTACTAAAATTGCTACTAAGGTTTTAAAAGATGGGGATATGGTTGAAGTGGATGCCAATAAAGGAACGATTAAGATTATTGAATAATAAAAGTGTGAAAGAACTAAAATTTCATAAAATGTGGGAAGCTGCCGATACTTTTGTTTTTGATATAGACACTGGTTCAATATTGCCTATTCTTAATACTCTTTCAAAAGTGACCTCATATGGAGATAAGTATTTTTTTTATTATTATGAAAAGGGCATCGGCGCAGCTTATTACGAGGAGAGTGAAATGGTTAAGGCGGCCAAGGCTGGTTTTAAAGATTTTTCCAAACCAAATTATCGAAAAAAATATTTTTCTAGCGTCCAAAGAATTTTAAAATATCAATCCGCATTATATAAAAAAATAGAAAAAACCAATCTATCAAAAGTTAGCAATAACGGTTTAAAAAAAATATTAGAAAAGGCGATTGAGGTAGTCGTAGAAAATTTTGGGTATTATTTGGCGTGTCAGCCGCAATGTGTTTCTCTGATTGAAAAGGATATTCAGCAAAAATTATTAAAACTTGTTCCAGAAGATAAGCTAATTGATGCCTTTACGCTTTTATCTACCTCAACCGCTTTTACAAAAATCAAAAGAGAAGAAAGGGATTGGATTAATTTGTTGATTAAGTGCAAAAAGAGCAAATTATCCCAATCGGTTATAAATAAATTGATACTTAAACATTATCAGGAATATTTTTTACTTAATACTTCTGATGGTCATGAGCCTTGGACAAAAGAATATTTTAGCAAGCGATTTCAAGTTGATCGTAATTTATCCATTTCTGATATAAAGGATCGACTTTTAAAACTTAATGAATCGTCAAAAAGAATAGAAAAAGAAAAAGCATTATTTATTAAAGAACATAAAATTAAATCAAGTATAGTTAAGGATTGTAATTTACTGGCCGAGATTGGTCATTGGAGATTAGAGATGCGCTTTGTTTGGATGCTTGGTTATTATTATGATAAGTTAATTCTTACAGAAGTGGCCAAAAGATTTTCTTTGGATTTGATGAATATCCGTTTTGCGACAGTTACCGAAATATTGAAGCTTTTTAGTGGTATCTTATTAAATGTTGAAGAATTAAATAAAAGAAAAGAAGCATTTTTATTTGCCATTGACCATAAAAAAATCACTGTTTTAAGTGGTGATAAGGCTAAGAGTAAATTAGCTGAATATGTGCCTACTATAAATAACAGTGATGTACGCGAGTTTAAGGGAAATATCGCCATGAAGGGATTGGTTCGGTCTAGAGCTTTGGTTTATAAATGGGGCGATGATATGTCAAGTAGATTAGCTTCCGTCAAAGAGGGATTTATTCTTGTCGCTGGTCAAACTAGGCCACAACTTATGCCCTTGATTTTAAAGTGTAGTGGTATTATAACTGATGAAGGCGGTATTACTTCTCATGCAGCTATTGTTTCTAGAGAATTAAAAATCCCTTGCGTTATCGGTACCAAGATTGCCACCCAGGTTATTAAAGATGGCGATATGGTAGAAATTGACGCCAATAAAGGAGTTATTAAAATTATTAAATAAAAGTATGGAAAAAAGAATTAATGCTGATCGTCGGCCAGGTAATAATTCTGCCGATTTTGTTAGGCACAGTATATCTTCTTATAAAACTTATGGTAAATTAGTGGCTTCAGAAAATCCTACGGGCAAGTTTAATCCCGATGAGCAAGTAACTCCCGATTTGCCAGAAAAAGGAATCGACTTGGCCAAGCAGGAAGCTGAAAAATACTTTGCTAGTCTTGATCTGCAAAAAGATATTATATTTTTTGCTTCTAGTAACGAAGCTCGAGCATTAGAAACCGCTAATATTTTTAGGCAGGTTGCCCATGAAAAAGGTTTTGAGATCATCAAGCCAGAAAAATCTAGAAGTAAGTTATCCGATGAAATCGCGGACAGTGAAATCAGAGTGCTTAAAAACCTTTCCATTTATCCAGATCACGAAACTAATTCAGTGGTCGATAGTGTTTTTAGCCCCCCAGCTCAGCGAGGAAAAATCAATTGGGAGGCGGTAACCGACAAAGGATTAAGAGAGCGCTATAATAAAGCCTCGGCAGTTATTGAAGCCGATAATCGAGGATCTTTTGGCGCTAATTTTGCTGCGCACAGTGAGGCGATTAAACAAATTTTACCAGAAGTAAATACGGCTGAAGAATTGTATAAAACCCAATTTAAAAATCTGATTAAGTTGTTTAGGTTTGGCATGGAGAAAGCGCAAGAGGCTGGTTTAGAAAAGAATGTTAAAGTTGTCGCTTTTGGGCACGAAAATTATTTAATGGTGGCGCTAGAAAAATTATTCCAAGAAAATGGCGTCAAAAATTGTGAAGTAATTCATTTTTCTGAAAATGAAGAAGGGGTGCAATCAGAATTCCGTGGTAAAACGGCTAGTATCGAATAAATTATATTTAAGCATTAAGAAAGGACAGCCTTCTCGGCTGTCTTTTCTTTTTTCCTTGCTTATGCTAAACTAATTTCACAATTCAATTTATCAAGAGAGGCGGTTAGAGATTCAGCTCGTTGACCCGCCCAGCAACCTATCTTTACGACAAGGTGCTACATCTGACCCGCAAGGGGAGATAACGCGATTAATTATTTTTTGCTCAATCCTTCCCGGCGGAAGGAATTTTTTTATTCAAAAAATAACAAAAACTATGTTAAAAACTGCTGAAGCCGTGTCGTTAGCGCATCCGGATAAAGTTTGCGATCAAATTTCCGATGCCATTTTAGATGCTTGCCTAGCTCAAGACCCAGAATCTCGCGTAGCCGTAGAAACCTTAGGTGGTCATGGTTTAATTACGATTTGCGGTGAGTTAACGACTCGCGCCAATATTAATATTCGCCAAATTGCCAGCGAAGTTTATCGTGATTGCGGTTACATCGATAACGTTGGCATTGTGGTTAATGTAGTTGAGCAAAGCCCAGAAATTTCTCAAGGCGTAAATAACGAAGGCGCCGGCGACCAGGGGATTATGGTTGGTTATGCTTGCAACGAAACACCAGAACTTTTGCCATTGGCGGTGGTGCTATCTAGAAAATTAGTCCAAGCCATGGGGCGCCATGATGCCAAATCACAAGTGACCATTAAAGATGGTAAAGTGGTTAATATTATTACTTCACTTTGTGAAAGTGGCGATATGTCGGATGTGGTTTTGGCTGAGGTGATACAAAAAGAAATCGTGCCTTACTTGGCGGACGGTTTAAAATTAGAAGATGTTTGGTTAAAAAATCCTAATGGCAGTTGGATGATTGGGGGTTTTAATGCTGATACCGGATTGACTGGTCGTAAATTAGCGGTAGATAATTACGGTCCAAATATTCCTGTGGGTGGTGGCGCGTTTTCTGGCAAAGATGCCAGCAAGGTTGATCGTAGTGCCGCTTATATGGCGCGAAAAATTGCCGTGGATTATTTAAAGTCTCGCCAAGCCAAAGAAGTTTTTGTACATTTGGCTTATGCTATTGGCGTAGCGCAACCTACTATGGCCGTAGTCACGATTGATGGCACACAAGAAGAAATTACTGGTTATGATTTGCGTCCGAGAGCGATTATTGATTTTCTACAATTAAAAAAACCGCAATTTAGAGAGACAGCTAAATACGGTCATTTTGGTAACGGATTTGAGTGGGATAAGTAATAAAAAGTCTCAGCCATGATGAAGGCGATTTTGTAGTTATATCGTTTTTGTCTAGAGCGCAAGGTAATAATTTTTTCTGAGCTGTTACATTACCTATTAATTTGTTAGAATGGAATTATTAGTAAAATAATTTAAATATGAGCTACTCATTTTTAATGGGTTTAATTGGTTCACTTGTTTTGGTTTTAGGAGCAGCTTGGCCAGAATTAAAAGTGATTAAACATCCAATTTATTCAACCAAAAATTGGCTATTGGCAAGCGGTGGTTTGATAATGTTTTTTTATGCCATTACTAGCTATTTGCAAGGAGGTTCTCTGTTCTTTATTATTCTTGAAATTCTTGTTCTTGTTTCGAGTGTTTTAATGATATTGAATTCTTCTGATAAAATTGACTTTATTATTTTGATGGTAAGCGCTATAGGCTTAACGGTATGGTCACTTTTTCTGTTTGAAGGATATAGCACTATCATTTTTATCTTTGGCTTAGCTGGGGTCGGGCTCGGTTATGCTTTTGAAATGAAAACCTTGAGAAGAAGTATAGCCTTAACTCTTGGTAGCGTTTTAATTGCTTTGTTTAGTTATTTTGAGGCTAATTGGGTGTTCTTTTGGTTGAATTTATTTTTCGCAGTTATTTCGGGGTGGTATGTTTATAGTTGCTTGATGAAAAAAAAGCATAATTAGGATATTTAATTTAGGAATTAAAAAAGAAGGGGCGGGGCCCCTTCTGGTGTTTTTTTGTTTTGCTTTTAAATCGGCGGCAGCGGTGCATAGGGCACGCAACCAAAGGTAATTTCCCGACGCGGAAGGCAGATGACGGCAAAGTTGCGGGAGATATTGGTGTCTCCCGGATTGATGATCATCGCCTGTTGTCCTTCCACAAACAGCGCTTCGCGAGTGAATCCGCAAAGCACGAATTCCGTTTCCGGATGTTTGCGCCGGATTTCCATCGACATGTTGTCCATGGAAAGTTCGCTCATGGTCAGGATCTTCAAGCCCAGATCCAGTTCCACGTAGAAGTGGTAGCCGTTGATCACCACCACAGATCCCGTTTCGAGATTCGTTTCCGAAATCACCTTCCAGTTGGTTGGGATCTTGTGCTCCTTCACCATTTTGTTGTGATCAAAAACCTGATCGGCTCGGATGGCGTAGTGAACTTTGATGTTAGATAACTCAGGCCGGCCGATATCGGTTAGGGAAAGATTGCCACAATGGATAATATGGGTGGCATCTCGTTGCTCCATTTCTTTAACCAGACGGCTCCAATAGCCACCATCACGATGCGTGATGTCTAGACTATCGGAAATAACCCCAACGCTGAATGTTTGGCGGTCATCGGGGGTGGGCAAGAGCCGGCTAAAAACCAGCTCGCGGGTTTCGGTGTCATAAATGGCAAACTCGTACCCCCAACCCAAGGCGTCCTCAATGGCGCCAGGGTTGATAAAGCTAACAAGTTGGCCTTTCTTGAATGTCTGGAAGTGAAGATGGCCTCCAAAAACCAGACGCAGGCCGTCGAACTTCTGGCGAAGTTCAGTCAGTGTTTTACTGAACTCTTCTTCGCTCATCATGAGAAAGTCCATGTGGCGCTTGTGCCCCACATAAACCGTGGTTCCCTCGGGCAACTTGCGGATGCGGTCATTGGATTTGGTAAAATTCCATCCGGGCGGTTGTCCTGTGCGGAAGATTTCCTCCTCCTGTTCTTGGTGTTCAACCAAGGCGCAGATGACGGGTAAACCGCCGAATGTTTCAGCATTGACATGTTGCTGCTCAATGTCACCACAGTGGATAATCATTTGCGCTTTCCGTCTCAGTAACTCCTTGATAATGTGTCTTAGCGCTTTATCTTTATCTCCGTGGCTGTCTGATACAATCCCGATGATCATGATACACCTCCGGTTTGCTTGTTTGTGGCTTGTAAAAACACAATAAACACGAAACTATAAGGAACATTGATATTTTTAGCATGCTCTAAAAAACCGATTTTGTCAAGTGGTGAGCATAACAGACTTTATCATTATTAATAGTTGGGCTATCTGTCTGGTTTTATTTAAAAGTGGTATAATTAATTAAATAAAGCTTAAAAATATGCAACATAAAGAAAATAATAAGTTTATTTTGTCAAAAACAAGCGAAGCGGTTGCAGGGCACAAGAAAAATAATTTATTAATGCATCCCTTTTTATTATCCGTATTATTTTTAATAACGGCCGTTACTAGTTTGTATTTTTATAATTTGAATGGTGGTGGCGTAAATAAAATAATTAAAGAAAATGTTAATTTAGCCGTTAATGACACTAAGGATTATAAAAAAATTGCTTATGTTGGTTTTTCTAAAGAAGGTCAGCCATTTTGGACAGCGATGGCCAAATACTTAGAAGCGTCGGCCTTAACGAGAAAGATATTTTATACCGATTTAACACCCAGCATTGCTTCGGCAGAATTGCAAATAGCTTCTTTGGATTTGGCAATAGAGCAGAAAGTAGATGGTATTATAATAGGAGCTGCCTTTCCCTCCCAATTAGTTAATGTTTTAGCGGGGGCGTATGAAAAAAATATTCCCGTAGTAGCGATTGATACCCAGGTGGATAGTCCGGCGATTGTGAGCCTTATTGCGACTAACAATTTAGAAAGCGCCAGATTGGCTGGGGATTATATCGTTAATGCCACCAATGGAAAAGGAACATTATTAATACTTTGTGGCGAAAAAACCCACCCCAATAGCATTGCTCGAGAAAAGGGAGTAAGGGAGATGGTAGAAAAAGCGGGAATGAAAGTAGTTGTTCAATATACAGATTGGCAAATAGAAAAAGCTTATCAGTTAGCTAAAGAAGAATTAATTAAGCCAAACAATGGTATCAAGGCCATTTTTAGTTGTTTTGATCCGGGAATCATAAGTGTTCAAAAAGTGATCGAAAATATGAATTTGCAAGGAAAAATTATTACCGTTGGTTTTGATGGCTTGCAAGAAACTTATAAAATGATTCAAGATAATAAAATTTCGGCCACCGTTGCTCAGCCAATAAAACAGATGGCCAGAGAGGGGATTGAAAAAATCATTGAGCACTTAAATAATATTCAAGTAGTTAAAGAGGATTTGATTCCGGGAATCATAGTGACTAAAACCAATGTTGGTTATTTTTTAGATTAATATGTTTAAGGTAAAATTTTGGTCAATTCGTAGTAAAATAGTATTACTTACTTTTATTTCGATTCTTGTGTTGCAAATCAGCGCCACAATTATTCAGTATGTTCAAATTAGGCAATCGTTGTTTGATAATATGGTGTCTAAGGCAAATAATTCTTCGCAAGATATTACTAATGGTTTAATCAAGAGATTAGCAGTTTTGAGCAATGAAGAAGATAGGGCTAAATTTGTACAGATTTATATTAAGTTAGAGGCAAATGTAATTTTTGGTCAGATATTGAGTAAAGTTGATGAGTTAGAAAAAATCCAATTTTTAACTGGGGATGGTTTGAGTTTATTAGAAAGAGATCGGGTAAGTCAAAGTATTGATGGTCAGTCAAATAAGGTTAAGGCCTCAATTGCTAATTTGGTTTTAAAAAAACAAGTAGCAATCTTAGAAGAGGATAGTAACTTTATTATTTTAATACCAGTAAAGGATAATGGTAGCATTCTTGGTTATTTGGTTTTCTATTATTCTAATAGTGCCTTATTAGCGCAAGAAGCGATTTTAATTATTTCTAATTTAATATTTTTATTAGTTTTTTTAATTATCGGCGCTTTGTTGTCGATTTTCTTCTCTAATAAAATTACTAAGCCGTTGATAGAATTAAGGGAGTCTGCAGAAAAATTGGGTCAGGGCAATTTAAATATTCATGTTAAAGCTCAAACTAATGATGAAGTTGGTGATTTGGCAAACACTTTTAATGGGATGGCCGATAGTTTAAGAAAATTAGATACAGAAAATAAGAAAGCTCAAAATAATGCCAAGATTCATGCGGTTGAGTTGGAGCGGACTCAAAAAACCTTGTTACAGACGGTTAATGATTTAAATTTAGAAAAAGCTAAACTAGAAGAAGCTAAGACTAAAGATGAAGCATTGTTATCAAGTATTGCCGAAGGAGTGATTGCGGTAGATGGCGAAGGTAAGATAATTTTGATTAATAATGCGGCCGAAGAAGTTATCGGTTTAAAAAAAGGTGAGTCTTTAGGTAAAAAATGGTTTGAGGTTTTGGTTAGAGAAGATGAATACGGTGTTCATTTGCCTCCAGAAACCGGAGCGATTCAATTAGCGTTATCGGGTGCCAAAACTACGATCGCTAACTCGTATTATAATAGAAAAAATGGTACTAGGTTTCCGGTAGCGGTAGCTGTTTCACCTGTATTTTTTAATAATAAGGTAGCGGGTGCGATTAATGTTTTTCGCGATATTACAAAAGAAAAAGAGTTAGATGAAGCTAAGAATGAATTTATTTCACTGGCCTCACATCAGTTGCGCACTCCTTTGGCGGCAATTAAATGGGTTTTAGAATTATTTAAGCAAGACAAGGGATTGACGACTCAGCATAAAAAAAGATTAGAAGAAATTTATACCTCTAATGAAAGAATTATTAATTTGGTAAATAATTTACTGAGCGTGGCCAGAATTGAGTCTGGTCGAACAAGGGTGGAAAAAAAGAAAGTTGATATCAGGCAGTTGATTGATGATTGTTGTCGCTCCAGTCAAATTTATGCTGATAAAAAAGGGCAAAAAATTAAAGTTATTGCTGAAGTAAAAAATAAAAATGTTAGTTTAGATCCGATGTTTTTTCAAGAGGCTGTCAGCAATATCATTAATAATGCTATTAGTTATGGTTCTGATAATTCAGTTATTTTAGTAATGGTTAGCGCAGAAAAAAAAGAATGTCTAATTTCGATACACAATGAGGGTTCATTTATTTCTAAGAGTGACTATGAAAAAATATTTACTAAATTTTATCGGGGGGTAGATGCACAAAATATTAAGTTGGCTGGAACTGGTTTAGGTTTATATATTACTAAAATGGCCGTATTAGCTAATGGCGGTAAAATTTGGTTTGAATCGGGAGTTAAAAAGGGTACTACTTTTTACTTTACAATCCCGTTAAAATAACATAAGATAAAATCAATCAATTTAATAAAAAACATATGAAAATACTTATTGCTGAAGATGAAGTGATTTTACGCGAAGCGATGAAAGAAAAGTTGATTAATAGCGGTTTTGAAGTTAAAGAAGTAGCTGATGGTTTATCTGCCCTTAGTCAGGCTCTAGCGTGGCATCCAGATTTAATTTTGCTGGATATTTTGATGCCAAAAATGGACGGCATGACGATGCTTAAAAAATTGCGTCAAGATAAAAATTGGGGCGCGCATGCTAAAGTAATTTTATTAACCAATGTTAGTGATACAGCTAAAGTGGCCGAAGGTTTAATTGTTGGCCTTGATGGCGCTTATGAATATTTGGTTAAAACTGATTGGTCGCTCGATGAAATTGTGGTTAAGATAAAAGAAAGATTAAAAAAATAAGTAAGTTATTAATAATATAATATTATGAAAAAAGGTTTAATTATTGCCCTAATCGCGGTGGGTGTAGTCGTGATTATTGGCGGTTGGTTTTTAGGAGTTTATAATGGCTTGGTGTCTAAAAACGAAGCAGTTAACAATCAATGGGCTAAAGTAGAAACTCAATATCAACGTCGTTTTGATTTGATTCCTAATTTAGTAACAGCCGTTAAAGCGGTGATGACTCAAGAACAAAAAATATTTGGTGACTTAGCTGATGCTCGAACTCGTTATGCTGGTGCTACCTCGGTTGATCAAAAAGTAGCGGCCGCTAATGCAGTAGAAAGTTCTTTAGGTCGCTTGTTGGTTATTATGGAAAATTATCCGCAATTAAAATCCTTCGAAAATGTTAGTGGTTTTATGGTGCAACTAGAAGGAACAGAAAATCGCATTGCCGTTGAACGCAGTCGCTATAACGACGAAGTCGCTTCTTTTAATGTGTATATTAAAACCTTCCCAAATAATGTATTAGCTGGTATGTATGGTTTCGCGGTTAAAACTTATTTTCAGGCTGATGTCGCTGCCGCTACTGCGCCCAAAGTAAATTTTTAAGTTAAATAGATGCGCTTGATTAAAGCCCAATTATTGATTTTATCTCTGGCAATGCTGTTCTTTGCTTTGCCAGCGGGGGCTTACTCTAATCCAGGTAAGGCCACGGGCTTTGTGAATGATTATGCTAAGGTTTTAAAGGCCGAGCAAAAGCAAGCCTTAGAACAAAAATTAGCTGATTTTGAAAAAAGCACCTCTAATGAAATATCTGTGGTGTTAATTAAATCTTTAGATGGCGATACGATAGAAAATTATGCCGTGAGCTTATTTAAAGATTGGAGTATCGGCAAAAAAGGCAAAGATAACGGTGTTTTATTTTTAGCTTCCATAGAAGATCGCAAAATGCGCATCGAAGTGGGTTATGGTTTAGAAGGTGCCTTAACTGATTTGCAAAGTAGTTGGATTTTAGAAAATCAGGTAAAGCCGAATTTTAAAGCAGGCGATTATTACGCGGGTATTAATTCGGCAGTCGATAAAATTATCGGGGCAACACAAGGTGAGTATGTGCCAGCAACGGATAAAAAGGCGCTTAATATGGATTCCATATTTAATTTATTTGGCTTTTTATTATTCTTTTTGATTCCCGCTTTTTCTGCTTTTGCTGGATGGATGGCAAAATCAAAATCTTGGTGGCAAGGGGGGATTGCTACGGGCGTTATCTTTTTAGTGGTAGCAGTTGGTTATTATATTGTCATTGCTTCATTTATGATGTTTTTATTTGTTCCGGTCGCGATGTTGTTTGGTTTTATGTTGGATTATATTTTTTCTCGCACCATTTTAGCGGATCATATTAAAAGAAATCAGGCGCTTGGCCATGGGTTTGGCACTCTTAGCGGTGGCACTGGTGGTCAAGGTGGTTTTGGTGGTTTCGGCGGTGGCCATTCTGGCGGTGGCGGTTCTAGTAGTAGTTGGTAATTAGCTAAATTTAAGCATTTTATTTATAAAATCGGCTTAAAACTATTGACAAAATTATTATAATGTGCTAAAATAATGACCGTTAAATAAATAACATCCCAAAGTGGATGTTTTTATTTTACTAAGCATTATTATGAAATTATTCAAGTTAAACAAAGATCATATTTTAGCCCTAACTTTAGTTTTGGCTTTTGAGTTTTGTTTTCCACATATTTCTATGGCGCAAGAAGCCAGCCAGAGCGCGAGTAGTAATTTTTTCGCTACAAGTAGTTTTGCTGATATTATTAAAAATGATAACTTAGGGTTACAGGCCAATAGTCAGTTGATTAACCCGGAGTCATTGCCAAAATCAGAAAATCGTCAGCCTAAAAAGAAGATCAAGGTGGTTATTACGGCTTACTCTTCAACCGTTGATCAGTGTGATGACACTCCTTTTATTACGGCCAATGGTCATCATGTGGCTGATGGTATTATTGCTGCTAATTTTTTATATTTTGGTACCAAGGTGCAAATTCCTAGTTTATTTGGGGAAAAGATTTTTTCAGTAGAAGATCGAATGAATACCAGATTTTCTGATCGTATGGATATTTGGATGCCGACGCGCGAAGAAGCGATTGCTTTTGGTGTTAAATATGTTGAAGTCTGGGTTTACTAATATTGGTTAGTTAAAATAGTTTTTATTTGTTGCTCGGTAAAACCGAGCTTTTGTTTTTATAAGCTTCTTCTCGATACCTTTTGCCAAAAGGTGTTGAGAAGAAATGGTTCTGGTTTTATTTCTTTATTGTGTTATACTCTGTAAATACAAATCGTACATTCAAAAAAAGGAGAAAGCCTATGAAATTACCAAGATTAAGAGTCAAGAATTTCTGCCTGGAAGATCCTATTTTCCTGGGCGGAATGGGTGTTGGTGTCACTCTTGATAAGTTACCAGTTGCGGTGACCAAGGAAGGCGGCTTGGGAGTAACTTCCAGCGCCGGTCTTCGGGCCATTGCTTTTGCGCGAGACGGAAAGGTAGTGGATACGTACACGGCCGTGCGCGAAAAGGTGGAATGGCTCAAGTACCTTAGTGGTGGTCGCCCCATTGGTATTAACGTGATGTGCGCTTTGTTTGGTGATTTTAAGCCCACCATTCTTGGCGCTGTTGATGGCGGAGCCGATGCTATTGTTTCTGGAGCCGGACTGCCGATGGAACTTCCCAGGATTAAACCCCCGGGGAATACCGCTTTGATTCCGATTGTTTCTTCTGCCCGCGCCTTGAATCTTATTTTAAAGCGCTGGGAAGGGATGGGTTATCGGCCGGATGCGGTGGTGGTTGAAGGCCCAAAAGCCGGAGGTCATATCGTATGCGATGTGAATTGGTTAGATAATCCGGAGTACGCTCTGGAAAATATCTTGCCACCAATTCTGGATTTGGCTAGCAAACACGGTGGCTTTCCGGTCATTGTGGCCGGAGGCATTTATACTCACCAAGATATTCTCAAATTCTTGGCCATGGGTGCTAGTGGCGTGCAAATGGGAACGCGGTTTATGGTCACCCATGAAAGCGAGGCTACTGCTGAATATAAACAAGCGGTAATCTCAGCTGGAGTGGATGACATCATGGTCGTGTCCTGCCCTGGTAATGCCCCGGCTTCGCCTTGCGGTTTACCGCTTAGGATACTTAAAACATCGCCCATGTATCAAGATAGGCGTCAGCTGAAATGCGACAAGGGTTATGTGCTTCAACGCGACTCCGAGGGAAAACTCTCGGTTTGTCGAGCGATGCCTAGTCATCCTGATTGCGAAAAGTTCCTTTGCATATGCAACGGGCTTTTATCTTCCGCTGGTTATGGTCCCAAGGAATTGTCACTCTACACAGTGGGCACCAATGCCTACCGGGTAGATAGGACTCTTTCTGTGGCTGAGCTGATGCGCGAGTTGCGCGGTGAGTAGGATTGTGCCGTCGTTTCTGTCTTTGACAGAGGCGACGGTTTTTTAATTAACAAAAAAAACACCCCAGTTCGCGAGACGCGTACTAGGGTGTTTTTTTAAATCTAAGCTATTAAGCTAAAGATACCTTTACTGCAGCTGGGCCTTTTTCAGTCTGAATAACATCAAAAGAGACGATATCGCCAATTTTAAGTGCATCATATGAAACGCCAACCAACTCTTTAGAATGAAAGAAAAGATCCTTAGCTTCGCCTTCGCGAGCAATGAATCCGAATCCTTTTTCTGTAAGGGTTTTGATTGATCCTGTCATGATAGTTTTGTTAAATTGTTTTTTTGTCTGAAACCTCGACGTTGCTTCTGTGTCTTTACACGCTATTAGTATAGCACAATTTTACGCTTATGTATAGGGGGTAGTGAATTTAAATGATTTAAATCGCTAATATTAGCAAAACCACCCCTGTTTGAGATGGTTTTAGAGTCTGTTCATTGGCCCTTTTGTAGAGGTCACGATCGGAATTGAACCGATGAATAGCGGTTTTGCAGACCGCTGCCTTACCACTTGGCTACGTGACCATACTTAAATTGAGCAGTATTAATTTAACATAAAAAAATATTTTTTTCAATTAGTTAGCAACCTTAGTGCCTTAACTTGATTTTTTTCTCACTTTTTGGTATGATTTATGACAAATCACCTTAATTTTGATATTTTTTCTCATGAATGTTACCGAGTTATCTAGACAGTTAAGAGTAAACGCCGCTGAAATGTTTGACCGCTTGCCGGCCTTGGGTTTTGATATTGGCCGAAAAGCAATCAAAATTGATGATCGCATCGCTTTGCGTATTATTGAGGCGTGGAATCGTAATGAGAAAAAAACTCGTGAATTATCCAAAATAAACGAAATTAGAAGTGGCGCTAAAGAAGAAGAAAAAGCTGAGGCGGTAATCAATACTGAAGTCACTCTTCCTAATATTGTCACCGTTCGTGAATTTGCTTCTATTTTAAATTTACCGGTTAATAAAGTACTGTCTGAATTAATGAAGAACGGTATTTTTATTTCTATTAATGAAAGATTAGATTTTGAAACCGCGTCTATTATCGGTGAAAATTTAGGCTATACGGTTAAAGCGCAAGAAAAAACCGAAAATGTAGTGGCTAATGATGCTTCTCAACAAAAATTAAAAGAAATTTTACAACATATCACCAGTGAAACTATTGCCCGTCCGCCAGTAATTGTTGTTATGGGGCATGTAGATCATGGTAAAACTAAATTATTAGATTATATTCGTAAAACTGATGTGGTTGCCGGCGAGTCTGGTGGCATCACTCAACATATTGGCGCTTATCAGGTGCATCGTAATGGTAAAATTTTAACCTTTATTGATACTCCGGGTCATGAGGCTTTTACTGCCATGCGTTCTCGTGGCGCTCAGGTGGCTGATATGGCTATATTGGTTATTGCCGCCGATGATGGTATTCAACCACAAACCAAAGAAGCGATCAAAATTATCCAAAATGCTAATTTGCCTTTTGTGGTAGCGATTAATAAATGTGATAAATCAGAAGCTAATATTGATAAAGTTAAAAGCGATCTTTCGGCGGTTGGTTTATTGCCAGAAGATTGGGGCGGTAAGGTAATTTGTACTCCAGTATCAGCTTTATCTGGTCTAGGGGTTAACGATTTGTTAGATACTATGTTATTGATGAGCGAAATAGATAAGTTGAATTTGTCAGCCGATCCAACTCGTTTAGCAATTGGTTCCATTGTTGAGTCGCACATGGATAAAGGCGAAGGCCCAGTAGCTACAATTTTGGTGCAGTCAGGCACTTTGCGTGTCGGTGATATTTTAAGTGTTGGTAATTTTTATTTTGGTAAAGTGAGAATGCTTAAAGATTATAAGGGTCAAGTAATAAACGAAGCTATTCCGGGCATGCCTGCTAAAATTATTGGTTTAAAGTTAATGCCTAATGTTGGTGATGTCATGGAAGTGGTAATGAGCGCTGAAAATTTAGAAAAAGATATCAATAAGCGCAAGAGTAATCAAGAAAAAGATTTTTCCACTATTTTTTCTCGTCCTGAACAAGAAAATGATAAAACTAAATATATTAATTTAGTTATTAAAGCTGATGTGCTTGGTTCATTAGAAGCAATTATTGAAAGTTTGATGAAATTAGAAACTGAAGAAATTAAAATTAAAATTGTGGGCAAAGGTTTGGGTATTATTACCGAATCCGATATTCAAAAAGCTGAAATGGCCAGTGCTAAAGTTTTTGGTTTTAAGGTCAAGCCAGTAGTTTCAGTGGCTAATTTAGCTCGCGATAAAAAAGTGAATATTAAATTTTACGATGTTATTTATCATTTAATCGAAGACATTGAAGATGAAATGAAGTTGATGAAAGAAAAGGTTATCAAGCGTGAATTATTTGGCAAATTACAAATTTTAAAGGTATTTAGAAAAGAAAATAAAACCGTTATTACCGGTGGTCGCGTTATCGAAGGCAGTATTGGCGCTTCCCAAATTGTTATCGTGGTCAGAAATGGCGAGCCAATTACCGTAGGTGCGGTTAATCGCGTCGAGTGTACTAAACAGGTGATTGATAAGGTAGAATCTGGCAAAGAATGCGGTATTTTATTTGAAGGTAAACCATTAATTGAAGAAGGTGATGTTTTAGAATTTTATAAAGAAACTGAAGTAGAAGCTAAGCCAGAAACCAACGATAAAAAAGGTAAAAAACGAAAATAATATGGTTGAACGCAATGTAAAAATGGGCGAAATGATTCGTCAACAATTGGGAGAAATTATTATTGAAGAGGTAGAATTGCCAATGGGTTCTATCGTTACGGTTACTAAATTAGATTTATCACCAGATTTTAAAAATGCTCGCGCTTATATTAGTGTAGTGCCAGATGAGTTTGCTAAAAAAGTGATGGGTACTTTAATTTTAAAAGTAAAAAGCATTCAAAATATATTAGTGCATAAAATCAATATGCGTGTCGTGCCTCGAATTAAATTCTTTTTGGATGAAATAGAACAAGAAGCAATGGAGCTAGATCGTTTGCTAGATAATTTGAATAAGTAAATTTACCTTGAGATAAAAAATAGACTCCGCTTGGAGTCTATTTTAATTTGTGAGTGGTTTAGTTGGCGTTTTGCCAAATACCTTTACTTCATCGCCAATTTTTAAAAAAGCGTAAAGCTTTTCGGCGTCTGGGTAGCTGATATTAACACAGCCATGGCTCATCGGCTTGATGCCAAATTGATTATGCCAATAAGCGCCATGTAAAAATAAACCTTTTTTAGAATTAAATAATAAATTCCATTTAGTGTTTGGTAAATCATATCCGGGCCCCTTATAGTGAACGATTAATTTTTTCTGTTCAATTTTAAAGGTGCCATTGGGCGTTGGAGTACTAAGTGTTCCCGAAGAAATCGGCGCGGTGGCGATTTTTACATTATTTAAATAGTAAGTCATTTGTTGCTTAGATAAATCCACCTCTACTTTGCGAGGCAAACTCTCATCATGATCTCCTTTAAGTGGATTGAAGCCATGCATTACTTCTTCATAATCAGAGTAGTCGTCGCCATCGGTGTCGGGATTGAGTAAATCTGTGCCTAGGGCGATTTCTAAGGCATCATTTAAGTCGTCACTATCCGTATCAATATTAGATAGTTTAATATCCCCGCGATGAGTGGGTGAGTAGCCATGAGCTACTTCTTCACCGTCAGTATAGCTATCACCATCAGTGTCAGGGTTGGTAGCGTCGGTGTGATAGATATGAATTTCTTGGTAATCAGTTAGTCCATCGCTGTCGCTATCTAAATTATTATCAGTGGCCTGAGCGCCTGAACTAAAAAATGCCCAGAAAACTAGGCAGAAAATAATAATTAAAAAAGATTTTATTTTTGATTTTAAAAGCATAGTCAAAGTTATTTTTATTATAACATTTTTTGCCAACTATGATAACAGTTATTAGTTATTGACAAAATGGCAAAATATTGTATAATTCGCGCAAGGTTTAAACTTTTAAGCAAAGGAGGAAAGCCTTATGAAAGTAGCTCTTTGGATAATTGGTGCGATAATAATCGTCGCTTTGACGACCTTGGCCTTGTTTATTAAGAAGGTGTTCTTGAACATGTTTAGCAGTGGCAACACTGATAATGATAAAGAAGAATTGGCGGAGGCAGAAGCCGACGACCAAGAATATTCAGAAACGGACAATAAACCGAAAGGAGAAAATTCAGCATGATGCTGACATTGCCAACCCCCTATCATAATCGCCACTCTGTTGCGAGAAATCTTTTTCCCAAGCGACGGGTGACAGAAAAGTCGTTAGTGCCAGCAATGGCATTTAGCGATCTTCCCAAAATCGAGTGGCATCGTCACGATTGCCCAACGGTGATTGATGAGGATCGGATCATTTTTCATAACGGCTTTGCCGAAGGTCAACCCAGCTCATCGGGCTGGGATCGCCTGATGCGAGCGATTCGCAACGGCAGTTGTGTTTTGAATGCCTGTTGGGGATCTTACTTTGCTTCTGAAGAGGGGCAAGCACTTCTCCTGCTGCTGCTCAGGCGTCGCAAGATGGACAATAAGCCGATTACGATCTGGTTTGACGACCCGGTCGTAGAAGGTATTAGCGGTCATTGTGGCTTCGGTCTGATGCGTCGTTTGGTGAATGCCAAAGCCGACCAGTGGGCTTGGGAGAAAGTGGCTTGCTGTATGGATGGTAGTATTACCGCCGACGGCCGTGGTGATTATTATGGCGTGGTCATGGTGGTTGAACCGCATTAGCGGTTCTGGGGTTCGGTAAAACCGGCCCCTTTTTATTTTCTAAAATAACCATAAGACGATTGACAAATTGATGCTTTAAGGTTAGTATTATCTGTTATTTGCAATAATTATGTCAGAAATTTTTTCTCAAATTAAAACTAAAATTAACGCCAGTCAAAATATTCTTTTGTTGACGCACAAAAAACCCGATGGCGATGCTTTAGGGTCGCTATTGGCGATGCGTTTATTTTTATTATCCGAGCAAAAAAATGTGGGCACTTATTTGAATGATCGCCCGGCCGATTATTGGCAGTTTTTACCCGGTTCCGAAAGTTTAAATTTAAGCCGAGAAATTTTTCAGCAAAATTGGGATTTGGTTATTGTGTTAGATTCTGGCGAGTTGCCTTATACGGGTATCGAAGTGGAGTGGCTCAAAGGCGCATTCATTATTAATATGGATCATCATTGGACGAACACGCAATTTGGTCAAATTAATTGCGTGGATGAAACGGCTAGTTCGGCGAGCGAGGTGGTATATCATTTTTTTAAAGAAATTGATGCAACCATTAACAAAAATATCGCCACTTGTTTATTGAACGGTATTTTAAATGATACTGGCGGTTTAACTAATTCAGCCACTAGTGAAAGTGCCGTATCGGCCACTTCGGATTTAACGCGTTATGGCGCGCGCATTGATCGCTTGAATGATTGGATTAATCGTCATAAAACCTTAGCTGGTTTGCGTTTGTGGGGCGATATTTTAAGTCGCTTAACGGTGAATAAAAAATATTCTTTGGCGTTTACTTATGTTAAAGAAGAAGATTTTAAAAAGTATGAGGTGGATGAATCCGAGGTTGATGGTTTGGTTAATTTTTTAAATGCTTTAACGGGTGTGAATGTGGTGATGTTTTTAAAAATTCGTCCGCATGAAGTGAAAATTAGTTTTCGCACTAAACGCGACGATGTTAATGTGGCGGATTTGGCGCAACTTTTGGGTGGGGGAGGGCACAAAAAGGCCGCCGCTTGCTGTTTGCCGTTTATTGTGACCGAACAAAACGGGCAATTGGCAATTTCTGAATAAATGCTATAATGTTTCTAATAAGAAATAATCTAAATATATGTATTTAATTCCAACCGTCATTGAAAAAACTTCGATGGGCGAGCGCGCTTACGACATCTACTCTCGCTTATTAAAAGAAAGAATTATTTTTTTAGGTTCGCCAATTGATGATGCGGTAGCTAATACCGTTATTGCGCAGTTGTTATTTTTAGCGTCCGATGACCCAAATGCCGATATTAAGTTATATATCAATTCTCCGGGTGGTTCTGTTTCGGCTGGTTTAGCTATTTACGATACAATGCAATATATTAAGCCAGATGTGTCTACTATTTGCGTGGGTATGGCCGCTTCGATGGGTGCGGTAATTTTGGCTGGTGGCGCTAAAGGTAAACGCTTAGCTTTGCCAAATTCCGAAGTGATGATTCATCAGGTGATGGGTGGCGCCGAAGGTCAAGCGGTGGATATTAAAATTCGCGCTGAGCATATTTTAAAGATTAAAGATCGTTTGGATAAAATTTTAGTTAAACATACTAAGCGCACCATGGGTCAAATTGAAAAAGATACCGATCGTGATAAGTATATGTCAGCCGAAGAGGCTACGGCCTACGGTTTGATTGATAAGGTCATTGATAAAGTAAATTAACCAATAAAAACACTCGCCACTTCGCGAGTGTTTTTTTATTCTCAAAAATGGTATAATATTTCATATAAATTATTAGCTATCACTAGCATGTTTATCTCTCATCTAAAAAGATTCTTCCTCCTCTCTTTTCTCTCCTCCATATTATTCATCTCTGGTCTTC
>CAZNIV010000012.1:0-22254 GCA_964573235.1 uncultured Gammaproteobacteria bacterium
TGTAAAGAGTCTTGACAGTATTAACTAGATAGATTAAAATTAAGATATCAACAAATAATTATTAAATAAATTTTATGGGCGAAAAAAACATTCAGCTGTTCGGGTACGACTTTTCCGGCCCCTACCCTATCAACAGCACTCACTTTAATAATGTCGCCGGGGTTTTCGTTATCACCAGAAGTGACGGATCAATTATCGAGGTTAACGAAACAGAAAAATTAAATAAAATGATTCCCAACCCAATTAAGGCGTGGCGCTGGCGAGCAAAGGGTGGCCAAGATTTGTGGTTTCACCATGAAAGCAACGCTCCGATGCGCTTAGAAAAAGAAAAGGCGCTCAAGAGAAAAATGCCACGATCAACAAATCTTAACGGTTGCCAGTTGCTATGTGTAAATACGAGCATGTTTTAAAAAGAAAAAGAGAGCCGGGGCTCTCTTTTTTAGTTGCTTGATAAATACCCTATTTCGTGCTAGGTTATATGGGTTTTACCCGTACATTAAACCAAACAGTGTTCAAATGGAGATTCGCCATGAAAGAGCTTTTATGTAGCCCTGGGGTGTGGACTATCATTGCACTCGTTGTCGCAACTCTCATTGCTCTGTATTTGCATTTACGCAATCATTGGGAAAACCGTAACTTCATCAAGCAATTCGGTATCTCTCCGATTGTAAAAAACTTCACCAACGATGAGATAAGTAAAATCAACATAATTGTCGCATCAAGGCTTCAGCACCTCAAGGGTGAAATGGATCTAGCAATTAAAACGGCTGAGGCGGAAAAAACGCGCACTATCCACCCAATGAGCAACGAGAATTTAAAGGCTTGGATGGACAATTGCCATGAATTAAGTGAAAAACAATCGATTGCCATTAAAAATTACGAACAGGCCATTAAAGCCGCCTCCGACAGTGGCTATGACAGAATGCTAAATTCCTGCGGTTTTACCGAGGAAGATGACTAAATAGCCAAGATAAACAACTCAGTGTCACCTAGCGTGACACTTTTTTATTTCAAAAATATTAACCCTCACCTAATTTAATAACTTAAAACCAATAGCATAAATACCAAATCCTACAATCCGCTCTTTATAATCTTTCAAATTGTTATAAATAGCAATCCCTTCTTCGATAGTAGAAACGCCTGGTAAAATATTCCTTAATCCATTTACTTCAAGCATCTCTTTGGTATTTGAGTATTTATTAACCGTCAATACCGAACAAGTTAATTGTTCACCGTTTTCTTGATTAGTAAAAGTGATAACATCGCCGAAAACCATCTTATCAAAAGTCTTATCATTTTCATCTTTTGGCGCTCGACCTTCAACGGTTTTAACACCTGATTTAATCGCGGTAAAATATTGGGATCTGAGATTAAAAATATAGTTCATACTATTTTACCATATTTAAATCACCACCTAAAAAAATAGGACCCATGCCTAATACCTCCTGCTTATAAGACAACTCCGAGGATACTAAATTTAAAATATAAATTCTTTTTTTAAGATAGAAGGCCGTACCCATTTCAATAAGAGTATTGCCACCAATATAGCCACTAATTTCTTCCTTCTCATGGTTAATCACTAAAATCGCATCCGCCCAATCAATTTTATCAAAATGACTTTTCATTGCCCTTCCTTTTATACTCCAAATTATATGATCATCAGAAAAAGATTCCATGCCACCATTCTCTCTAACATAATCATCAAAATAAATAACCTTACCACCACCTAAATCTTTTGTTATATCAAATTCTAACTCAGGCATTTCTACTTCATTTCCTAATTGTATAAGCTGGTTTTTAGCCGCCTGCATTTCTTTATAAAAGGCAATACTACCGCAGATGGTTATTCTCATAATCTTATATTATTTTCAATTCTTTAAAAAAATCATACATCACTAATTCTAACCCTGGATTTTTCTCCCATTCCGATTCAGAAATTTCTTTATTCTTATATTTTTCAGTCCTACTGCCAAGCTCTTTTATTTGTTCTACCGCATACCAACCAGCCTGCTTAGTTTCATCCAAACTCCTATCTAATTCACCCACCACATCAACTTGATATATTTTCCAATAATGCCAAGTACCATCTTCGCGTCGACAATGATTTTCTCTTCGACCCTCAAAAAGCAATTTCAAATCTTGAACATTTAGGCCCACCTCTTCTTTTAACTCCCTAACGGCCGCGTCTTCAAAATTAATATCTTCATCTACGTGACCAGCTGGCAAGGCAAAACCGAAAGGAAATTTTCCCCTTTCGATTAAAAGTAATAAACCATCTTTATAAACCAACATACCAACACTCTTATGGTCACAAGTTTTAGACATAAATAAAAAATTATAATTACTGACTTAATTTATATCCCACCAATTTCAATTTAACGATTTTCTCTAATATAATAATATTCCACTTTTTTGCGCGCCCAAGGCGTTTTACGCAAAAAATTCAAACTTGATTTAATAGTGGGATTATTTTTAAAACAATTAATTTTCATACGCACCGCCAACCACTCCCAACCATGTTTCTCCACTAAAAATTCCAACACCTTTTGCAAGGTAACACCGTGCAATGGGTTATTTGGATGGTCTTGTTTTAATTTGTCAGATAAAATCTCGGGCATTTTATTTCCTAATTTATAATTTTTCTAACCTCCCCGTTGCTGGATTAATCTTGACAACTGTTTCAGCGCTAATTGGCATACCATCTTTACCATAAAACGTTACAAAAATTACTGTTTCTTCGGTAAGATTTCTATTACCCCAATCTCCCTTCCTCATATATTGATATTCCGCCATTTCTCCAGATTCTTGATTTTCCACTTTTGCTTCCCATAAATATAATCCTTGTTTATTGGCTTCATCTTCATATTTTGCTCGCACAAAAATCGCTTCCGAAGCCACTTCCTTAAGATATCCCATTAATTCATCGGCGGTAAAAATATGCTCCGCACCAGCCTCTACTCTTTCCACTTTATTTCCCAATTCTGCCATATAATTTAATTTATTTTACTCTCCCTAAAAATCGCCTCAGTTAATTCTCGCGTACCCACCCCCGCATCTGAAGAATATGGCACTACCTGATAACCTTCAAATATCCCCGCGATTTTTTTCAACTGATTTGCCAATTGTGATTTTTTAATTTTATCCACCTTATTAGCTACCACAATTATCTCTCGACTATTGACTTGCAATTCCTCAAACATTTCTAAATCCGAACTAGTTGGGCCCACCTCTGCATCAACAATCAAAATTACTCTGGGCTTATGATCAGAATCAAAAAGATACCAATGAATAATATCACAAAAAGACTGCAATGATTCCACTGATTTTTTAGCAAAACCATAACCCGGCAAATCGATAAAATACATCGCCTTATTAATCAAAAAAATATTTGCTCCCTGAGTTCTTCCTGGATTACTACTCACGCGCGCTAAATTCTTTACCCCCGTAAGTGAATTAATTAAACTAGATTTTCCTGCATTAGAACGACCAATAAAAGCCACATGTGGCAAATCATTATCTAAATTATCCTTATCCATTCTAACCTCCCTCAAGAATTTTGCCGATGTAATTTTCATGTCACCTAAATCAATAATTAAGCTACTATCTTACGCTAATTAGTTTACCATAGCCATTTGCCCTGGGCAAGTATTTTATATTGACGGATAAGTCGCTTTGTGTTACTTTATTATATCAGACTAGCCAGCTTGGCCAGCTTGATCCCCAAACCGTTCTTTCAACCAAACCTGGAGGCAAAAAAATGAGCGTCATGAATGTGTTAGTTTACATGGAAGAAGCCAACAAGCAACTGATCAGTATTTACGGCTTTGACGAAGATCCCGACCTTCCCAGCATTCCCGTCTGCGTCCCCGACGGCGTGTACCCCATGATCGTTGACGGCGACCTATTGGAACCCAAGATCACCAAAGAAATAGTCGATTACTTCGGCCTCATCCCAGACCGAAAGAAAAAAGGGTTGAAGTCAGTTCTGCGCCTCCTCAAAAAAACGGCAAAAAAATTTCGTGATCTCGAACATGAAGCGAAAATCATCCGCCATGACAAAGGTGATTACAACTATCGCCTAAAGCTCGAGCAGCGCGCTCGGCTTCTCATCGCCGTACGCTATCGGCTCGCGCAACTCTCCAATAGCATCCATCCCCTCAAGCAAGATCGGATCAATCTCATGTTGCCCTACTTTGAAACGGAAGCGCGCGAAGCCATCAAAAGTAATGAAACCACTTTTCGCTTAAACGCCCTCCTGACCGAATCCGGCTCCAAATCCGACCAACCCAATGAACTCGAAAAGCTCATCGAGTTTCTGGAAGCCTAAAATCCTCCTGCCTCTTTTGGCGATACTTCGGTATCGCTTTTTTATTTTTTGCTGGATAGACTGCCGATGTTTCAATACTTTTTATAAAATAAAAAAGGCCCCATCTCCTTTCTAGTATGTGGGCCTTAAAATTACAAAAGAAAATTTTCATCACCGACCGAATCGCATCCGCTTTGAATCTACTCGAAACTGTTTACTGGACTTAAGCTTCGAATTTCTTGCCGTCGGCAAATCGTCACGCCTTACTTTCGGGTCAATATTCGGGATTAGCGTCACCAGTACTGGCTTAATTTCTAACACCTTTGGCGTTTCCTTTGGCGATACTGACAAAAGATGAGCATAAGCCCCAAGAACGCTGGCGACCAAAAGCTTCCTATCTGATTTCATAAAAAGTCTCCTTTTGTAAAGCAAACTATTAATGTACCATTTATATCTCATTACTTTGCCAAAAGTTAGAAGCCTTGTCAATCATTGACTATCCATCATCCACCTGTTACCATTCCTATATTAAAACCTATTTTCCCATATGACCAAAATAAATTACAGTAAAAAAGAAATTTTCACCGTTTTAACTTTTATCCAAAATCTTCTTAAAACTGCACCCGCTAATCAACCCCTAAAATATTCTGTCAGCTTTTTTGGCAAAAACAGCCATCAAACTAAAATCATTCCCGCATTAGAAAACGAAATCCTATGCGATCTTGAGCGCTTAGGCGCTTTAAAAATTGTCGCCAAAGAACAACTCGCCAATGAAACTATTTACGACTTAAAAATTCTCCCTAAATTTAAAGATGTTTCCGCCGAGCTAAAAAAACCAACTACCACCCCGGCCAAAACCGCCCCAGAAAACCAATCACCTAAAACCCCAACCACCGATGGCATCACTATTATTCATCTTGAACCATCTGGCAATCTTTGGCGCGAACCCAAAACTCAATATTGTTACCGCTTAGGTGAAGATACTGACCGTCATTTAATTGTTCGCTGTCTAGCCGAAAACAACAACTACCAACAAGTTTCTATGATCTCCCGACCACTAAAACGCAAAAGTGCCAACGCTATTGCCGCCGAAGTCACTATCATTCGGAATGGTGTTAAAAAATATCTCGACATTAACGGTAGCACCTTTTTAGAAGCGAAAAAAGGTAGCGGCTATAAAATCGGCCCCACCTGTAAAATTCAACTAGATCTCGAATAAGCCACTTACTACAAAACGGCCATTTAGGCCGTTTTTTGTTTGTTACTATAAATTTATTACTGCACCCTCTTCATCAATTCCGTATTATTAACCCCCAAAATAAAGTAAGGATTTTGCGAATCACTTCTCTTCATTACTATCCAATAAGGTTTATTCAAAGTTAAATTCTTCGGCTTTACTTCATCAACCCTAGCACCCAATGCCATAGTAATTACCGCTTCATTCTCTACCTTGGCGCCAGCCTCATCCATATCAAATTTTATATTTTCATACATCTGAGCAATATAATAATTTTCAAACCCTTTATTAGCTAAATATTTATTAATCATTTCTACATAATCACGACTATAATCCAACTTCAACTTTGGCGCTTCAAAATTATCCCTCTCACCCATTTCTGGCAACCAAGCCTTATCATTAGCCACCACTTCATCAACCGCATTTTGCGGATTAGTCATATCGTAACCTTTAGCCAAAATCAACTCATCACTATTATCTTTTAATCTCAACTTAATAATAAACTTATCATCACTTTCATATTTGATAATCTGCACATTTGTCGACTGCTGTATATTATCCGCATAAAAACCTTCTACTTTTTCACCATTAAAATCAAAATCTTTTTTAGTAAATACATCCTGATACTTTACCGCTTTAACAAAGTAAGCGTAAGAAATAATATCTGTTGGATTTAATTGTAAATCTAAATCGCTAAAACTTTTTTGTGGAAACTTCTCGCGTGATTCTTTATTGATTAAATCAACGGTTTGTTGACCATAACCGCTTTTAACATAATAACTTGGCGCATCCAAATCATTTTTAGTAAAAACCGGATTATTTAATTTATCCAACATGCTCAGTGCTGCCTGGTCTTGCGTATTTAACTGCACTTTTTCATGCACAATATTTTCATTAAGCTCATTCCAAGCCAAATTCATGGCACCACCCCAAACATAATTTCCTTTATACAAATTGCCCAAATAATTTCCGGACACACTCGCCTTAGTATCCTCAATCACATGCGGGACTTTTTTAATCTCAACTGGTTTTTCTGGAGAAACCGGGCCCGTACAACCAGTCAAACCCAAAAGCATTCCCATCGCAAACATAGAAAAATAAACTTTTTTCATACCAATAATTTCATAAATTAACCTCACCTTATTATTTTACCACATTATTATCTGGCTAGGATAGCCCAGAATCGACACCATAATCTCACATTGACTTTACTGCCCCAATTACCTATTATTTAACCAGCACTTTCAACAATCAAACTGGAGGCTCTTATGCCATCACCCAAACCAACACCCAAGCCAAGGCCTTACATGCTCCTACTTCAAGGTGTTTATTTCCAAGATCCGAAGTTCTTACAAATTGCCGATTGGGCAGAGGACGATGGTTATCGATCCATTGCCATAGACGGCGTAAACGTCTGCTATTTCATGTATATGGGGGTTATCTTTCCCCGACAACGCGTTGGCTTTATGCACGATGCTGGGGGAGATTATCATAACCTCAGGATGATTCGGATTACCAAAAATGAATTGGGGTTCGTAAAACAATCAAACGAAGAAGATGAAAAAGAAACCTCGTTTGAACTTACACGACAAGACGCCATTTGGATTGGCAAGTACACTGATCACCGCTGTATGACCTGGGCCACCAAATGCACTCTCACTGAAATCCCAGAGGATTTCTTCTTTTTCCCCTTCGACCCGCATAACTTAGAGCGCTTTTTTAATGTGAACCACTAAGGCTCACCAAAAGATTTCCTCGCCCTGCACTAGGCGGGGTTTTTTATTGCCCTTATTTTATTACTATATATCCCAACTGCGCCTCCACCTCTTTGGGCTTATCTCGACGATAAGAAAAATATTTATTCTCACAAAAAGTACACCCTCCGTCTTGTTTGATATTCTGCTCCAGCACTCCGCTTTGCGTTAATTGTTTATTCACGATTTTTGCCAAACTCAAATAATGCTTTCTATCTACCATCTTAAAACTATCGGCATCATCAGCAAATTCTTTTACTAAATCTTCCTGTACTTCAAAATGACATTCGCGAATATGTGGGCCAATCTCTACTTTAATATTTTGGATAGAAGCACCATCATCTCTCATTACTCGCAAAACTTCAGACACAATTCTACTCTGTACTCCACGCCAACCCGCATGGGCCATAGCGATTACACCAGCGCCTTCATCCCAAAAATAAATCGGCAAACAATCTGCTGCCGTTATCCCTAAAATCACCCCCACCTCAGTCGTTACCAAGGCATCGCAACCAGTAATTATCTGACCCCTATTCCTTGCGCCAACCACAGCTACTTTATTGCCATGCACTGAGCCAGCCAAAACTAAATCATCGGAATTTAAACCTAATCGTAATAAAAAAGCCTGGCGATTTTTCTCGCTTAATCCAACACTAGTGCTAGCATAAACTTTCATGTTTCCGTCTTGCTTTTGCGAAAAACCTTTTAATATATTCATAAATTTATAATAACAGATAATTACTAAAATCCCAAATAAAAAACCCGAGTCGAAACCCGGGTCATAAACTTACCATCTCTCCAAGAAAGCTTCCGCCGTCTTGAAAAACTGGTTTTTATTCTCCTGAACTCATTTTTCATAAGCCAGGGAGAATTTTGCCTTCTTGCCAAGTGCTGGTATAACCTGCACAAGCTTTACCCCTTCAAGTAAAGGAAGAGATTGTCCCTCCTTAAGCTTAACTGGGTCGACATAGAAACTGTCTGTGGCAACGACCAACTCGCCACCCAGAACCCTGATCACCAAGTGTTTTCCTTGGTTGTCCAGATAGGGGAAAAAGTCGGTAGAGACGATTTCCACTTCTCTGACCTGTGATTTTTCGATTTTTTCAATCGGCCAACCACTGGTTTGCCAAACGTCTGGCCTGGTTTTAGGGGCGGGTACTGGGCGAACTTCATGGTTAAATACCCAGAATGTTACCACCAACACCAACATCACCACCAAAATAAGCCCTGCCTTAATAATCACGGATTTCATTTGTCACCTCCGGTTTTGGTTTTACGGTACATCTTACTCAACACCATTATTAAGTGTTAAGTAGACTCAATATTATAGCATACATTACTAAAAATGTCAATAGTTTTAACTAAATTTTACCCTATTTTAGCTATTTTAAATCAAATTTAGCCAAAATAAAAATCCCCGCCTATCACACAGTATAAATATTACCCATTATTGATGACTCAAGGTGTTCCAGCCATTAATAACATACCTCTCTAAGAGTATTATGTTATGAGATAATTAAACATATAAAAAACCGCGCTGTTAAGCGCGATTTTTATTATCTAGCAGAACACTCCGGGCCCGTAATAAGACCTTGGAGCGTTTTATAAAGGGTGGCATCTACAATTGCTTTCACCATGGCTGTAGTTGAAGCATTGATCATGGCCACGGGACTAGCTTTAACAAATAGATCATAATAATCATCTGATACGGTAGCAGGTAAAGATTTTTTCTCTATAATTTGATCGAATAGCTTTGTTCTATTGCAGACGTCTGCCACTTGACTCGCAAAACCGGCTTTATCACCCTCTTTAAATACATATGAAGTACCTAAGCCCAATATATTAGACGCATTCTGAGCGTCACTAGATAAATCACGGATTGGTACATACATTTTGGTTAGCACTGGATCAGTTCTATTAATAATTATGCGACTATTTTGTTCAAGACTTCCGGCATACTTACCATAGCCACTAAAAGCATTAATAAAAGTTGAGCCGAACAATACTAATCCTCCAGTAGTATCTTTTAAGTTATTATCGACTTTCAAACTTAAATTGCAATTAAGAGTTTCAGCTGGATAGTTATTTATATTAAAAACATATAATTCCTTTATCAAACCAGTTGGAGGAACTGTTTCACTAGATGCTCTTTTGCAAATACTAGCAGAGCTATCTTCAAAACAAGATCCTATACTTGAGCCATTGTTAATGGTCCAAGTTTGGCTAAGCTTATTTGTCTTATCAATAACACTTAAACAATTAAGCTCGATATTTATAGGTATACTTCTATTATCGTTCATTATCTCAGCAGCGATAATACCCGGATAAGTTTGAAAATTTTTAGTTCCATCTTTATATTGAGGTAATATAATAACCTTAGGATTTCCACTGGTTGTTTTGTCGAATTTTACATTTATCTTTTTACTCACCGTTACTATCAAATCCATCCCCGCGCGTGATCCATGATTGTCTCCAGTATTAATCATAATTTTGTCCCCTGGCTTCATATCAATTTTGTATGGAGTAATAGTATGAGCTCCATTGCATTTACCATAAGCATAGGAAGGGAGATTCTGTTCATAAATAGTACCATTGATTAGAAGTTCATCATCAACAAAACCAGTAACTTCGAAGCTTAGAGTTTCCTTAGTATTGTTCTTAAAGATGCGATCATTAAAGTATTTAAGGTTTTTACAAGCATTGGGATCTCCAGGAAGTTCCTTAGACTCTTTGATGCTGGTGACGACTGGGAAAATGTCGGTAGATTCGATGGGAATATAGATCGGCAAAGTAACGCTACCAGTACTAGTCGAATCTCCTTCACCTAAAGCATTAATAATACTAGCCGAGAAAGAATAAGTGCCACCATTAGTTAATCCCATAATAGTTACTGGCGAAGAAGTGGCAATAATCGTTTTAATTAAATTCTTGTAACTATCATAAGCTTTAACCCTATAGCTTACGATTGGCAAGTTACCAGTATCTACCCCCTGAGTAACAGGAGTAAGCTCTACTCCATCAATAATAGGTTTGACATCAATACCATTTGGGGCAAGAGAAACAGAAGTTATAATTGGAGTAATGGCAACTGATTTAGGAGAAGCTAAGCTAGTACCATACCCGTTATTGACTGTCGCCATAAAAGTATAAGCAATGCCGGGAAGAAAACCAGTAGAAAAAGTAACTGGACTATAGGCACTAGTGACTATTATCCTACCTTTATCACCCTGGTCAACTGGCGTTGTTGGCTCTGCTATAACCGTATATTTAATTGGTGAAGCACCGCTCTTATTTTCAGGCATAAGAATATCAATCTTAACACCAGAGGATGTAGCTAAAAAATAATTTGCGAAAGCCTTATAACCATTTGCATAAGTACGAGGAGTAAGCGAGATTGGAGTAGTTGGTCCAATCGGAGCTAAGAGACGAACAGGAATAGCGCTTGCTGGAATACTTTGACCAGCATTATTGGTAGTAATAACAGAGAACTTATAATAGACACCCGGTTCGAAGGTGGAAGTAGACATTTTACCGGAATAGTCGAAGGTTGACGGATTAGAAACAATTAAAAAAGGATTAACTGAGGGATAACTAGAATAGGCAAGGTTGGCATAACTATAAAGATTAGGATTATTGACGCAGTCTATACATGTAGGTCCCTTGGCAGGGTTCATTGGATCACTATAGCCATTAAAAGCTTGGGTAACTAAAAATTTAGTTGTGCCAATACCACCCGTCTTAGATCCTAAATTATTTGGTGGAGTAAAGGTGATTTTAACTTGAGGGTATTTGGTGCGATTAACATAAGTATCGCCACAAGTCCAGACGTCTGGTTCTGGCTTAAAATCCAAAAAAGGTTTCTCACACTGATCTGGGTTTCTAACTGGTGGCAAGACAGTGGCTACCACATTAGTGGGAGCACCAGGAGGAGCAGAATAAGTACCGGTACCAGTAGTAGTTACTGCCCCACAAGTTGGCGGATTATTCATACCATTTGAGCAAACACATGATGTACCAGATAATCTAGTACCCGCTGGACAAGCTACACTCGTTGTAGTTCCGCCTGTTACGGTTCCGCTAGTTGCAATTACACAAGTTGGCGGATTGGTCGCGCCATTAGCGCAAACGCAAGAAGAGCCTGAACGAATCGTACCAGAAGGACAAGTAGTTACGGGAGGGGTACAAGTTGGGTAGTTAGTACCACTATTAGAACAGACACAAGCTTGAGTCGTAGCTGAGTAAATACCTACAGAACTACAAGTAATGGGTAAGGTACAAGTTGGTGGATTGGTTTTACCATTAGAACAAACACAAGCAGTACCAGATTTATAAGTACCAGATGGACAAGTAGTTGCTGGACTAGAAAGACAAGATGTTGGATAGGTGCCACCATACAAACAACCACACTTACCACCAACATTACCAACACCAACTACAGAAGGACAAATCACCTGAGTTGTTACTGTCATAGCGGCAAAGGCAATGCCACTAGCGGCCAGCAAAACTGTAGTTAAAACAAGCAACTGGGTACTTAATTTTACTGATGTCTTAACTTCTGTTTGGGTCTTACTCATATTTTTATGATTTTTACGAATCATGTTTAGGTTTTATTCCCAATATTGATGAGATTGGGTTATTTAATTTGTTTATTATAACATGATCAACAAAATCAGTAAAAACAATTCATATTAAGCACTAGCTCATTTATCTCTAGGTACACATAAATTCAGAAAACTTTTCCACGATTTCCTGAATAATAAAAAACCCGGGCCTAAACCCGGGTTGCACAATTACCACTTTGCCAAGAAAGCTTCCAGAGCTTCGGCCGTCTGTTTCCAGCTCAAGCACCCGTCAGTCACCGACAATCCCGCTTGGAGATTTTTCAGTCCTTCCGGCGTACCCAACTTGGAACCATCCTGCTTGCCCGCTTCCAAATAGCTTTCCACCATCACACCGGCCAAATGCGAGTCATGCGCCAGCGCCAAGTCTTTCAAAACATGCGTCTGCTTGGCATAATCCTTGTTGCAATTGCCATGAGACACGTCAATCACAAGTCGCGGATTGAGCCCCGCCTTAGTCAGCGCATTCACTGCGCTCGCCTGATGGGCCAAGTCATAGTTTGGCCCCGAAGCGTTTCCGCGCAAAATCAAATGCGAATAGGCGTTGCCGGAAGTTGAAACTACCGACATTTCCCCATCATCATTCGGATTGGCAAAAACACTCGGATGACGTGCGAAGTCAATGGCATTAATTGTGGTCGCTAAACTGTCCGACTCATTGGAGTTTTTAATCCCCACCGGCATTGAAAGCCCACTGGTCATTTCGCGCACATCTGGCGTATTACCAGTACGCGCGCCAACCCAAGCATAAGAAACCACATCGCTCACCACGTGAAAGTTTGACGGCGTCAGCGCTTCACACGCCACCGGCAAACCCAAGCTCGCCACTTGCACCATCAGCTCGCGCGACAAACGCAAACCTTTGGCCAAGTCATGAGTACCATTCAAGTCCGGATCGGTAAAAATACCCCTCCAGTCTTTCTTGGTGCGTGGCTTATCGCAACACACCCGCATCAAAACCAATGCCTTGTCTTGATGTTGTTTGGCCCAGCTCGCCAACAATTTGGCATAAGCTATGGTCTCGTCAAAATTGTGCACCGAACACGGCCCCACAATCAACAAAACCCGCTGGTCTTTTCCGTCCAGAATATTCTCGACGCTTTTGCGTTGCGCCAAGATTTGCGCTTTCAATTCTTCCGACAGAGGAAACTCCTCCTTCAGTTGATTAAAAGTTGGCAATCGCGAACCGAACTTAACCCTGGTGTTTGACATACACATTTTTACTGCCCGCCTTCCTTGGTTATTAAAACCGTTTTAAAGAACAATCTTTTTTGTTTTCTTAAACAAAACGAGCTCCCGACTTGAGAGCTCGTGTTTCAGATTATTCTTAGCTTTGAAGATAATCAGAAAAACCAACTCTCAAGTCAGAGAGCGCATAAAAAAAGAAGAAGTTTTTCTGAATATTTACGGACATATTTTGTTATTTATGCCTTTATGTTAGCAAAAAGAGTTAAACAAGTCAAATTTAAAAAATAAAAAAGCGCCCTTACGAGCGCTAAGAAACAATTTTAGGATGGGCGATTCTTGCTCGAGCACATCCAGCAACATGGCACATCGGTAAGCACGACTTGAAATTTTGAATCTGGCAAAATAATCAGGTCGTAATTTCGTCCGTCTTTTAAACAAAAATCTCGACAGAAAATATAATGAGGACCAAAGCCAGGAACAGGTGTCTTATCATTCCACCCGCGCTTTACACAGATGCTCAATTTTTCGATTTCAGCGCAAACAGCAGACTTGCCAGGGTTCAAACAAATCTGACGCCAACCATTACCAATCTCAACAATCACCTGATTGCCTGATTGGTTTTTCACTATCACCAGAACGATTTTTTTTCTCCGTTCATGACGCCAGTCAATTAACCACAAATTGGCCATGATCAATAAAAAAACCAGCAAAGCTAATACCGCTATACATGATCCAGTATTCATCTTTCTGCCCTCCGTGCTTGAGTTAATATAACGAACAATTAGCCAAAAGCTAGATTAGTTTCTATCATTATAAAGGTGAAATGTCAAACTTGCATTAAAAATAAAAACCTCGCGCGACGAATCGCAACGAGGAAGCAATGTGCCGGGGCCGCACCAATCCTCTCAGGTCGGCTACGCATATGGCCTTGGTGAGCTATTATTCCTCGCCAACTAGCCTAGGCATGCGATATGAGCCTGACCTCATTTGGTACCAACATCACCATCGAGAGTCGGCTAAGCACCTAACCTTGGTAGGTGTTACCCTACCTGAGCCAAAACTCTTTTGGTATCAAGGGCACCATGGGGTTGCGAATCGCTGTTCGCTAAGTACTCATATTTTACTCATAGGCAACATTGCTTGATAAAAGCCTATCTTTTTATTTGTTATAAGTCAATTTATATTTTCCCCACGATCACTACATAATTCTTACCATACTTCTTGGCACACTTTGGGCAAGTGGTATACCACATGTAAGTTTTAGTAACCACCAGACCTTTCTCTTTAGTATAATTCGCAAAATCCTTCATCCAAATTCCGGTATCTTTAAAATTACCTTCATAAACTTTACTAAAAAACTTGCCACCTAAAGTAACATTATTTGCCCCGGCAATTTCTTTATCCGTCGCCAAATACAAATCCATATTCCATTTAGAAGTATGATCTGCCAGCATTAAACCCTCGAGCATATTAGCTCCAACCCTTTCCATCACCTTACAATTTTTTGTCATTACTGAGCCAAAATTAATTGGCATATAAAATAAAGTAAATACTTTATCTTTAATAAACCTCTTATTACTCCACTCAAAGGTTTTTCCATCCCAAGGGGCTGGATTAAACTTTGGACAACAAACTTTTTCTTCGGTCATAAATTTAAATTATTTTTAATATTATTCTAATTCTTCTCTTATCTCCATTAACAACTTACCCAAATTATTCTCACCCACTCCCGGCTCACCGGCCTCTGTTTTATTTACGCCCCAAAAAGTATCTTCCCAATAATTAGTTTCTTCTAAATAACGATTTCCCGTTTCCTTAAGTTTTTGGTAATTTTCTGGATTTAAATTCGGATCAAATTTCTGCCATAACAAATCGCACATTACTTGTATTTTAATCGCATCCCACTCTTCGACTGTCTGAGCCTGATTTAAATTAGCCCTAGAAAAATCTATCGCATCCTTAGGCGAACACTCCTTTAAATATATTCTTAACTCCTTAGGATATTTTGCCGCCTGATATGCGTTTTCCACTGAACCGTATTCATCGCCATCCAAAAATACTTTGGCTGGACCAAAATTGCTCAAAAAACGGTATTCGCCAAAGAAACCTTTAATCTCTTGATCGTTGTGAGAAGCGATTTTCTCCCATTGCCCTTTTTCATAAGACTCTCCCGGCTTTAATCCGCGCTCATTGAACAATATTTTTGTTCGCATATTTTTATCTAATAATTATCCCTGAACACTATTTTTGTTCATCTAAATTATTTACTTAATTTAATCAACTCTAATTTTTTCTCCCGCGTCCACTTCTTTATCTCGGCCTCTCTTTTGGATGCCGTTGACCGATTTAGGTGTTCCTCAGTATAGACCACCTTCACCACTTTTTTAGCGCTCGTATAATGTGCCCCGGTTTTATTCTGATGTTCTTTAAACCTACGTTCTACATTAGTGGTAATACCCGTGTATAGCGAACCATCTTCACATTGAATAATATATAAAAAATACATAGTTTCCCTTCTTGATTTATACCCCTTATTATACCCCCAAAAACTAGAACCCGCAAATTACTACGCAAAATAAAAAGCGCCAAACCCTTAGGTCCAGCGTTGCGTTTTTTTACTTTAAGAATAAAATTTTGAATATCCCTACCAGATTAAGAAACTACTTGAACCAATCAAGCATTATAGGTGCCAGTGAAGCCGGAAAAACTGGCTTAACTAATACGCTGGCCCCTAAATTGTTTAAGACCCGCATAACCTCCGGATCTTCATGACCAACACAGGTAATCACCACCACCTTAACCTCTTTCACGGTTCCGCCAACCTGATACTTTCCGTTACGAATAGCATTTAAAATGGCTAAGCCATGCTTCAACTCTGGCCGATCGGCTTTGATATCCTTAGCCTCCTTTTCGGGAATCATCAACTCCAACAAAACCGCATCATAGACATTCTTTAAAAGATATGCCTCGGCATCTTGTTTGGTTTTCACCGTATCCACCTTAACTCCGCGAAGCTTTAATCCCGCCACAGTTCCGGATACACTGCGCGACTCTCCGTCTATCACCAAAATGCGCTTAATCATAGTCACTTCCTTTCTTTGATTTGAATGTACAATAGTTACTTTGTGCCCCTAACTTAACAATAAAAACAATATTAAGTCAAGACCAATCACCACTTGCCGTCTTTGACAAAAACAACTAAACCTGATAAATATATATCGGCTCTTTATACTATTTAACCCTAGAAACAAAAAAAGAAAGTGAGGATTACCGTGTATAAGATAAAATACTTCTTCTCCCTGTGCTGGTTGTTCGTTTCCTGTTTGTTTAGGAAAACCTACACTGCCAACATCTGCAAGCATCACACTAAACTAAAAGGAAAAATCTCCTATCACGGCACAACATCCATCATGGCCATGCCATTATCAGAAAATGGCAATCCTAATTACTGTTTAGACTGCATCGCCAAAATGGCGATCAGATGCGCCTGGTGTGGTGAAGCAATTAGCATTGGTAGTCCAGTCACTCTCTATACCCCAAAGGAAGATTACAAAATTCCTGAATATGCCACAAGGTATCAGAATAATGCCAAGAGCCTAGTTGGCTGCCTTCGCTGGAACTGTGCCGATTCTGGCATGGATCGCCAAGGTTTTTGGATGCCACCCGGCAAAGTCAAACGAGTCCCTTCGCCTCTCGAAATGGCACTGGCCTCTGGCGACCAAGTGGTTATCGTGAGCGATCTTTCCGACCCAAATAATCTCGGTGAAACATTCCCGAGCTAAACTCCGCGCCCCATAACCGGGGCGTTTTTTAATTATCTATTTAATCTCACACTTATTCTTCAACGCCGCCAAATCATTCGCGCTTAAAGCTTGATTACTCGCCTGATTTAAATAATACATAATATCCACCGTACTGCTTGTATGATCTAAACCCAAAGCGTGCCCAAGTTCATGCTCCAGTAATCGCACCAAAATATTATAATTATTATATTCATAAACATTTATTCTTTTGCCATCTGCATCCTGGATATACACCCCTTCTTCAAACTCTCCACCCGTTGACTGCACCACATTATTATACTTACTCACATTCAAATTTAGTTCGGCAATCAAACGATTAAGCACCGTCGCCATGGCATTAATCTCAGCCACCGTTTCATTAAGTTTCGCCGTCAAAATATTAATTTTCTCAACCTCTTCATTGAGCATTGTTTGAGTTTGATTCAACTGGTCTACCGTAATCTTAGGCGCTCCCCCGCGATTATTCCATTTAGTTACCGTACTTTCGTATTCTTTCTGCTGTTGCTTAAAATTAGCAATCAAAGAATCTAGCGTCGCTTTTTGTTGCTGATATTGTTTATTTAAAGATTCATATTTCGCTTTTAACTTGTCAAAAGAACCCTGATCGTTATTCACCACAATACCCAAACTCTTTAACTTGTCCGTCGCTGCCTGACGATAATCGTAAACCAAATTAATCGCCAATTCTCCGCTAGTGGTAGCATAAACAAATAACTGTCGATCAATTGATTTAGACCAAACACTGGTCGCTGTTTGCAACGCCGTCAACAGCTGTTTGTCTAATAAATTAAATTTTTTGTCGATATCGCCCAAGCTATAACTAATTGGTTTTTGGCAAGGCGGATTAAACTTTTCTAAGCCATTATTTGCCACCACCGTTACCTTTTTTAAAAACGGGCTCAAGTAATCATAAAGTGGCACGCGAAAATAAAAAATTCCTCCAGCTAATAAAAGTAAGATGGTAAAGGTTAAAAAATATTTGACGCCTTTATTCACGGCCTAATAGCTTATTTAATCTTGCTGTTATTATACAATTTTAAAAGATATCGAGCAATTAACCAAAATAAGACTTTTTTGACATAAACTAGTCAAAATGATAAAACAGCGCTAGCCCTTTCACAAGTATCACCAATAACCGAGGAGTAACTACCATGAATCACTGCGAAGAAGAAGACAAAAAAGAGGTTGATGTGCTGGATAGCTTTTGTTTTAAAAACATCCGGAGCTTAATCCTTATTTTGGGTGGGATAAACAACGCCCGAAAAATCCTGGACAAAAAAATCAAAGTGGTACTGGAGGTGTTAAGCTACATCGACCACACCTTAACCATCACCGTCAATCAGTGTCAATCAGTAGAAAAACTACTCGAGGCTGGCAAATTTGCTTTTCGGGCTGCTTACATTAATTCTCGCCATTACCCTGTTCCCCAAAAAGCCAAGAAATTCCAGCAACCGGTCGCTCTCTTCTGGTTCGACGGCATGGGCATGGTCGACACCGAAACAGTGCTCGCTCAAATGGCTAAAGAGGGTTATCGACCCGCCACCATTTGGGAATTGCTTTTTCTGGCCATTGCCTACCCCGAACTCCAAATCGAGTTTAACATTGTCGCTCTGGGTACTGTTTATCACCACCCCGACCAAGACCGCGTGTTCCTCTTGTATTTCAGCCAACGCCTCCCCTCCGTAGGTGAGGATACTTACAAGCAACAATGGCGTCAAAATACGCGCTTCCTGGCCGTACCCAAGGCCAAATCCAAATAACTGGGCGTGCCAAAGCCCGAGTCCCCCACAACCGCGAATGGGGACTTTTTTAATTAAACAAAAACCAAGACTAAAAATCTTTCCCCTAAAACGCCTTACCAATTAAATTATTCTACAACTAAAAAGCGACGGCCAATTACGACCATCGCTCTTTGAGATTATATTCTGCTATTAAAAACTATTTAACTAAACCACTTAAATACGCTCTAGTAATTGGACCAAAATTTCCGCTAGCTGGTTTAATGCCAACGCTCTTTTGATATTCAGCCAATGCCGCTCTGGTCAACGGACCAAAATAACTAGTAGAACCAACTCTTGCCAAAGTTTGAGCAGCTTTACCAGCATTATTATCAATTAAAAACTGTTGTAAAGATTTAATATCATTACCACGAGAACCGGCGCTAAAGTTTCTGGTAAAGTTATAGATCTCTACACCCAAAACTCTTCCGGCTGGCGCTTGAGTAATAACTGGAGTTACCACTGGGGCAACAACTACTGGAGCAACAACTGGGGCAACAACTACTGGAGCCGTAATCATGGCCTGACCACCACCGTAACCAAAGGCTACTGAGTATCCAGCCAAAGAAGCTACTACTGAAATAGCTAGGGCAACTGATGTTTTAGTTAATGGGCTCTTTAATGCTGCGCTAAAATTTCTTGATGTTTTCATATTTTTATGGTTAAATTACCTAGTAAATATCTTTAACATGGTCATAAGACCACCAAAAATAAGCTAGTTATCTAAAAATCTATCTATGTAATATAAATAATTATATTACAATTACAATATAATGTATACCATAAAAAAAATAACTTGTAAACATCTAATACCATTAATTCTGCTACTAATCATAATTGGCGGTTTTTTTCTACGATTTTATAATCTAGGCGCTCAACCTTACTGGATGGATGAAGGCTATACCATTAATGCCGTTTTATCCGTTTTAGAAAAAGGAAATACGGTTTTAGACTCCGGTCAGAACTATTTTTGCCCCCTATATTGCTATCCGACTGCAAGTATGGCTCAGGTTTTTGGCGCCAACGCCTTTTCCTACCGTCTTTTATCGGTAATTATGGGTATTTTATTAATTTTTGCCGTTTGTTACATTATTAAACGACTTTTTGATAAAAACACCGCCTTATTAGCTTCTTTTTTTGTGTCTTTTTCTTATTGGCAAATCGCTTGGTCACGTCAAGCCCGCTGGTACACTATGCTTATTCTATTTTTCTGGTTAGCTATTTATTGTTTCTACCAATTTTTAGAAACCAATAACCGCAAACAGCGAATTGCTTATTTAATATCATCCATTAGTTTATCCGCCCTAGCGGTTTTAACCCATAAAATTGCCTATTTATTGGCGCCGATCTTTTTAATTTTACTATTAGTAAAGCTAACCGCTAACAATAATTCAGCAAAAATTAACAAAAAGACGGCCACTATCACAGCGGTGGCGATCTTTTTAACGGTCTTGATCTTAGAGCTTTTTTCTAACTTTAGTATCACTCGTTCCGCTATTGCCAAATTTAGCCTCTATTATGAGCTTCCTTACTATTTGAGCTTTTTTATAACCAACTACTGGCCTTTTATATTTCTATCGCTATACGCCTATTTTGGAGCCCCAAGAGAGCAGAAAATCAAGCGCCTGATGCTGATTTTACCATTTGCTGTTTATTTAATCGCTTTCTCTTTTTTTACCAATATCGTTCACTATCGCTATTTGCTCGCCCCCGCTTTAGGCTTTCTCCTTCTGGGAGCAGTTGGTGCTATTGACATTTTTAATAAATTATGGTTTAAATATAGGGTTCTGGCGGTACTTTTTATCACCACCCTAATCCTAACCTTCTTTGTTTCTGGTCAAGGCGTTTGGCGCCCCCTCCCTTTTTACACCCTAGAAAATGACAATATCGCCCTGGGTAGCAATAATCGCTCGTATCATGCCTATACTCCTCAACCGAATTGGAACAGTGCCTACGCTTATATCAAACAGGGGCTAAATGAAAAAGATATCGTAATTTCCAGTCATCCCCACTTCAACAAGATATTTCTGGGAATACCTGGGTACTGGATTAAATATAACTACCTAGGCTTCGACAACCGAAACGAATACCAAAATAATAATACGGAATTTTATGTTGGTGCTAGAATCATTAATGACCTAGCAGAATTAGAATCTCTAACCGCCACCAACCACGGCTATATTATTTTTGACTACATGTCGGCCGATGGAAAAATACCCCAAGCTATTTTAAACTACATTCAAACAAAATTCATTCTATCTTTCCACGAAAAAACCAACACTTACTCTGAGGTGTGGGTATATAAGTTCTAAACATACTAAATCTGACCAATGAAAAACTTAATTAGCCAAATAAAAACCCAATTCTCAAATCTAAAAAACAAGGATTGGAAAGCGTTTTTCATAAAAACCGCTAAAGACCCAATCTTCTGGGCTCGTTTTAGTGCTTACACTATCCCCTTCGCCTTTTTGCTGTATGTTCTATATATGAACTTCTTGCCTTTTGGTTATCATAAAACATTTACTATTGAAGTTGGTGGACCCAATGATACCAAAGTTTCTGAATTTTATTTAGAGCCGTCCAAAGATTTATCCGACAGAAAAATCGCACCAGACGGCACTCCCTATCGCGAACTCAATGGTTCGGCTTTTGCGATATTTAAATCCAATGCCGTTTTAAAAGACGCTTTAGTTAATGTTTCTGTTGAAGGTGACGGCGTCTCCATTATTCCCCCAGTGATTAATTTAGACCCAAATACTACTAAATGGGATTACTCTTGGGATTTTACTAAAGAAATTCCAAAGGATTTAAAGGGTAATGCTTTTATGTTCGATGGCGAAGCCACTTTTAATGGCCGTGATACTAGACTTGAACTAGCTAGTTCAAGCGACATGTTTGAGGATGGACCGTTCACTATATATGCGGAATGGGAACCAAGAGACAGTGAACATGACGCAGAACAAATTGTCGGGCATTTAAACTGGGAACTTTGGCAGAACAAAAATAGTGTTAGTTTTCAAGTTGGTCGCATGAATAATGCCACTGGAACAATATACACAATAAAATACCCCATATCTAAAGATTTCTTTAATAAAAAACATTCTGCGTTGGCCATATACAACCCCTCATCAAATGGTTACATTGATCTTTATATCGATGGAAAAATAACAGGAAGGACATATTTTAATTCGGAAAATATTTGGAAAGATTATGGAAAAGAAAATTTGAGTTTTGGTTGGTCCCCCCATAATTATCAAAAAAATCCCTACTTATTTGGAGTAATTTATAGCATAAATATAATTTCCAAAAACATAATTAAGTCTACATCAAGTGTTGATTTTAAAGTTATTAATAATAATCCACTAAGTATCACCATCTTATCTACAACTACATCGACCATTAAGCAACTAAAATTAAATGTCTCTCAAAAAAATAAAAAATAAATTCTGGCATAACATTCCTAAGTATTTTTTAATGCCCTTTCTTTTATCGTCTTTTGCCACATTTACGACTATCTCAATTTTTGGATTAAAACTCTTTTTTTTAAATAATTCTTTTATCTTTTATAT
>CAZNIV010000013.1:0-22066 GCA_964573235.1 uncultured Gammaproteobacteria bacterium
TAGAAGATAGCGCGAGGAGTAAATAAGGAAGCCCAACAATGTTGCACCTTTTCTAGAAGGTTAGCTTCTTTAGTATTCAGGTAAGAATCTAGTTGCCCGGCCCAAGCGTGATCTTGACCATCTTCAGCGGTAGCGGAAGAACGGACAGCCACAAATTCAGTATTAAGCACCTTAAATTGCTTCATTACTTCTTGAGCAATGTCTTGAGGCATCTGAGCGGCTTTAATTAGACCTTGGATCTTTTCGGATGCAAAATCTACCGTATGAACTTCTTTGTGATCTACCTGTTCTAGAGCAGCAGCAATTTCTTCAATTAAGCCGGTTTCTTTAATAAATTGGTCAAAGGTAGTAGAGAGAATGACAAAGCCGGGAGGAACTGGAATATTAGCTTGGGTCATTTCACCCAAAGAAGCACCTTTGCCTCCGGCGATGTTAGCGTCGGACTTGTTGAGGGAGGTGAAATTGCGGGTGAGTTCCATATAATAAAATTATAACTGTTGTTAAATAATTACTCTTTAGCTTTGCCCTTAATAGCCAACCATTGGGTGAAAATCTTTTCTTCTGATAAATTTGGACGAATTACGGAAAAACCAACTTCTTGCAAAATTTGTTCTAGCTCCTCTTCTTTTAAATCATAAGTAACATTAGGTGTTCCAGTTTCTTCTCCGGTATTTTCATCTTTTATAATCATCTTAGCTCTGCGAACGCCCTCTTCTCTTTCTCTATGGGTATAAAAAATCAAATCTTTCTTATCGCCAGCCACCTCAAAGGTACCAACAATATCTTTATGATCAACTTCACTGTCTTTAAATTTATCAACATATAAAACGCCCCCATCTTCTAACATAGAATAAAATACTGCTAACGTTTTTCTAAGCGCATCAAGCGTTTCTTCTCGATTTGGTTTAAAATCTTTATTCCAACCACCAGCCGCATACCAAATTGAACCCTTGCAGATAAGCGCTTTAAACTGACCCGGGCTAAAATGCTCTGGCAATTCGTTCCAAAAACTTTTAGTACTTCTAATATCAAGACTTTGTGCCTCAGCTTTTTGTCTAAATAATTCTATTTGATCATCAGAAGCATCAACGCAAGTAACATTTTCATAACCCATATTATACATATCCATAGCTGGAAATCCGGAACCGGCACAAGTATCTAATACGGCTGAATTTTTATCCACGCCATACTGAGCAAATAAATCACAAAGCTGTTCCGTATATCTTTGCGGATCGTAAAGTAATTCATAAACACACCTATCCCACAAATAAGCGTATGGTGGTTCAGTTTCAAATCTACCCAAATCTTTACCCTTATTAGAAGCATCAGTAAAATCGCCACTAACTGCCATAGACTGTCTTTTTTCTGTATTCATATTTTTATTTAAACTACTTTTTAGCCAACCACACTACAAAATGCTTCTCCTCTTTGAGTTTTAACCTTTCAACGCTAGAAAAACCTACTTTTTTAATTAAAGCTTCCATTTCATCTTCACTTAAATCATAAACCATATTTAACAAACCATCTTCGACGCCATTTTTATCTCGTAACAACATTTGAGCAACGCGAATATTTTCCGCTGGCTTACGCTCCACATAAAAAATCACATCCTTTTGTTCATTAATGTCTTTAATATTTAATCGAGCAACCACTTTTTTATCTGGAATTTCAGAGTCTCTAAACTTATCAACGTATAAATAACCACCCTTTTTAAGTAAATCAAAATAAATTTTTAAAGTCTTTTCTATCGCCGCTAAGGTTCGCTCCTTATTCACTTTAATTTTTTCATGCCAACCACCATCAGCATAAATTAGAGTATTTCCCCGATTAAAAAGCACATCAAAAGACTCAGGCTTAAAATACTTTGGTAAATCAAGCCAAGAAGATTGAACTACCTCGTGTTTAATGCCCAATTCTTTTAAGACTTCTTTAAATGGCTTTACTGAATCGTTGCTTATGTCGGCCGTGCTGACATTATAACCTTTTTGTAATAATTCAGTAGCCAAAAAACCGGGGCCAACACAAGTGTCTAATATTTTGGATTGTTTGGAAATATTAATCTTATTAAATAAACTTTCTATCTCATCAGCATAAGCATTAGCATTATAAACCAGTTTATAAGCGGCTAATCGCCATAGACCACCAAAATTTGGGGTGGTTTCCACATCCAATTCCTCTAATGCGTCTTTATCAGAAATGTACTTTATTTCAGTACCAATAGCTAAGTTTCTTTCAGCATTTGGCCCAAGGGGAATATTAAAAAACTTAAATGAACCAAAACCACGTTCTTGCAAAAATAATTTAGTATAAAGTTCCCCCGCTCTCACTACGGCATTGTCGCACATGGCTGGAGAAAAAGTAACAATCATTTTATGCTTGGCATTAAATTTAGAATTCAATACCTTAGTATTCACATAATCAAAATTAACCTCTTTGGCTTTACCAAACAGTTCAGCCATAAATTCCGCCAATTCAGCAATACAAAACTTACCACCGGTTTTAGAATTAAATGTTTGAAAACTACAAGTTTTAATTTGCTGGTTATCCAAAATATTAATAGATAAATCAATACTGTCATCAACACCAGTATAATCAATAACGCCAGCAAAATAATCTTTATTTTTTCTTATAAACTGCTTAAAATTGCCGCGCAAAATAGTTTCTCGCCAAAAATAATCTTTACCATTTTTTAAAATATCCCTTTTACCAAGCTTATATTTTTTAGCAATGACTAAATAATCTTCAGGAACACCATCTTTGCCCGCGAATTGACTTAACAGTTCATCACGATAATCTTCTGCTGTTTTATTGTTGATATTGGCACTAGACAACCTTAACTCATTAATACCCGTGGTATCATTAGCGATAATTACTAGCTTAGCCGACACTCCATCAGATTTAAGACTGGCCACCAATTTACAAGCCAACTCCCAGGTATAAAGAGAAAAACTAGTCATGCCAAATTCTTCTAACAGGCCATGTAATCTTTCTGGCAACAACGGCTTAATACTGGGCCAAAGTTTATTTTCCTGCATATCTGGAATCGCCAAAAAATGTCCACCCATAACCACTACTTCAGTTTCTCGCGGATTATAAATGGCTGACTTTATTTTTTCAATAACCACCTGAGCATTATTAACTACCAAAGTGTTTTTATAATAAATCTTATTACGTAATAGTTCAAAATTAGGATTCACGATTAACCCCTTTTTATGATCAAAAAATAATTTCATTTCACCAAGCACATGATCTATGTCTTCTAGTTGCGTATAAATACCAAAACTAATACGCAAGGTTTCTTGGCCTATTTTTTCTGCCAAAGGGAAAGCGCAGTGAGAGCCATAACGGACACAAATTTTTTGTTTAGCCAGATAATCACCAAGCTCTTTAACACTATAGCCGCCACTTAAACCAAAAGCCACTAAACCAATTTTTTGTTCCAAACCAACTGGACCAAACACCTTCACCTCTTCGATCTGCTTTAACCCATCTAATAAATATTTCAACAATTCCAATTCGTGCTTTCTAATTTCTTCAAAACCAATAGAACGAATAAAATTCACCGCCTTAGATAATCCAACAATGTTAGAAGTATTTGGCGTACCACCCTCTAAAGTTACCAAAGACTGATGATATTCCGGAGAAATAACATCATACTCATCACCAAATGTTACGGCGACATTCTTAACTGTACCGCCACCAGCTTGAGTTGGTAATTGGTGGTGGTGAATATTTTTATCAACAAATAAAACACCAACACCGTCAGAACCATACATTTTATGACTAGAAAAAGCATAGAAATCTGCCGAAATTTCTTTAACATTAACCGGCAAATGCGCAATGGCCTGAGTACCATCAATAATATAAAAAATGTCTGGATTAAATCTCTTAATAATTTTTCCAATTTCAGCTACATCATTAATATTTCCTAACACATTTGAGCAATGACCAATGGCGACGATTTTGGTTTTTTTATTTAAAGTTTTTTTAATATCTTCCACGTCGATTACTCCATCCTTAAGACCAACCAACCTGATTCTGGCTCCTAATTTAACCAATTTTAAATATGGAAGCATATTAGAATTATGCTCCGCGATAGAAACAATTATTTCATCTCCAGGATTAATTAAGTGAGCAATAGAATCAACGGCTAAATTTACTGCCCCAGTAGCATTGCCAGAGAAAGCTATTTCACTGCTATCAGCACCAATAAATTTACCAATATTTTTACGCGCTTCTTCTAGAGCTTCCTCACTACGTAGGGCCACGGCATGGGAGCTACGACTAGGATTACCGCGAAACTCTAAAACCTGATCAACCGCCCTAATAACCACATCCGGTACTTGCGTGGTGGCCGCACTATCGAGATAGTTTAAGTTAAACTTGCGAAAAAACCCGAATTTAGACTTTATTTCCATACAATTTATGTCTTTCTTAATCTTTTTAATATTAACAGAAACAGCCATAAACATCAATTCGAGACATAAACAATAAAACAGAGCAAATGCCCTGTTTTATTTTATAAGCGGGTAAGGAGAATCGAACTCCTCTCATCAGATTGGAAATCTGAGGTAATAGCCACTATACGATACCCGCAAGTAGGGATATTCTAGCAAAAAATATCCCCTATTTCAATACTCAACTATTCAATACAACAATCAATCGCTTTTTTTACCATCACGCCTAATTTGCCCATAAAACCTTCAGGCTTTTTATCGTTTTTATCAAGCGCATTTTCATCAATCTTTTTAACATCACCAGTATCAATCAGCTTCATATTTAAACCCCAGAACAAAGAATATAAATTATAAGCTTTGGTAAACATTTCGTAAGCTTCTTCTTTTTTACCTTGACCTTGCGCCTTAGTACCTACTTCCATTAAACGCATCGAAGCGGCTAATAAATGCTTAGAAATACACCACACTTCACCTTCGTATTCTTTAATAATCTTTTTTAATAACTCTTTGCGCATCTCACGCACCTCGCTGATCAAATCAAAATATTCCGGCTTATTTAATTTAGCGCCGGTGAAAAAGAAATGCTCTTCGATGCTCACCAAGTTCATAATCGCAATACTCAAATCTTGATCCGAAGACAAATCTAATTTATTTTGCTTTTTCATGCGATCGACATCCTCAATAAACTGATTGAGCTTGCCCATATCTAAGTTAGCCATAATTATCTGGTTATGAAATAAAAAATAATACTTAAAATAATTAATGGCGCGATCGGCATGACCACTTTTTGAAAAGGAAAATACGCTTTGCCACCATTTTTGGCTTTTAACACTAAATACCAAGAACCAAATTCGTAAAACGCTACGCTACCCAAAATAATACCGAGTAATAATTTATCAACGCCCCAGATTTTGTTTAGCGGATGGCCAATAATATCCGACCAAACCAAAGGCACGACAATCATGGCGAAATAAGCTAAATAAGTAACGGGAATATAAAATTTAAAATTCCATTTCTTAGCCTTTAACCAATCAATAGTCCACATAATCATCGAGACGGTTAAACCGCCAATCCATACTCCGGCAATAGTATCATCAATGCCTAAATAACGAGATAAACCCACGCCACCAGCTACGGCAATGGTACAAACCGGACAAACTGCCAAAGCAGTCGGCGCCGAAATCAAAAACAAAACGACGACAGATAAAATAACTAACATAATTTATTTAACTACCTGATTTAAAACTTTAACTTTAAAATAATTTAACACTTCATCTTCGCCAGAATAACATTTCTTTTCATCGTTACTCCAAAATAATGGCACGCCCAAATCTTTATCGGCAATAACGCATTTTTTAGCTGTCGCTAATAATAAAGGTACATTATCGGCGTTGTCTTGTACTTCTAATTGCACAAATTTTAATTTGGATTCAATACCATTTTGAGCAATAAAAGCTTCTATGTTTTTACAATGTGGGCACTGTGAGCCATAAAATAAGATTTTATTTTCGGCTAAAATCTGTTCTACCTGTGTAGCCTGACTAGCTGACTGCTGATTATTCACTAACGGATTGGCCGGAGATTGAACCATATTTTTAGCCACAATGATTCCAGCCACGCCCGCAACGAGCACGATCACTAATGCGATAATTATTCCCTTATTTTTCATATTACCACTATTATTATTTATTTTTATCGGAATACCGGGAATTGAACCCGGTCTACACCCACCCCATGGGCGCGTACTACCGTCATACTCTATCCCGAACCAATAGGAATATCTTACTAAAATAACGCTTAGCCGTCAAAGAAAGTAAAAATAACCATAATAGAGGTATTACTTTCATTTATGGCGGTTTTAGTTATGCTAATTAAAAAATCTTGATTTATTATTTGGCTAAATATAGACAAATACGTGAGTATTTTGCGCTTTTATCCTTGACAAATATCAATTTATATGTTATACTCTAGTGTCAAGCTTAAATAGGGGAAGAAAAAGTAAAGGGCATGGTCTCTAGTGTTGTACGAATAAGTTTCTACTTATGCCGTATACCAGCTGAGAGGATGTCCCTCAAAGCTTACCCTGATAGAAACATCAGGATAGAACCTTAACAACCAAGAGAAGAAAAAGGAGAAGGCAGATGAAAAAGACAATCATGACGATGGTGCTTGCAGTGTTGGCGATGGCCGTTCACGCTGAGGAGTCTCCGCGGTGGGCAACCAGCTTAGAGCTGGGGTATGCCACAAAATACGTGGGCAGTAATGCCCTCGTGTTTGACCGGAAAGCGGTCACAACGGCGGACTTCTTCGCGCTGCACATCCCCTCCGGATTGTACTTTGACGCCTTCGGGGTCAAGGGGCACAAGGAGAATGGGTGGAGCTCAGATGAGCTTGACCTGACCGTTGGCTGGGGCAAAACCCTGGCTGACGGGCTAAAGCTCGACATCGGGACCACGCTGGTGGTTTTGGATGCCGGTCACGACACCCATTGCCCAAAGTTTTTTTCCAATCATATCGGCCTAAGTAAGGCCGTGACGAAAGGAAATCACACTTTGACGCTAGGGATTAGCGCCGGTTTCAGAACGGAACTGGAAGGACCCAACGGTGGCATCTTTGCCGCCACCTCCGCCGAGTATCGGTATCAGTTAGACGAAAAGACTTCGCTTTATTGCGGGGTAACAATCGCCGCTGATGATGGTCTCGGCTCGCTCTCACCCAATCAATATGGCTTTGGAAAGGCTGGCGTAAAATACCAGTTGACCAAGCGTATCGGATTGAAAGCGGAGATCGACAGGTCTATCGTTTTCCGGTCGAACAACGACCGGGGCAATGGTGAGACTTGGGGCGTGCTCTCAATGAGTTACGCCTTCTGACAATTTGACGCTTCGGCGTCATGAGCTGCTCGGCTTCCGGGCAGCTCTCTTTTTTTTATTTTAAAACGTCTTTTTATTAATCAATCTATTTATTTTTATATAAATCCAAAATAAAAAGCGCCCCCCGTGGGACGCGTGAAACTGAAGGTACATTTTTTGGCGGGCTACTCAGCGGACTTGCTGGGAGCCATGCCGTTGGCGACGTGAACAATGGCGAACTCGGTGCACTTGGGACAACCGCAGGAAACCGCTTCCAAACCGTTGTTGCCCTGCAGATGCAGAACGGAACGGCTGTCGCAGGCCTGGCCGCCGTGATGACGGGCGCCGACGCAACGCGGATTGTGATGGGGCTCAATGGGATTAACAACAATTTCGACTCCCGCCCGCTGAATCACTTTCTTTTCGGGTGGGGGCAATTTTTTGTCTGACATGACACTTCCTCCTCTTTTTGGTTGGCTGACTGTACGACATGCTTTTTATAAGCAAGAGGTATTGTATACCGAAAAAAGAAAAAAATCAAGACCTCAAAGGATAATTTTTTAAATAAATAAGGGCCATCCTCGATCCGCATCTGCGAATTTTGGATGACCCCTCTCAAGGAAGTGAACGGGTTAATGGGACTTCTCGCGCCGCAAGTTGGCGATGTTGTTATCGAAGCGTGTTGCCGACTGGGAAGACTGAACTCCCCTAGCATGCGCGTTACGCCTTCGTTTCACCGCCAATGCGATTTCCCCGTGCCAACGAGGGCCGAACGGGGAAACAATTGCCCACACCTCTTAGCGCCTTACCGGTACATCAGACCCGGCATTATCGCGCTTTATTCAATCTTCCTCAAGAACGCTGTTTTGCTTCATCGGTAATAGAACCTCCGCAAACAGCAGGCACTTTTAGTACTATCCCACCGCACCAGATTGTGCTATTGGTGCGCTTTCGAAGCCATGAGCTAGGATAAGTTGCTCAGTGCCGATTAAATTGCGTTTGTTTACTGCCACCTAAGTGACCCGCAACTCCTATCGGCATATCCGCTCTTCGCGCCCATGGTAACAGAGTACCTGGGGCGACTAAACGAATAGCTTCTGACCGAGCCCTTCACCAGCCGAAACTGACGACGAGACTACTCGGTGATCTTTTTTTAGTCTGAGACTCGGCGAGGTGTGATCAAACCTCGCGCCGGCGCCGCGGTGTTACTTCAAAAAATAAGCGGATTTTTTCTGGGCCATCAAACAGCCCTCCTTTCGCCTTTTTGATTATTAGACACTACGGGTCGCTTGCTGGCTGAAAGCCACAAGCCCCAAAGAACGGTGACACTGTTATATCACCATTTTTTGTTTTTGTCAATATCTGGCACCAGAAAACAGCTTAATATTATCTAAATCTAGCTATTATTTTGCAGTTTCTTTAAGATTTTTGTAAACCAAGTAATTATAAATCACGGCAATTGGTGCCACCAACAAGGCCAACACTAAATTCATCATACTAATTATCACCAAATTAATATCACTTAACACCATGACACTTGATGAACCAAGCGCTTGAGTAATCAAAATTACTATCTCCATAATCGATCTCTGTAATAAGTTAAAAATTAAACCCAACACCATACCGACTACTGCAATAAACACCAAACGCCAAACCACTGCCCAAAAACGACCCGCGACATATTTTTTACTCTGACGCAAAGCAGGCATATTAACTAATCCTTCACAAATCACTACATAAGGTACAAAAGCATACCAAATACCCCAGATAAAACCCGGGACTACTAACAACAATAAACCACCTACTACAATCAAGGTTTGTAAAACCGAGGTGCCGGCAAATGACCAGATCTTAGCTTTACTAATTAAAAATGCCTGCTTCCAATCGGTAACTTTATCTACCTGATTAATAACGACGATTAAAGATATTTGCGCCCAAAACACCACCAATATTACTATGGCCAATAAAATTAAATAGATAATTATCCCCCCAATCAACCAATTACTTATGAGATCGCCGGCGACTACTAAACTCCAAAAATAAACGACTAACGATTCACTCTGACCAATATAATCCCCGACAAAATTAAGTGGCCACATTAATACATTTGGCAACAGCAAAATAGAAGCGTAGAGCAACCAATGCTTTTTATAAGTTTGCCAAGTTTGTTGCAAAATTCTCAGTGGCGAAGTTAATGACTCCCCTAATGGCACATCTACTGTTGTTTGTTCAGACATAAATTTATTTTATTTTTATAATTTAACATTAATTAAATTGCCGGACTCATATCTTTTTAAACCTTTATTAAAGACATAAGTTGCCAACCAACAAATAAACACATCAAAAGCGATTAATAATAAAAACGCGCCCCAAGAAAAATGCTTAATTAATTCTACCGGCAACGCGACGATAAAAAAGGCAGGCATGATCGTCATAAAAATCACTTTCAAAAAGCCATGAAAAACACTGGCGGGATAAAGTGTAAAACCGATGAAATTCCAAAACCATTGCTCGGCGGCATCTTCAAAATTACCGACCCAAAAAGAGATTGATTGAGTAATTACAATAAATGCCCAAGCGATCGGCGCGGTAATTATACCCAAAAGCACTACCCACATAAAACCACCAAAATTGGCCAAAGGATAAAACCAATATAACCCTAAACCAAATAACAAATCACCCACGGCAGAAACATCAATACGACTAAATGAAACAAACCACAGTGGGTTTTTGGGTGTAACTAAAAAATTATCCAAGTTGCCACTAGCAATATTTTTAGCAATATCAAAAGCGCCTTGACCAGCGGTCATCGAAATACCAAAATTTATCGTGCCCATGACAAAAAGCAAAATCGTATCCGAAAACTGCCAACCATTTAAACTGCCGATGCGACTAAAAAAAATTAACCACATTGATATTAACGCCACATCATTAAAGGCCATGCCTAGCACTTGAATAATAAAACTATGCCGATATTCCATCGCCGACAATAAATTGGTTTTAACTAAATACCAAGATAAACTGATATAATTTTTTAACGTTTTAAATTGGATCATAATTAACCACCATTAATTGAAAGATTTTTTACGCCCCGTTGATATACTTTTTTGACCACCCAAAGTAAAACCACCAACCAAAATATTTGCACTAGCAAAAATTTAATAAACACCGGCCAACTAAAATTAACTATCAACAAGCTGGGGGTGTAAAAAATAGAAGCGAATGGCAAAAGTTCCACAATCTTTTTTAACGCGTCCGGAAACATAGCGATCGGCACTACCTGACCACCTAACACCATCAATGCCTTACTGTAAATCCAACCTAGCGCCCGAATATCTTCCATCCAAAAAGCGCACAAACCCAAAATAGCGGAAATGATAAAGTCTAAAACATAACCGAACAACAATAAACAGCCCCCTAAAATTAAACCCTTGACACTAAACCCCACCAAGCCTACAAGAACAAAAGCAGCAATAGCACCAATGATTATATTAAAGAAAAAATTGGCTGAAACTCTGCCCATATAAGCAAAAAAATGATACACCAAATAATGATACGGGCGGTTGATAGTATAAGCCAAATCACCGGCTTGCACCTCATTGCCAATTAACCGAAAAGCAGGCGGACGGGCAGACGATTGAAAACCTTGGGTGAACATCAAAATCCAAATCATCATTGGTAAGGTTAAGCCATTAACCTCACTTACTCCCATTACCGAATAACTCAATTGATACACTTGGGTAAAAATCCAAATACGCAAAAGCACGGTCACCGCGCGACCGATATTATTGCCCACATAAGTGGTTTGGCTTTGATAATTCACCTTGGCGATGGCGAAATATTTTTGCCATTTTTTACGCCATTGCTCTTTATCTAATTGTAAAATATTCTTAAGCTCCATGTTTTTGCGCGCGATAAATTTCCGCAATAATTTCTTCCATCGGCGTATCAAAAATATTAATATCTTTGATGCTAAAATTTTCGGTGGCGTAAACTAATAATCTTTCTATCGGTGTGACTAAAGTATCTAATTCGATTTTTAAATTAAAACGACCGCGTTCGATAACCTTACCCTCGGGAAAATTAAAATTATCCGTTGGTTCATCGAGCACCAATTCAATCACTTTATTTTTGATGAAATCTTTTTTCAATTTAGCGGTGTAATCATCAAAAATCACGCGACCATCGTTGATGACAATCGAGCGATCAGCGAGCGCTTCAATATCACCGGCATCATGCGACGTTAAAAAGATTGTTACCTTTTCTACTTGATTCAAATACTTAATTACTTCGCGAATATTTTGCTTGGCAATCACATCTAAGCCGATAGTGGGCTCATCCAAGAAGATAATTTTCGGACGATGAATTAAAGAAGCCACAATTTCGCAACGCATTCTTTGACCGAGCGACAATTTGCGTACTGGTATTTTAAGTAGGTCGGCAATTTCGAAAGATTTAATTAAAAAAGTTAAGCGTTCTTGATAAGCGGTTTCATCCAACTCATAAATACGCGCTAATAAATTATAAGTGTCCATTGGTGGCAAGTGATACCACAATTGTGGCTTTTGCCCGAACACCGAACCAACATAATAAGATAGTTCTTGACGATCAGTAGCGGGATTAAAACCTAAAACATTAATTTCACCAGAAGTAGGATATAAAATACCGGTCATCATTTTAATAGTGGTGGATTTGCCAGCGCCGTTAGGGCCGATAAACGCCAAAATTTCGCCTTCTTCAACGGTAAAAGAAATGCCATCGACTGCTTTGACTTCTTTATATTCCGGTTTGAACAGCGATTTAAAGCCACTAAAAAAACCCGGATTTTTAATTTTGATTTTAAAATCCTTGTGTAAATTTTTTACTTGGATGACATTATCACTCATATATAAACAATCACTTTTTTAAGACTTTACTTATTATACCTTTTTTAAGCCCAGTTTAGCAATTAAATTTGGGTTATTTTGGCTAATTTGAGAAGATTGAGCGGAATTTATAGTTTGCTTTAAAACTAATTTTCGTTTAGCAGAAATTAACGCCAAAGTTTTTTGATATCGACCTTCGCCCAAAAATAAAGGATAAAAAGTGGTATGGGATTTTATGATTTTCCCACTCTCTCGACCAACCGCCTCCCCTTTTTTAATTAACTCAAAATTGCGTAATTTTTTATTGGGTTGAAATTTTTTACTCACCGCATAAATACCCGACACGGTATATAAATCTTTTTCTAACGCTTCGGTTTTTTCGCCAGCAATTATTCCCAAGTTAATTAAAATTTGCTTAACATCACGCACCGCTTGCGGATAATTTTTGCCCGTTTTATTCGGACCATATTCTAGCGCTAAACCGAGCTTAGTGTGCGAGATTAAATCATTACCACCAAAAACCGCTTTTCTAATCAAAGCCACTTTTTGATTGGGAATCAATTTTAACAATTGCTTTTCTTTTTGCCCGAGCTTGGTAATAATCGCTAAATCAGAAAAATTGGAATTAGTGGCATGCAGATCAATCACTAAATCCATTTTAGCTAATTGCTGTTTTAAAACGTGCGCTAAATAATGTTCCGCTTCACCATCGGGATTGCCCGGAAAAGCGCGGTTTAAATCATGTTTCAGATAACGCTGGCGTTTTTGTTTGGCCGGCTCATTGGCAATAATAAAATGCAATTCACCTTTGACGATGGGCAATTTTAATAATTCGCGGATGGCTTTGGCGCCCATGATTTCATCCCCATGAACACAACCCAAAATGGCGATTTTAGGGTGACCGTGGCCGATAATTTTAGCTTTAATGGTTTTCATATATTAATTATATCATTTTTAAATAACCCACCGTTGCCACAGCATTGGTGGGAGTTGGTTCAGTGCATTGCTCGCCGACAGATTTCATGGCACCGGTAAACCCAGCGCATAATCCGATCCAAATCGGCCGTCGTGTCGAACATGCGAAACTCGATCGTGCCCTTGCCGGACAAGCGAATCAAGTCCCACAGGTTGCGCGGATTTTCAGCGAAACCGTCGCGAAGAGCACGCTTGTGGAATTCGTCCCACGAAGCGTACTTGGGCGGCTGAAAAGCGGTCACTGTGTGACCCTTAAACAGCTGAAAATGATCGGCGAACTGCGTCTTCGACATGTTCTGAGCGGCCTGCGTGTAAATCTCTAACCGCGAACCGATTTGAGTGTGCCCCATCTGGCACAACTCCCCAAAATGATCCACGGCTTGATTGTAAACGCGCAAAGCCGTTTCGTGATCGGGCAAGCCGATGTGCACATGCACACCAGCCACGCGACAAGCAGCGCGAAGCGTATCGACAGAAATTTTCTGCACGATTTGCTGGTAGCGCTCATTGGGATACACATCGAGAGGCATATTAAACGGGGCCACCGGCAAAAACAGCCGACGGTAGTTCAACGCCTTTTCACTTTCGATAACTTGCTGGTCGTTGACCAACAAACTATCGTGCACCCGATCAAGACGACAAGGGCCACAAGTGCGTTCCTCCAATTGGCAAGCCGATAGTTCGTAACCGAAACTATCCGCCCGCGAAGGATTATCTGCCTTGAGCCGAGCCAAAACCTGGTTGGCAATCGGCGCGATTTCACCGTGCTCGTTAGTGAGGAAGCATTCCCGCTCCACTCCCACATAGCCGGCGTATTCCGGGCGGTAGTAAAACCGCTGACGGAACTGAGACTGAACCTGAGTTTGAATGTGCGAATTCATCGGACACCTCCTGGATTAGAATCCTAAATGGATTCCGATTTGTTGACTGATGTTTGGCTTTTATCTTTTTCAATAAAAACCAAATTTAAGCAAACAAAAAAACTGACCCTTCTTGCGGGGGTCAGTTCGTAAAAATTTGAATACGAAAAGCTATCTCACCCGCAGGTCAGTCATTTCAGAACGCCAGTTGTTTAATCTGAATTTATTCATACTTATTTCTACTATAGCACAGAAAAGGCTATTTGCCAAACTTTTTATACTCGGCGTATTTTTTCATGGTATCAATGATAGCATCATGAATATGACGCATATTAACACCAATTGAGGCTAATTTTTCGGTATTTAAGATGTTGTTAGAGCGCTGTTTTTTGGTCAATCCCAACTTTAATAAATCCGATTCTTTAATCCATTCATTTTTATGATCGGGGTTAACAAAAGCTTTATACAAAATCATAATTTCGCGATGGGTTAAGCTGCCTGGATTCACCACATGATAAATACCCTCGGCGCGCTTTTCAATCATCTTATAAAAAGCCCACACCATATCTTCGATCACGGTAACGCTATTTTCGACGCTAATAATTTGCTTAAAACTAACTAACTTATCAATAAAGTTGCCACGATACGGAATGTAATCGATCGGCATGCGAATGCGACCGACGCCTACATTAGGCAAGGCAGATAACGCAATGTCGGCGGCGTATTTAGCTTTAGTATAAACGGCTAATGGAGTGGTTTCATCACTTTCATTCCAGCCCTTAGGATCATCTTTATAACCGTAATAAATACAACCGGTGCCGATATGTAACAAATAAACTCCGCGTTCAGCGCAAGCCTTGGCGATAATCAATGGCAAAACAGAATTACCCCAAACAGTTTCTGCTTGGTTAGTTTCGCACCAATCAACATTAGGGCGACCCACAATGCCGGCGGCGTTTAAAACCGCATCCGGATTATACAAATCTAATAATTCCAACACATCTTCAGGAGTGCGGATAATCTTGTCGGATAAAATAGCGTCTGGCCATTCTTTGGCGCAACGCTGGCCAATATAGCCGGCGCCGATAATCAAAATCTTCATGATTGGGTTTTATTAACTAGGCATATCTTACACATAATTTGGCATTTAAGTCAAGTTTAAAAAGGCTTATTTTTATGATAAATAAGCGGTTTTTTGTTAATTTAACGCTAATATATTAGCTAAAATAAGCGCCCGAGGTAAAGCACCACGAAAATACCAACTGTATTTAAGATAAAACAGAGCAAAGCGAAGTCTTTTTCGGAAATATTGCCAGAGGCTGCTAGAAAGGCTACGCCAATTTCATCTGGCAAAGGGGTAGAAATAATAAAAGCACCCAAAAACGGGAATAAAGCCCTTTTTAAAACCCTAGGCAGACGACGACGGATAAATAATACCCAGCGTTCATTAAAAAAACGGCGTAATTCAGTAGCAAAAGAATAGCGCAATAATTTGAACTCCAACAAATCACTACATAACGCCCCTAAGCCCGCTATTGTGCCGTACATCCACACATTGCCCCGATCGGCAATAACCACCAAAATCGCCACACCCAGCGCTGCCGAGAAACCATAGGCGTACATCATCCCCGCCAAAAAAGCGCCCAGTAAACCCAAGGGGGAAATTAAATTAGTGAGAAAATCAAAATCGGAATAGCGAAAAACTAAGTAAGTGGCGACATAAATAATCAGCAAAATTAAAAATTTGGGATATTTTAATTTCATATTATTTTTCGACGCGAGCGCGAGAAGCAAAATAATTGCAGTAATCGCAATGCGGTGAAGATTTAGGAATTTTATCGGAATTCAAACATTTGCGCGCATCCATTAAAGCTTGCTCTACCCAAGAATCATCGCCTTCGTAAGGAATAATTTTGACATCAAATTCTAATTTGCCATCAAACGCTTTTTTATCGGCTTGGCCATTGCAATAAACAAAATAACCGGTGTCGGAAACCCTAAAGCCATTAGCGCGCATCAGCCATTGATAAATTTCCATTTGGCGCTTGTAACCAATTTGCCAATCAGCATCGAGTGTGACTTCAGTATTTTTACTAGTCGCTTTATAATCAACAATGTAAATCAAACCTTCTTTATCTGTCCATAAATCATCAACGGCACCAGTAAAAATAAAATTACTCGGCTTGTGCCAAAATTGCACGCCTTTAAAATTTTCTCGCCATTGATCAATTAGCTCATGAGCAAATGGCACTAACTTTAAACCGTATTTTTTCATGAGCGGATGAGCGGTGACCTTAGCACGATGAATATCAAATTCTTTTTTCAAGAGCGCATCAACGGCGGAGTTTAAATTAAACGGAAAACCCGGGGGCAATCCCACGCCTAAGCGACGATCTAAATAAAAACAACGCGGGCAATTTAAAAATAAATCCAACTTGGAGCGACTAATTTTGAACGGCTCTTTAGATTGTGGATCAAACAGATTTTTGACGCGATTAGCATTGTAATACTGTGACATAAAAATGAAAATAAAATAAGGTGTATTAACTACACCTTATCATATTTAGCTAGTAATTTCAATTTAAAATTTGCAAGTTGTTACGCACATCAAATTACAAATCTGAGCTTTAATGTCATTGCGACAAGTAGAGGCGCACTCGTTAAATACTCCCTTATTGGCAACGCATTCTTTTTCACTAATACCCGACTCGCATTCATTGTATTCTGCCAACCATTTGCCACTATTTTTGGTACATAATAAAGATACCGCGGCTAAATTAGCCGATTCTTTCAATTGACCGTTTATTAATTTAATATACTTAGACACCCCAACCGAAGGCTTAACAGCAAAAGACTCTGTCGCTTTTCGATCGGCATAATTAGCAATAACTACACCGTTTTTAATCTCGATATTTTGTGGGGCAATACGATCACCGAGTAAGACTGCATTACTGCCAGTTACTTCGCCCGTTTTTGAATCAGTCGTAGCAACAATCACATAAAAAAATATTCCGCTACCACCACCGTCTTGAGTGGCTAACATTGCGTAATCGGCCACGCCATCACCATTCAAATCTCCCTTAGTTGGACGACCAAAAACCATCGTAGTTAATTTGGCGACCGTATCTTTTTGATCTAACTGTGATTGACCACCGGCTAAGACAATTTTTTTACCATCAAATTGGTAAGTGACATCGAGTGGGCTAACAATCAAAGCTACTGGCTTGGACGGGTTTAGTTGCTTAACAAAATTCAAATCATCTGGCAACTTATTTGATGCCTGAATAATAAACCAACCAGCAGTACCAATCGCCACCAAGAACAAAATCCAAAGCAAAAAGTTTTTACCCATAAATTATTTATTTTTTATTAATTATGTAAATATTATAGCACATTTTGCTTTTCTTGCTTAAAAATGATGTAAGAATAAATTACTAAATATAAAGATACTAGAATTATTGGAATAATTACTAACCAAATTGCGATGCCTGGCAAAAATAATCCCAACAAAGAAATTAGCGCCGATATTTTATACAATTTACCGCCCAACTGATGGGTTTTACGCCAAGCAACTTCATTACTAAGCGTCCAGGGCGTGCGAATGCCAATAAACCAATTAGGTTCTGCTTTGGCTACTAAATTTCCTATCGCATAAAATAAAATAGCAAATGGCGCGATAATAAAGCGAGTGAAATCAAAAATATAATTTAGATTCCAAGCTAAGGTTAAAGCATAAACATATAATAGGAAAAGAAAAATCACGATAACGAATTCATCAAACTGTTTACGAAATTTGGCGATGTTGGCTTTTTTAGGATCAATGCGCGGAACAAACAAAAACAACAACCACATAATCAAGGTAACCATTGGCATCAGAAACAATCCCCAAAATTTTGACATATAGCCATTAACCGCGCCATTAATATCCCAATGCGACGCCATTAATTGTGGCATAAGCGGATAGAAATAGATAGCAATAACAAAACTTAAAGCCACGAGCGCTAAACCGATTATTTCACTTTTAGAAAGGTTCATAGCCGTTTGGTTATTGATAAAATCTGTTTAATTCATTATATCAGCCTCTGACTTTTTTAAAAAGTGTGCATCCTGTTGACAATTACCCACAAATTGGGCTAAAATAAGCTGTCTTGGAACAATTCCAAGCCATTGCACATCAACAAAGGAGAGAAACACATGGATACGCAAAAAAAGTTGGCGGCAGTAAAATCGCTGGCCGTCGTTCTGGCACCGTTCAGTAGTCAGATTCTGGGTGTGCCCACGCAAGAACAATCCGAGATTTATAGTCGCGCGCTCAACCTGCTCAACAGCGGTCGTGCCAAACACCATGATCTCAACGCCTTGTTCACTAAGCAGTTGGAACACCTGAAAAAGCAGTTCAATGTCCATGACTCCATCATCGAAGCTTGTGAACAAAAACGCCTGGCCGTGGTAGCCACCGCCGGCATCCTGAACATCTCTGGCCAAAACCTTCCGTTTTTGCCAATCATCCCCAGATATGTGCGTGATGAAACCCTTCTGCCGTGGCAATTTTTGGTAGCTTACCACGAAATACATGGCATCTTGCACGTATTGTCGGGCCAACCTCCAAAATTCCCCAGCCACGACGATGACGTCTATTACATCCTGAATGTGGATGATGGCGAGAATTTGATCAGCAAAACGGGCAAGGATTGCGCCAAATTGATCAAAAAAAGGAATCGCCTCGCTTTGAACCTGGACGAAACCTTCGCCCTGTGTACCCACACGGAAACGCTCGGCAAACATGGCCTGATCGCTGCCGGATCGATGGACGAAAAACGGCAAGTTATGCCACAAATCTACCTCGACAACATCAAGACACCAACCCTTAGCACCATCGAACTAACCTTACCCGGCTACGGCCACAGTGGCGCCGCCTCCTGCGAAATGCGCATTTAAACTCTCTACCCGAAAAACGGGCTCAGCAGATCACTCGATCTGCTTTTTTATTTGCCAAAAAAAACAAAAGCCGACACCCTTGCGAATATCAGCTCTTGCACATAATAATATTTCTCACAAAGAGAAAAAACTATTTACGCTTTGCAGTTTTCTTAGCAGCTTTTTTTACAACTTTCTTTACTGCTTTCTTTACAGTCTTTTTAACTGCTTTTTTAGCTTTGACAGCCATTGTTTTTCGAGTTATTTTTTTTATTAACTTCTCGACCTTATAATTTTTCATCCCCTCCTTCTGACGAAATTATTTTTTCAAACCGTCAAAAAGTTTTGGTGATGAGATAATTATACAACAAAAAAAAGATAAAATAAATAGTTTGTCAAGTGTCAAGCGAAATAAAAAAATATTTTATAATGTCAAACAGCTCACGCAAAGAAAAAATAAATTATTTTTTTAAAAAATATTTTAAATATTTTATTTCAAACTAATTTAATTTCCAAATCATAAAATTTAACACTCCAGCAAACGCCACCCAAAACGCATAAGGCAAAAACAGCAACGCACCCACAGTTGATAAAGGATAAAGCGCCACAATAATCGCCCAAACCGACAATTCCAATATCACCAATTCTGCCAGCGCCCAACCAATCTGATGCGCGCCAAAAAATAAAGCGCTCCACAAATAATTCAACACCAAATTCAACACCATCAACCCCAAAACCACATAAAATCTCTGCCCCACCGCCACATTTTTCACCAACAAAATCGCCGAAACAATAAACAAACTAAAAATCACCGTCCAAATCATACCGATCACCGCACCTGGTGGCGTCCAACTCGGAAACTTCAAACCATTATACCAACCTGGAATATTACTCCCCGTCACCATGCTTCCGGCCACCATCGTCACTACCACCAACGCCGGCAAAATCACATAAAGCCATTTCATAAGTTTATAATTATTTTAAAATCCCCACTTGCGGATACCGACTTAAAATATCTTTACTATGCGCCGAATAAAACACCGCCGTTAAATCCTGCCCAGCGCTATGCCCCTGATGATTGCCTCTTCTAAACACGCTCGACAAATCATAAACCACGCCATCCACCGCCGCATAAGCCGGATTACCACTTAAACCATTGTATTGCGCCAATTCCGACAAAGAAAAAGCTTTCGGCGCCGTTGATTTCTGAGAATACAGCGAAGAGCAAGTATTATTTACACAAATAGGGGAATCTGCTTTTTCTCTTGGACGACAACTAGAACATTGAATTCCGTCACAATTAAGAATAATATTATCCAAATAAATATCATAATCAGATTTGTATTTTAAATTAATCGATTCACCATCACACCCACAACACGATGGATCACGAACTAAAACACAATCACCGTCTTGAGCGCAAACCTTCCAACCCTGATTAAATACCCCGCTCTTATCCGTCGTCAACAAAACCCCTACCGGCTTCACCTGATAAAAAAATTGCACATACAATAATCCCAAAACCGCCACCATATAAAACGCGCCCATCGCCGCTTTGCCAAAAACATTCCACATTCTCCAGCGCTTAAAAGCCAAATGAATCGCCCAGCCAGTATGAATCACAAACGCCACTAAACCCACCGCGCCCAATAATCCCAAATGCAATTCCGTCGCCAACGCCCGATCAATAACTCCTTTAGTCATTCCATAACCCGTCACCGCGTACATCAACATCACCACCAAAAGCACCCACGCCGCCGCGCGATCCACCTTCACCATAGTGCAAAACCTGCTTCCACTCCTCTTACAATTTTCGTTATTCTCCATAGTTTTTAAATTATCTCAACCCGTGCTCAGAAAAACATTTCATATATTTTTTATCATGCATCTCCACATGATCCGCCAACCAATTTTCCAAAAAACCAATCAAATCAAAAATCAAATCATACTCACCCTGCTTAAACCGCACTTTAAAATCCGTAATCTTCTGCAACATCTTTCCGTGCTCCGCCTTATGCTCATCCGCAAACTCATACTGAAACAAATCAAAATATTTCTCCTCAGTGGAAAAATGATTCACCGCATAACCGCGCAACAATGTTAATATCGCCTCCAGTTCATTCTGATCCTTCGCCTTCTCCACCAAAACATAAGAACGATTCAAAATTCTAATAAACTCCTGATGCTGATTATCAATTTCTTTTACGCCCACACTTAAATCCTCATTCCATTCCATCGGCATAAATTTTAATTTATATTTAACGACTACTCCATTTTACCCTCTTTTGCCGTCCACTTCAAATCCCTAATCCCCTCATTTCCACCATTTGAGCCGATTACAGTTTAATATAACTCGTGCTCCTCCCCGCCTTTCCCTCCCGTTTAATCCGCCCGACGCGCTCCAACATCCCCAAATACCGCCCCGCCGTCGCATCCGAAACGCGCAATAACTTCCGCACGTCCTCATTATCCACGCGCCCCTGCTGGTCAAAAAACGCCATAATCTTCTCCAACTTCTGCCTCTTGCGCCACTGTATCTTTTCGTTCGCTTTAATCAGTAAATTGTGGATAAAACTCGTGCCCCTTACCACCTCATTAGTCCCGTCAGCTACCAGTTTTGTGGATAGATCCGCCGGTTCCGCCTGCTTTTCTGCCGTCACGACAGTTTCCGCGTTTGGCGCCGTATTTTCGGCCTTTTGCTCCGCCAAAACGCTTTCTGGCTGATTATCAATAATCGCCACTATGGGGTCTATTACGCCCAAAACCGGTTCTGTAGCCTCAGGCTCAGCCGTTTGCGTAGCTAAATCCCCCGTTTCTGGGGTATTTTCTGGCGTTATCGCCTCAACGGCCTCAGGGTTAGCTGGGGTCGTTTCAGTTTGGGGATTATCCGCGTTCGCCACTTCCGAGTCAGAAGGAGTGATTTCTTGGGGTTGAGTTGTTATTTCTTCTGGCATATAAAAATGTTCTAAAGTTAATAACTAATTTCTTATTCCTTAACTGATCCAACAAAATCTTCATATTTTTTATTAATTGAACAAACCTTTTTACTAACCGTTGATACCCCTAAAAAATTACTTACATAAAACTTTCCGAGATAGTTTTCAGTATTAATTTTTAATACATCAAAGCCACCAGGAATC
>CAZNIV010000014.1:0-20317 GCA_964573235.1 uncultured Gammaproteobacteria bacterium
ATATTATACCACAAAATTTTATTTAACTACAATTCGATTAGCGCCAATTACCTCTTCAATCTTTTTTCTTATCTCTTCGCTATGATGAATTTTAAGATTAGTTTTCTTTTTTTCACTGCCCATATCTTTACGATTAACTATCAATTCTAAATCAAAATTACCTGGGTGCAAATCTAAAATTTCTTTCAACTTCTTAGAAACATCGTAATCTAGTGGTTCATCTAAGGTCATTACCACTACCTGATCATTAACTATCGGTTTCTTTTTTTCCCAGCGCCGACCATTACCTGAAGAATGGGTCAATAAAAAATTATTCATCGTTTGACTAAGATTATCTAAATTCAAAATAGCCGCGCGCTCACATAATATTTTAGGCTCTTCATCTTTTTTAGATATCCGACCATGACAAATAATTACATTATCCGGTTGCCATAAGTGCTGATTACCTTCCAATACTTTAGGAAAAACCAAAATTTCCACACTGCCGATTCCATCTTCTAATCGCACAAACAACATGGTTTCATTCTTTTTGGTAAAGATTTTTTTAATTGTCGAAACCACACCAGCTACTCGCACCTCTTTTTCTTCAGGCATATTTTTTAACTCTGCATGATCAATCACAAAATTACCCATCCGTTCTTTAAATTCACGCATTGGGTGATCAGAAACATACAAACCTAAAGCTTCTTTTTCCCAAGTTAACTTTTGTTTTTTATCTAACTCCGGCACTATTTCTAGTGTCAACTTTGGCGCTACCAAATGCGAAGTCATGGCAAATAAACTATCTTGATTGCCACTATTATCTATATGCGATTCAGTCACAAATCTTAATATTTTTTCCATATTCATCAACAACTGATTACGCTCTCCCATCGAATCCAAACAACCAGCTTTAATTAAAGCTTCTAATGATCGTTTATTCAAATCTTTAGTTTTAACCCGCGTTAATAAATCCGCCAAATCTTTATATAAACCATGCACTTTGCGCTCAGCAATAATTTCTTGTACCACATTTTCACCCAAACCTTTAACGGCCAATAATCCAAAACGAATTACCGGTTTATCAGAATTAACGCTAGAAACTACTACCGTGAAGGTAGAAAAACTTTCATTAACATCTGGTGGTAAAATAGCAATACCCATATGTTTACACTCCTCTGCTTCAATTGCTACGCGCTCGGTGTTTCCTTGATCAGAGGTCATCAATGCCGCCATAAACTCCGCCGGATAATGCGCCTTCATATACGCCGTCTGATAAGCAATCATGGCGTAACAAGCCGCATGTGAGCGATTAAAACCGTAAGAAGCAAAAGGCAAAATAAACTCCCAAATCTTTTTCGCCACTTCACGATCAATACCATTTTTCACCATGCCATCAATAATTTTAATTTCCTGTTGATCTAATAATTCCTTAATCTTTTTACCAACCGCCTTACGCAACACATCTGCTTCACCATAACTAAAGCCAGCCAAATCGCGCGCAATGCGCATCAACTGTTCTTGATACACGGCCACACCATAAGTTTTTTCTAATATTGGCTTTAACTTAGGATGCAAATATTTTGGTTCAATAACCCCATGCTTACCATTAATATAATCAGGAATATATTCCATTGGACCCGGACGATATAACGCCACCATCGCAATAATATCTTCAATATCATTAGCTTGCAATTGCTTTAAATAACGCTTCATACCAGAAGATTCTAACTGAAATACACCGGTCGTATCCCCTTTTTGAAATAACTCAAATGATTTTTTATCTTGCAAGGGAATTTTATTAATATCTACCTTTAGCCCATGAATTTTTTCAATAATTTCAATTGTTCTTTCAATAATCGTTAAGTTGGATAAACCCAAAAAGTCCATTTTCAATAAACCCAAACCCTCTACGCTATGGCCATCATATTGAATCACGATATTATCACCATCAGAACCATACTGGCGTGGCCCATAATAATCAATGTCCTCTGGGGTAATTACCACACCGCAAGCATGAGTTGAGGCGTGACGCACCACGCCTTCTAAGCGCAAGGCGGTTTCTATCAACTTCTTACCATCTTCGCTGGTCATAACCTCTTTCATTTCCGGTACAGTATCCAGCGCCTCCTGCAAGTCAGAACCTAATGGAATTAATTTAGCTACTTTATCGCAAAAACTATAAGGTAAACTTTGTACTCGACCAACATCACGAAGGGCCGCACGCGCCGCCATGGTACCAAAAGTAATAATCTGCGCCACTTTATTTTTACCATATTTTTCTTGTACATAGCGCAACACATCATCACGACGAGCATCAGCAAAGTCGGTATCGATATCAGGCATCGAAATACGCTCTGGATTCAAAAAACGCTCAAACACCAAATCATATTTAATTGGATCTACATCGGTAATATCCGTAGCATAAGCCACTAGTGAACCAGCCGCCGAACCACGACCCGGCCCTACTACTACCCCATTACGCTTAGCCCAGCGAATAAAATCTGATACGATCAAAAAATAACCCGCATAACCAGTTTTAACGATAACACTCAACTCATATTCTAAGCGCGTTTTAATTTCTTCGGTAATATTTTCGGCACCATATTTACGCAATACCCCTTCTTCTGATAAACGATGCAATTCCATATCTGGCGTCACCCCATCGGGTAATTCAAAAACTGGCAAAACCGTACCACCTAATTTCATTTGAAAGTTGCACAATTCTGCCACCTTTAAAGTATTACTAATTACCTCTGGGTGATCAACCCAATCCGCCAACATCTCTTCAGGAGTTTTAAAAGATAAATTAGAACCAATAAATGACATGCGATCAGTTTCAGATAAAGTTCTTTTTGTTTGAATGCACAATAAAACATCCTGAGCATAATCATCATCCTTGTTGACATAATGCACATCATTAGTCGCTACCACTAAAGCCCCCGTTTCTTGGGCTAATTTAAAAATCGCTTCATTCACTATTCCTTGTTTTTCTAATTCTGGATGATGCTGTACCTCTAAGAAAAAATTTTCAGCGCCAACCAAATCCTGAAAACGATTAATCATGGCTCTTGCGCCATCTAAATCATTATTCATAATCAAACTTGGTAACTCGCCTGCCAAGCAAGCGGTCAATATTACCACACCCTCACTATGTTGTTTTAATAATTCCCAATCAATTCTTGGCTTATAATAATAACCCTCTAAGTGCGCAATTGTTGTTAGCTTAACGATATTACGATAACCAGTTTCATTTTTGGCTAATAAAATCAAGTGGTATGGACGCCCATCCACATCGCGACTATTTTTATCTTTATGACTACCGCGCGCTACATATGCCTCTACACCGATAATCGCTTTTAGCCCCGCTTTCTTAGCCTTCTGTACAAATTCTACCGCTCCATACATCACACCGTGATCAGTTAAGGCCATAGCCGGCATTTTACAAGCCACCGCTTTTTTTACTAAGTCATCAATTTTGCCCAGCCCATCAAGCAAGGAGTAATGAGAATGAGTATGTAGATGGACAAAAGACATAAATTAATTCAATTGCACTTCAATGATAACTTCTTGATTTTTACGCAACACCGTCAAATCAATTTTATCTCCTGGACGATAACCTCTTAATATTTCTGATAAACTTTTAAAAGCATTAAGCTCAACACCATCAACCTTTTTAATTACATCATTTTCTAATAGCTTACCGTAAGCACCGCTAGTTTTAGTAATCGGCCCAGCCACCAAGGCACCATTATCTGCTATATTTAAAACACCATCAACATGACTCAAATCAAGATATTTTATACCCAAAGTTGGATATTTAATTGCTTGCTTTTCCAATACCATTTTAATAGCCACCATTAAATAATTAGCTGGTAACATTTGACCGCGACGCATTAATCCTAAAACTTGTCCTTTAAAATCAGCCATAGCCATTCCCTCGCTAACCATATCCGACGCTAAAGCTAAAGAAATTTTCTTGCCTAAATTTTCTGAAGATTGCCACAAATCCTGACGGGTAATAAATTCGTAATCAATTTTACCAACATTAGTAAAAACTACCTTCTTGCGCTCTGTAATACCCACCAATAACTGACCTGGAATTAATTTATCCGAATCACCCCATTGTACTACGGTTAGATTATTAGCGCTAATTTTAGCAAACACCACTCCAGTTAAACTATCATGAATCATTTGCTCAATGGTATACTGCTTATTTTGATAACCCACTACTACATAATCGCCACTTAAGTTGGTTAAAACTTGATCACTAGTCACTAACCATCCGTCTGCCGTCAAAACTATACCCTGACCTAAGGCTTCTGATGGCAAATAAACCTTATCAATAATATTGACCGCTTTTTTGGCGGGATAAAAAGTTGCTAAGGTTGGTAAAATATTATTTTCTACTTGCTTAATTTGCAAATCCTGACTAACCACCACATTTCGGGGTTGCTCAATAACCACATTGCCATTTTTTTCATTTAAATTAACCTGGCCAAACCAAGAATAAAAAATACTACCCAAAACTAAATACCCGACCACTCCAGACAATAGACCAAAAACTGTTGCTATTAAAACCGTGATAATTAAATTGTTATTACTTTTTTGTTCCATAATTTTATCTTAAAACCATTTAGCGGTAATTAGAACCAAGCCAAAAACCAAACCGGCAAAAATAGCATACTGCCAAATATATTTAAGGTTCAGTTTTTTTTGAATATGCAATACGGCCAAACCAGAAAAAATATAATAGAACAATGCCACCATTAACGCAATAATATAAATGCTATTGGGCCAAAAAGCTAACGCCACCACTATTTGCGCCAAGCACCAAGCAATTACCGAGGCATATATAAAACTATTCTTCCAATCAATACCATTAAGCAAGATGGAACAAAAAACCGCTTGCCACGCAACCACCAAAATCACTAACGCAATCCAAATCGCCGGCATGGCTAAAAATATATAAAAATTCCACAAGCATAAAGTGGATAAAAACAACAACAACACATTGCTATAAGTAACAATGTGTTTTAAGTCTATTAGTTCTGTTTTTTTGGTTTGATAAAAATAATGAAAAACTGCCTCTAGGTAGAAAAAATAAATCAATGACCAAGCCAACAAAAAAAAGGTGACAGCGCGACTACTACCGAGCAAGGCTACATAGGTCAAACCCAGAAAAGAAAATATTTCAGCGTATAAAAATAAAGATAAAATTTTTGATTTTTTAATCCTCAACAGTAAAATCAAAAAGTAAATCAGATTAATCGCTAATACTGCCCCCAAAACTACTACCCATGACCAGTGCCAAGTAAAAAAACCCTCCGCCAGCCAAAAATATGCTACGGGCAATAACCACGGCAAGAATCTAATTAACAAAAAAACCATAATTTAGAAAGCAGCCAAAAGCTGTTCCAAGTTACCCTCTGCCTCGGAGATTGACTGTTTATTATTAGCTAAATAAATAATTCTATCGATAGCAATAACCGCCTGCAAATGAGCATTACGATAATTAGCTGGGACTAATAAATCCAAAATAGCTTTATTCGTATTCTGACCCAATTCAACAACCTTAGCCATATCTACCTCTTGTTTGGATGAGAAAACAAAGCTAGATAATAAGCCTTTCATTTGGGAACGATAGCCATTTTCCAATTCAATTTCATTAGCGCTTTGTTGTGCCAAAACCATATTCGTACCCGGAATATTAATTGGCGCAACGCCAAATAAACTAATATTAACAATGTTTATCATTGCCACAACCACAAAACAACTAATCGTTACAATTGTCATTGAGTTAGAAGCTTTCACGGCTAAAATTTTATCAGCCAATAAAGCCTTCTTAACTACTGTTACAGTTGGCGTTTCTATTTTTTCTACCTTTTCTACTGACGCCTTAACCTTACTTTTGATAGCTGGCTTAGACTTTGTACTTACCTTACTGTTAATCGCTTTTTTTACCCCTCCTAATTTTGGCATAATAAAAAAATTATTTTAATTTAATGCATTTATTATAGCAGTTATTCATTTTTTTTTCCACCCCTAAAACTAAATTCACAACCGCAATATTTTTGACGATAAAAACCTCGCTGATTCGCGAAAATTGTGGCTTTTTTATAGCCATCATCGATCTTCCAGTCTTCCGCTAAAAAATGTAAGCTATAGCGATGCGCCAAAGCCCGACCCAAATTATTAATAATTTTAGCGTCTTTATGGGGCGAAATAGAAAGCGAAGTAGCAAAAAAAGCATAGCCATGGGTCTGGGCGTACTCTGCCACCGAAGCCAATCTGGCATAATAACAGCGCTTGCACCGTCTTCCTCTCTCTAATTCCTGTTCTAAGCCTACGGCCAAAGTTTTCCACCTTTCATGATTATACGGCTTTTCAATAAACCCTATCCCCTCATCAGTAAAATATTTTTTTGCCTCATCGCGACGCTTAACATATTCTTCTAACGGATCGATATTGCTATTATCATAAAAAACCGTTATCTCATAACAATCTTTTAATGACTGATGCAAAAAACCACTGCATGGCGCGCAACAAACATGCAATAATAATTTAGGCTTGATTGGGCTCTGATTGACCGGCATTTTCTTTTTGTTTTTTTAATTCTCTCGCCTCAGCGATTTTCTTTTCTACTAACGAATTAGCTTCTTCTAAAATCACTTTCAACTTACCAAAACGCAAATATTTAGCAGCTATTTTATAATTAAACCAACCATAACCATTAACTCGGCCTTTTTCTATTTTTACCATCGCATCATTATCGGCCGCGGCTAAAAATAACACCATTTTTTTCTTAATCAACACTTCTTTGCCATCGCGTTCTTCTTTAAAAAAGAAATCGGTTTCTTGACGCCAACCATCAATCACTTTTACCTTCTCAATACCGGCCTCTTCTTTTAATTCGCGCAAGCCTGCTTGCACCTCGGTTTCCCCCACTTCTACGCGCCCCTTAGGAAAATTCCAATAATTTTTGCGGATATATAACACTAAATATTGCAACCCTTCAGTAGGATCCAAGCGAAAAACAATCATGCCAGCCGATTTTTCTTTAACCATAAATTTAATTATTCAAATATTTTTTACCTTTTAATTCTGGGGGTAAATATTCCTGATCTTCGCTATAATCAAAATCTGGGGAATATTTATAATTTTTGCCGTAACCTAAGTTTTTCATCAATTTAGTAGGAGCGTTGCGCAAATGAATCGGCACAGGCAAATCATAAGTTTCTTTGACATCTTTTTGCACTGCCTGATACGCAGTGTATAACTCATTACTTTTTTTACATTTCGCCAAATAAACCACTACCTGCGCCAAAATCACATTACACTCTGGCAAGCCAATAAAGCTACAAGCCTGATAACCAGCCACCGCCTGCGTTAACGCCTGACTATTGGCTAAACCAATATCTTCAGAAGCAAAACGCACTAAGCGACGCGCTACATAAAGAGGATCTTCACCCGCTTCAATCATTCGCGCCAACCAATACAGCGCTGCATCAGCATTAGAACCGCGTAACGACTTATGCAAGGCAGAAATAATATTGTAATGCTCTTCTCCGCCTTTGTCGTATAGCAAAGTAGATTTCTGCAACGACTCCTTAATAATATCCTTAGTTAAAGAGATAATACCACTTTTATTCGGTTTTGTCGCCTTAGCCGCAAACTCAAGGGCATTTAAAGCTACTCGCGCATCACCCGATGACATCACCGCCAAATATTTCAACAAGTCATCATCAATTTTAATTTTTTTGTCGCCCAACCCGCGATCTTTATCCATCAAGGCTTGACGCAAAATTTTAACTATCTCATCTTCAGTTAATTGACCAAAAACAAAAACGCGACAACGAGAAATGAGCGCGGCATTCACTTCAAAACTAGGATTTTCAGTGGTCGCGCCAATTAATACCACCACCCCATTTTCTACATGGGGCAAAAGCGCGTCTTGTTGTGATTTATTCCAGCGATGAATTTCATCCAAAAACAAAATGGTACGCTGACTATTAAATTTGCGACGATCAACGGCCTGCTCAATGATTTCGCGCACCTCTTTAACACCGGCACCGACGGCCGACAATGACACGAAACTAGATTTAGTAATTTTGGCAATAATTCTCGCCAAGGTGGTTTTACCTGTTCCTGGCGGACCCCAAAAAATCATAGAGGGGATTTCATCCTGATCTACTAATTTGCGTAATAACTTGCCTTGACCGATTACCTGCGTTTGACCAATAAAATCTTCTAATTTCTTGGGGCGCATTTTTTCAGCCAAAGGCGCGGAAGAATATAGTTTTTCTTCTAATTTTAGCTTAAATAAGTCATCCATGAGTATATTCTACCTGATATTTGAGGATAAAACAACTTGACAAAAAATTATCTTAGTGGTATAATTTAGAAGTTCACAGTGAGATCACTTACTTGAACAACTGCTCTTTACGGAGATGTCTACTCGGCAGAAGCTGATAAAGCTATAAAGCCCGCATCTCCAAGCTCTGTACGGCCAGTGATACCGATTAGTTATCAAACGATCGCGCCCATATTTTTTTGTGGCAAACTCGCTAGACAACTAGTCGTCAGCTCCATCACCGCCGTACCATTCCCCCTCTATACCTTTCATGGGGAAAGCGACACATCTGGTCGCAAAGAAAGGAAATTACCACCGCGTCCCTCACAGGCTCCGCGGTTTTTTATTTGCTATTTTTTATTCTCGGCATCAACTCATCCACAATGTTCTGCAACGTCTCCCGATTATCGCCCAATAACTTAGTGCAACACAAAGCCTGTTTGGCTTTTAGCGCATACAAAATAATTTGCCCACGAATATAATCATCGGCCCTAGTTTGATCTAAGCATTTTTTCACAAATTCCACTTCCCCATCAATTAAGCGCTCTGTCTTCTGATAAATTTTCTCAAAACGTTCTTTATCTTCACCAGTTAATTTACTGTAAGCAAAAAGCACCGGCAAAGTTTTCTTTTTTTCGTATAAATCATTTAAAACTATCTTACCCGTTTCTTCTTCGCTCGCCCAAATTGAAACATAATCATCATAAAGCTGATACGCCAAACCCAAATTAAAACCATACCCCCACAGTGCCTGCTGGTCAGCTGGCTTTAAACCGGCAATCACCCCCGGTAACTGACAAGAAGCACCGACCAAAACAGAAGTTTTATTGCCAATCATTTTTAACACATTTTCAGTGTTAACAAAATTATCGCTCAAAGATAATTCCGCCAAAGTAAAATCTAAAAATTGACCTTCTATGACACGCAAAAAAATCTGATTCAAAAAAATCTGCGCTTCTAGGCCAACATTGGGATGTTTCTTGACTGCCTGTGCCAAAACCAAATTAGTCAACGCCAATTGGCCATCACCCGTGTTAATACCATGATTAATCCCCCATAATTTCCAAACCGTTGGCCGATCGCGACGCAATGGATCTTGATCTTCAATATCATCATGGATCAAGGTAAAATTATGAAATAATTCAATAGCCACAGCAAAATCCAGTACATCTTTTTTATCCTTCAAGATATCAGCAAATAATAAACATAAACCGGGGCGAAACCGTTTGCCTGCATAAGCTTCTACTGGTTGTAATTTTTCATTAGCAAAACCCAAAAAATAACGCATCATGCCATACATAGCATAATCCGGCATCGTGGATAAAACTTTTTTCATCGCTTCATCAACCTTAGCGGTATAAACGCTAAAAATCGCTAAAGCGGATTCGTTTTTACGCATACTATTTACCTAAATTGCGTTTAGTCTGGTGATAAAAATCAATCACCTTATCTAATTCCGCCTCATCAAAATCTGGCCAGTATTTTTCGGTGAAATATAATTCTGAATAAGCCACCTGATACAATAAAAAATTAGACAAACGCTGTTGATTGCCACAGCGCACAATTACATCTGGGTCAGGCTGACCGGCGGTGTATAGATGATCAGAAATCATTTGCTCCGTTACCGCTTCCGCCAATATCCCCTGCCCCATAATGGATTTAACGGCATCTACAATCTCGGCACGACCACCATAAGAAATAGCAATATTCAAATAACTGCCGGTGTTGTTTTTGGTTTTTTCTTCCAAATTAACAATCGCTTTTTTTAAATCCGCAGATAAGTCGGCTTTGCGCCCAATAATTTTTACGCAAATATTTTTCTGATGTAAATTATCTGTTTCTTTCTCTAATCCTAGGCGCAATAAATTCATTAAAGCGTCTACCTCTTCTTTAGAGCGTTTCCAATTTTCGGTAGAAAAAGCATAAATCGTTAAATACTTAATCCCCTTCTGACGACAAAGCTCCCCGATCTCTAAAAACCGCTTATAACCCTCAAAATGGCCCATAGCCGAGGGTTTGCCTCGTTCCTTAGCCCAACGGCGGTTACCGTCCATGATTAGTGCTAAATGCTTAATATCCTGCATGATCTTAATTTATTCCTTATTTTAATCGCCTAAACCCGTTAAGCGCATAACTAGCTATACCATAAGCCACCGAAACATTCAAGCTCTCTTTCATGCCATTCATGGCGATTTCTACGCAAGCATCACTTCTTTTTAGTAAACTTGGCGCTACCCCATTAACCTCATTGCCCACGATTAGAACTAGCGGAAATTTAGGCTTAAACCTTTTAATATCCACACTAGATGGTGTTTGTTCTAGAGCTACAATTTGAAAACCTTGTTTTTTTAATTTATCTACTAATTGCCAAGCATTTTTAACATGTTCCCAAGCAACAGAATTTTCTGCCCCTAAGGCCACTTTTTGCAACCCCTTTTGCTCTGGAGTGCCTGTAATGCCACATAAAAAAATTTTATCCACCTTCATGGCATCGCTAGTACGAAAAATGGAACCTACATTATATAGGCTCCGTAAATTATCGCAAATGATGAAAAAATTTTGCTCCGTCCTTTTCGGCATTTTTTTTAGAATTGCATTACAGTATCTACTTCTTTAACATAACGCGCCTTATTGAAAATAATTTCTTTAATGTTATAAGTGCCATATTTTGGCGCTTCCATAAAACCTTGCATTGCCGCTTCTGCCAACCAACCAGAATTTAACCAATCATAAATCCATTCATTAACATATTGTGGGTCGTCTTGTTTAATGCCAGAACCAATAGACTCTAACCATCGTTGATTGAACACTTCTTGTGAACCAATTGGTGGACACATAATAATAGGCAATCCTAGACCGGAATAAAAAGTTAATTCACTCGGCTTAGTCCATAACACATCGGTATCACGCAAAACTCGATTAAATTTTTTGAAATAATCAGTTTTATCATTATCATGAATTACATCAATTGTTTTATGCATAAAATGATCTAAACCCATCTTTTTAACTTCCGCTTTAAAATAATCGCTAATTTCTACATTAGTTCCGGCTATCAAATTGATTTTAACTTTTTCCGTCATAATATGACGCTTAAAACTCTTAACAATTGACATGCCCATTTCACGCTGAGCACCGGCACCACCAACTGAAAAAGTAATAGTCAATGGCCTAGTTGGCTCTAAAAGCAAATTAGTGCGACCAATTTTTTCATTAATAGTTTCACGATAACTATTGATATAAATTTTTTCTGGATCTAATTGAATCAAACGGCGACCTAAATCTTCTTTAATGATTTTTAAGCCTAAGCCAACATTTTCATCTGGCAACGGAAAACCCGTTAAAAAAATTCTCTGCGGTGGTACACCGTAAAGCTTTAAGCGCTCTACTACGCGCTTACATGGTGCCAAATAATTAATACGCGAAGCATGGGGATCAAGTGAAACCCAAGTGCGACTCACGTCAGCGTCACAAATAACGCAATAAATATCTTCTGGGTAATCAAAATACTCGGCCATCAAAGCAGTGGCAAAAAAAGTAGTTACTAATGGCAAAGGCTTTTTCGCCAATTTTTTAATCAAATGCTTGCCCCAATCGCCATTTTTAAAAAATTTATATATTTGCTTAAGCGGAAAATTTGGCTTAGACATATCACGCTTTGGATAAAAAATCGGAATTTCTTGAAACTTATCATATAACGAAAAAACCTTCTCCCCAATAAAAGGAATTTTTTTAAAACGAGAAATAAATTCATAGAAAGCACGACTATTCATCCAAATCTTTTTATCACTCTCAGGAATACCCTCATAATTATTAGCGGTAATAATTCCCCCTTCCGCGAAAGTATGAAGCGGATAAGAAGCACGCTGATGACCATATCCCATATCAACTGTCAGCACGTAAGCTTTATTAAGTTTTTTTTCTATTGCCATAATGTTATTTTTTTCTATTTACATTATAACACAAAAACTCCGTCTAGCGTAAGAGCCAGACGGAGTTTTAAATAAAATGTTGAGTTTAAAAAACTAGAGAACAGCTTCTTTAGCTGCTTTAGCTACGCGGAATTTAACTACAGTTTTAGCAGGGATTTGAATTTCAGCGCCTGTAGCTGGATTACGGCCAAGGCGAGCCTTTCTAATAACCTTTACCATCTTGCCAAAACCAGGCAAAACGAATTCTCCATTGGTTTTAACCTGAGAATAAGCCAATTTAGCTAGTTCTTCAAAGAACACGCCAGATTGCTTCTTGCTAACTTCAGTCTTTTCAGCGATAACGCTCAACAACTGAGATTTGGTCATCTTTGCCATAACACTTTTGTATTATTTTTAAATTATTATCTACCTGAGTTATCCACAGGTTTGATCTTTGTGTAGTAATTATATAGAAAAACGCAAGAAAAAGCTATATTTTCAATTTTAATAAAAATTATTTAATTTCTCGACTAGTCAAAAACGGATCTGCTACGGCAAAATTTGGCACCCAACAATCGGCGCTAGATAATTCTTGCGTCCAACCATTTTCCAATTCTAAAAATGATAAATAATCACAAACTTGCTCAAATTCTTCAGCCGAAATTTTTTGTTGCAATTCTGGATATTTTTCTATTTTAAACATTGGTATATATTGACTCATTAAAGAAATAAAAATGTTTTTATCAATATCTGAAATTTCATTAAGCACTGCTAAGCTATTTTCAATATTATTAGGTAAAACCAGATGACGCACGATAATTCCTTTTTTAACTAAGCCATCAGTTATTTGCAAATTACCAACCTGCTTAAGCATTTCCTTTATTGCTAAACGAGCAGTAGTCGAATAATTTTTAATTCCTGAATATTTTTCGGCCACTTCATCTAAACCATATTTAAAATCAGGCAAATAAATATCCACCAATCCGTCCAACTCTTTAATCATCTCTACTGATTCATAGCCATTGGAATTCCACATAACTGGAATAATCAAGCCTTTTTGTTTGACTAAGATGATTGCCTGCTTGATTTGACGCCACCAAATAGTAGGAGTGACTAAATCAATATTTATCACCCCCTGCTTTTGCAAATCCAACATTATATCAACTAACTCTTCGATACTACACCACTTACCCATGCCTTCTTGAGAAATCTGATAATTCTGACAAAAAAGACAATGCAAATTACAACCAGTAAAAAAGATACCACCAGCGCCTTGATGTTTATCACCAACTAGCGGTGGTTCTTCGCCAAAATGCTTGCCAAACCAAGCAATTTTGACACAATTAGATTTTTCCAGCTCCTTATTTATCATAATGGCCATAATATTATATTATTTTGCAACTTTTATCAAAAAAACAAAAGTGGTATAATTAAAGACAATTAATTAAAATTTAAAAAACTATGACCAACATTAAATCTCTTCTGGTCGCTAGTAGTTCCATTGCCCTAATCTTAACCATGACTTCGGTGGCTTTAGCGCAATCCACACCAGATGCTTGTAATTTCACTTCTCAGCCAACCGCTGAACAATTAACCGCTTGTCAAAATGCCATGCAAGCCCAATCATCTGGAATTTCCAGTAGCAACGAAAACCCGTCCGATAACGATTCCTCAGCACCAATTCCAACCCTATACACGGGAGATCAATCAATGAAAGCCTCTGGCGGTCAAGGAGCTCCAGCTGGTGTGCGACAAGGGCCATCAGCAGAACAACTACAAAAAATCAATGAACAAAAATTAAAAGGCATGAAAAGTGCCTCTAAGGGCATGGCCATGGGCTTAAATAAAATGGTGGCCCAATATGAAAAATTAGAAAAAAGTGGCACACCCATCCCTCAGGAATTAAAAGACAAATTAGCCAAAGCTCAAGGCATGATTGATGCCATAAAAAATGCCACTACCGCCGAAGAAGTCGAAGCGGTAGACACTGATGAATTTTCTACTATCATGGAAGATTTGGGCAACAATATTGGCAAACTAAAAGAACAAGCCGCTATGTTTAATGGCTTAAAAAAGGCCGCTAAAAGCATTCAAAATGGCATTAACCTGTTTGAAAAACAACTAAATCGCATTGTTGCTCAAGGTGTAGCCATTCCTCAAGATACCGCCGATACCCTAGCTAGAGTTAAAAATTTAATCCAAGCTTTAAAAGATGGTAAAACATTCGCTGATGTAGAAGCAGCTGGCATTAATGATATTGACGAATTGATGACCAAGTTAGACAGTAGCCGTGAACAATTGGAAATTTTAGCTCGCTGGCCAAAAACTTTAAAAATGATTAACCAGCAATTAACCTCTTTGGATAAAATCAATGTTCGTTTGCAAACTAAGATGACTAATTTATCAAAAAAGGGCATCGATGTTTCTGATGACTACGCCAAATTCACTGCGAGCCTAGATAAATTAAAAGCTACTCGCGATGATGCTATAACTAAAATGGCGGCCAGTCAATCACAAGAAGCCTTTGATACCATTGAAAATACTTTTTACGACGAAATGGATCATGCTTATGAATACCAGCGTGTTATTGAAACTATGGCTAACTTGGGTGGATTCACTTCTACTTTTAAAAAAGCCGTATCGGGAGCGCAAAAACAAATCAATCTATTAACTAAAAAAGGTGTTGATGCCACTGAAATGCAAAGCATGTTCAATATCATTAAAGCTAAGGGTAACGAAATTCTAGCCACCATCAAAGGCAAGGAATTTGATAATAATACTATGACTGACAACCTACAGGCCCTAGAAGATGCTAAGCAATCTTTCTTAGATAAATACGATGAATTAATTGGCGGTCAGCCAATGCCTTGGGATACTGGCACTAAAACTTTCAAGCCGGTAACCATTCCCACTCAATTCAATCAAGCATTAGATAGGTTACAAGCGCAACCATAAATTAAGCATTAAAAAAACCGGCGCCAAAAGGCGTCGGTTTTTTTTAATAAATAATAATACTAGTAGTTTTCAACCAATAATTCAAAATAAGCTTGGGGATGTGAACAGGCTGGGCATTTACCCGGAGCTTCTTTGTCCGTATGAATATAACCACAGTTATCACACTTCCACTGCATCTTTTTGGCTTTCTTAAATACCTTATTCGTCTTTAAATTTTTCAATAATTTTTCATATCTAGTACGATGCGCTTCTTCTACTTCACCGACTTCGGTAAACATTTTAGCCAAATCCTCATGACCTTCTTCTTTCGCTTCTTTAGCCATGCGCGGATACATTTTTTCACTTTCAAATTTCTCACCCGCAATAGCGGCTGCTAAACATTCAAAAGTATCGCCAATCAAGCCTAATTGCTTAGCCCACAATTTGGCATGTTCTTTTTCATTATTAGCGGTCTCTTCAAAAATATTAGCGATCTGCACAAAACCAGCTTTACGAAATAGTGACGCAAAGTAAGTATACTTGTTACGCGCCATCGATTCACCGGCGAACGCTTCTTCTAAATTTTTCTTAGTTTTAGGGCCAATAGCCATAAATTTTTAGTTATGATTTAACTATAAGCTATTTTATCATAAATAATAAAAGATGGGTATTAACCCATCTTTTAAAACAATCTATTTAACTGGCTTCATGGCATTAATTAGGTTATTTCTCACCTCCCTAAATGCCCCATTAATATTTTTAATTTCCGTTCTCACCTTATTAATTACCGCCTTGCTCTTATCTTGATAATCGGATGGTCTAAGGGCTGCTGCTACGGTTAATTCATCCACAATCTTAACTTTAGTATCGGCTAATTTTAATTTCGCATCGTCCAATGCCTTTTGTCTAATAGTTACATCCTTACCCCTCGCTTTTTGATCATCTATTTTAACCTGAATTCTACCCATAAAATTAGCATCCATCTTATCCGCATGATTCATTTCTTGATAAAGTGCCCGTTCTAAATTAATCGCCGGAATAAAAACGGCATAAATCCGATTAGCTTCATAAATAGCTCTGATTTGCGTTTTAATAGAAATAGCATCAGTACTAGCATTAATCGCAATTTTGAAATTTTTCATAATTTCAATTTTAGGATTAATCACATTTATTAAAGTTGATTTTTGCTCCGCTGTTAATTTAGAAACTTTAATTTTATAAATTAAACTATTAAGCGCATTAATGCGTTGATTAGCCTCCAAATTACCACGCGTTTTTAAAACCTTAACGCTTTTCAATTTATCCACCGCCAACGGCATGGCTTCTGCCGGTGCTGCCGCCACCGTTATTTCAGTAACCGTAGGAATAATTACTGAAACAATTTTATTAGTAACCCCCGTGGAAGTACTAGTAGTAGTAGACACTTCTGCCCTAACTGATTGGACTAACCCGAACAAAACCAAAGAAAAAACCACCACGCCAGAAAATAAAATATTTTTTTTACGCATATTTTTTTAAACAATAATTAAGCGGCTTTTTTATTAAATAATGCCTCAGTATCTACACCTAGTTCACTACCAATCATAAACAATAAATTATCACCTGAGGATTCAGTTAACACATCGTCACCCATGCCTTGAAGAACTTCAATAAAACGATCATAATCTGCACCAGTAAGATCTAAATCAGGAAAAGAAACAGTCAAAGTACTAACTACATCTAAAACCCTATCCAAAACATCACCGCCACCAATCAAGGATTCTAGATTTTTTCTCATTACGCTAATCTTATCAATCCCCTCATTAACTTCCTCCAAATAATGCCCCGCATCCTCTGTATGGCTAGTATAACTAAAGGATTCACCACCCATTTGTTTTTTAATTTCTGGCATAAATTTATACTTATTTTATTATTAATTCATATGAATTATTTTTTTATAATCATAATTTGGATCTTTACCAAAAGCTACGATGCCAAAATTAATATATTTCTTGCGATCAGAGCCGACATCATGCCAACGGGTAGTAAATTCTTTATAAGTCAAAAAGGTACGATAAACGGATTGTGGATCAATAAAATAAAATCGGCTCTTATCATAACCAATAATCACCGCATAGTGACCGTTGTCCCAATCATTTGCCCAATCCACATTCTCTTTAGTCGTCCAAGCTTGTAATGCAACAATCACCGGAATTTTCTGATCAATAAATTTTTTAATATCCTCAATGGTCATTTGACCAGATTGACACCTTAAACCATAGCGACGCATCACTCTTTTAATACCCTTAACCGGGGTTCCAGCGCGTGTAGTGCCTGCTAGTTTCATTATCTCATGTTTTCTTACATTGACACCATAATAAACCAAAACAGAATAAGCGGCATCGGCGCCACAATCCCAATTATATGTCTGCTGTGAAAATGGAAATTTAATGATTTTCATATACCGTAATTATAGCATAAATTAGCCATTTTGACAACTAATCATTAGATTTCCGCTTAATTAAAGCTATTTAACCGTCCTATTAATTGCGGCCTTAATAAATTCCGTAAAAAGCGGATGTGGTGCTAGTGGGCGCGCTAAAAATTCCGGATGAAATTGAGTACCCAAAAAGAATGGATGTTTTACCGTTGGCAATTCAGCTATTTCCATCAATTTTCCATCTGGGGATTTACCAGAAAATACCAAACCGGCCATTTCAATTCTTTCGATATATTCAGGGTTAACTTCATAACGATGGCGATGTCTTTCGGATATTTTTTCTTTCCCATAAGCTCCTAAGGCCATACTACCTGATTTCAAAATTGTTTCATAAGCTCCCAAACGCATACTGCCACCGTAATTACCTTCAGCAATTTTTTTCTTTTGATCCGGCATAATATCAATCACTAAATCCTTGGCCTTTTTATCTATTTCGGCCGTATTAGCCTCTTTTAATCCTAAAACATTTCTCGCATATTCTATCACCATAAGTTGCATACCATAGCATAAGCCCAAATAAGGAATTTTATTTTCTCGAGCGTATTGTATAACCGCCAACTTCCCTTCGATGCCTGATTCACCAAAACCACCAGGCACAATAATGCCATCGAACTTATCTAACTCCTTAAAATTAGCTGTCTTTAGGTTTTCTCCTTCATAATCACGAGAATTAACCGTGTGAATTACTGGTTTTTTTCCAAGCCAATAAGCCGAATATTTGATTGCCTCCAAAACCGAAACATAAGCATCAGTCAAAACAAAGTCACCAGTATTAAAATATTTTCCCACGATGGCAATGTTTACCGGCTCAGTCACATTTTTTACTTTTTCCGCAAAAGACTCCCACTCACCCATTCCCGGATTGCGCTTCTTTTTTCTTAAATTAAGAATTTTTAATAATGTATTGCCCAGATTATCCTTTTCAAAATTTAGCGGTACATCAAAAACGCTTTCCACATTAGGCGCTGAGATTACATTTTCTATTGGTAAACTGCAAGAGATGGCAATTTTTTCTTTTCGCTTTTGATCCATTGGCACTTCACTTCTGGCAATGATGATATCCGCATTAACTCCGTAAGAATTAAGTTGACGAATGGCATTTTGGGTTGGCTTAGATTTCATCTCGCCCAATCTGGATGGCACTGGCATATAGCTCACCATCACAAAGGCCACATCACGATGGCGATAAACCTTCATCGTGCGAGCCGCTTCAATAAACATCACATTCTGATAATCACCTACCGTGCCCCCAATTTCTATAATAGTAATATCTGACTTATTTTTTTTCGCCGAGTACTCAAAACGACGAATAATTTCATCGCGTACATGTGGAATCGCCTCTACGCATTTACCACCATACTTAAGCGCTCGCTCAGCCGCAATCACATGCTGATAAACCATACCGGAAGTAATGTAATCGTCATGGGTTAAATCACGATGCAAAAATCTTTCATAATTTCCCATGTCCTGATCCGTTTCCAATCCTGAGTTTAAAACAAAGGTTTCTCCATGTTCTGTGGGGTTCATAGTTCCCGCATCGACATTTAAATACGGATCGACTTTTAGTAAATTAACAGAAAAACCCTTCGCTTGAAGCAGGGTTCCAATAGATGAGCTAGCAATTCCCTTGCCAACCCCTGACATAACACCTCCAATAACAAAGATGTATTTGTGATTTTTTTTCATAGGCAAATTACATATTTAAATATATTTATTTACACATCTTCTACCATCGGTTCATCAACAACATACTCTGCCGATAAGCCCAGTTTTTTAAAATAATCCACCATTGCTAAGCAAGCAAACTTTTCCGTGGAATAATGTGTGCCACCTAAAATATTAATTTGCTGTTTTTCAGCAAATTTATGAATAGCTTGCGAATAAGTATTTTTGACGGTTATGCCCGTGACAAAAGTATTAACCCCCTCTTTGATAACTTCTTCTAAAATATTAATCTCATTACCGCCCCCGGCCACTATGGCCATTAAATTATTTTTAATAATTTTATCACCATAAGGATAAAAACCAACCTGATGCCCAATCACGGTTTCAAATTTTTGGCGCAAATCATCAATATTAACCAAATCAATGCGACCAATAACTCCGGCCATGGCACCATAATAAGGCGCAAAAGCTTTTTCTATCTTAATACCTAGCACTCTTGCTAGTGTCACACTGGTAGAATATTCACCATAATTATCTAAAGGCACATGTAGATTATAAATAGCCACGTGTCGTTCTTTTAACTTACCCAACAAATCTACATTCATTTGTTTAAAAATTTCAGCCGAGCGAATATCCCAAATAGACGGATGATGTACAAACAATAACGCATCGGTAACATTATCGTTTATAATTTTTGTTAGCACCATATCTGACGGAAAAACCGCCGTGTAAACTCGATTAATTTCGGTAGCAAAGTCACACACCAAACCCATGGATCGTTGTTTAAAATTATCACATAAAAAATCAGCTACCGCACTCATATGCGGAGCCCAATCATCACTCATTTCTTTGGTGATAAAATCTTTTTCTAATTGTTGATATAATTCAGCGCTTTTCATAATTAACATCATGATTAAGCAATATAATATAATCTTAACAAAAAAACCAACATAAAACAAAGGCTTGAACTATTAACACTAAAATAGTATTATTTAATAT
>CAZNIV010000015.1:0-19843 GCA_964573235.1 uncultured Gammaproteobacteria bacterium
GTACTAATACACAATAAAACACTCCAAGCGGAGTGTTTTATTTTATAAAATACAACTACGTATTAATGCCTTATTCCATGCGATCGCAAACACCATTTTTATTTATATCTACAAAGTTTGCACCTCTATTTCCTTCGCCATTATGCATAGCGCAACCACCAGAAGCTTTCCCATTACCATTACCCAGGCCCAGCTCAGTACGAATTTTTTGCGCCTCATCATATTTACCATCTACCATAAGCTGATGCATTTTGTTAAACTGGTCGAAGTTTTTCTCATTTACTACACTAACAGCTCGCCCCCCATTACTTAAAGCACTTGAGCGCCAAGATGTATAATTACTGCCCGAGGCATAAACAATAGAACCAACCGTTAAAACGGCCACACCTAATCCTAATCCCGCCAAAAGAAACGCTTTTTTCATAATCTTTTTATTATTAAATAAGAGTGAAAGTTAAACCTTTCACTCTTATTACGATACTAATGTATTTTTTCTTTCACTACTTTATAACCCCACAAGAATTCAGTTCATGGCTCATCCTACACTCACCAGAGCCTATCCATGGTCGAATATCTTGAGCGATAAAATTAACATCATTAACTAATCCGATCATTTTAATTTCAAGGCCAATCTCTGGTCTAAGACCATGACGCCATATAGCTCCGGAATAATTAACGATCCATTGTTTTTCATCAAGATCTTTCAAAATAAAACTATTACTATTAATAATACTAATTATCTCACCGGCAACTAAACCATTCTTTGGATTCTGCCATATGTCTTTCATAAAATCATCCCGACTCTGATAAACCGATGATGAGCCCAATATTTTATCCGCTTTTTGACTTAACCCAAAATAATTAAATGACCATCCAGCTAAAACCACTACTACCAATAAAACTAGACTCACCCTTAAGAATGAATATTTATACCCTCTACCTGTATTGTAAAAATCAAACAAAGAAAAAACTGCACCCAAAAAAATAAGCATTAAGAATAATAATGGCATACGACCAAAAATCAAACCGGCATCCAATCTTCCACCATAAAAACAAGGCTGATCAGACCAAAAATACCACAAAAGACCTAATGATAAAATCATTACTGAAACAAGTACAATCAAACCAAGCCAGCGACCACTGTTAGACAACCGAAATCGCCACTTTGGCATTGGCTTAAGATGTTGAGTTTTTATTTTATTTAATATTGTTTCAGTAATTTTATTCATATTATCTATTTAATAATTGATCTTCAGCCAACTTGGTAAATTGTTTTTTGGCTCTACTTACTAAGGTCGCGATTGTTCCCATGGGTTTTCTTAAAATATCCGACATCTCAACATAATCCTTTTCTTCAAAATATTTTAATACAATTACTTCGCGATATCTTGAATCAAGTTTTCCTAATATTATTTTTACCTTTTTACTTAATATTTCTTGATCAATAATGCATCCAGGACAACTATCTAAAACCATTTCTTGCCAAGGCTCTAAGTCAGTAAGCTCAACTGTTGGCTTATTATGTTTCTTACGAAAACAATCAATTACTTGATTATGAGCAATTCGGTAAATCCAGCTAGAAAACTTTAATTTTTTGTCAAAATCATTAAGATGCATATAGGCGTTTAAAAAAACTTCTTGTAAAACATCCTCCGAATCAAAAGGTGTACTCCCAAGCCTAAGAACGTAACGCCTTAAGGCCTCAGTATAACGATTAACCAAGCAGGCGTAATAATCAGAGTTAGACAAAGAGTGCTCAACTAATTCAATATCATTATATTTTTTGCATTCCGGCTCTAATATCATAATTTACCAATATTAAAATTAATACGCTATACGGCAATATTTTCTTTCAAAAAATAATCTATTTTAAAATCAAATTAAACAGGTAACCAGTAAAAATAATTCCCGCGCCAACAATACTAGCAAAAATAATAATCAACTTAACTTTCATCACCTTTTTTAAAATCAAAAATTCCGGCAAAGACAGGGCGGTAACGGCCATCATAAATGCCAAAGCCGTGCCCATACTAACACCTTTTTCTGTCAAAGCTCCCACTAATGGAATAACGCCGGCAGCGTTAGAATAAAGCGGTATACCGATAATCGTGGCCAATGGCACCGCATACCATTTATCGGCTCCAGCATATTGCGCCAAAAAATCAGTTGGCACATAGCCATGAATCCAAGCACCAAGCCCAATGCCAATAACAACATATAACCAAACTTTTTTAATAATATCTTTAACATAATTCCAAGCATAGGTATTTCTATCTTTCATGGACATACTTATTGAAAATACCGCATTCTGCTGAGATCTATTTTTTTTGATAAAATCAGCCAAAAGATGTTCAACCTTAAAAAACCCAATAACTATTCCAGAAATTATAGCAATCATTAAACCGCTTAGAATATAAATAAGCGCTATTTTCCAGCCAAACATCCCAAACAACAAAACTAAAGCTACCTCATTGATCATTGGTGACGCCACTAAAAAAGAAAAAGTTACACCCAATGGCACCCCGGCTTCAATAAAGCCCAAAAACAAAGGTATGGCACTACAGGAGCAAAATGGGGTGACGATACCAAGTAAACTAGCTAAAATATGTCCAATATATTTATTTTTATGCGCTAAAATACTTCTGATTTTTTCTGGCGGTAAATAAGTGCGAATAAACGAAACAATATAAATAATAACTACCAAAAGTAAAAACACCTTAATACTGTCTAAGATGAAGAAATTAACCGCCTCGCCAGATAATGCCTGTCGAACCTTGATGGTCCGTTGACGATCTCGTAGATGATTTTTTTGGAAGGTACAGACGTTGTTGTGGTTTCCATACGGAACTCCTTTGCTTTTATTTACACTGTGAGGCAGTGTTGACCTCTTACGGACTGCATACACAGCCGCGTTCTGTCATACAAGACAGAAAATGTTATTAAATTTAAAAGAACTTCAGATGGTTATAGCAAAATTTAGTGCTAATGTCAATCCAAAAGAAAATAAAAAAGTCCCACTCACCTTCGCTAATAGCGAATTAGAATGGGACTAAGGAAAACACTCACAACATCTCCTTGGCAGTTTTGGCCAACTTCTCAGCGAAATCAGGATCTTCCTTCATTCTCTTAATGACCGCGCCAGCCTTGTCGCCCAGCGCTACCAGAAAGTGTTGCATTGCCTTATTGAGATCAAGAAAAGGAATTTCTCCCCAGGTCTCTGGATCTTTTTTGGCGCTCATGATTTTTCTCCTTTTAATTATAGAGCGATTTATGCTTTAGCAACTGAAAAGAACTTCAGATGGTTATAGCAAAATGCAACATGGTTGTCAATCAATACCCTAAACTAAAAATACCCTTGCGGGTATCTCTAGTTTATATCTTCAAATCTTTTAAAATCTGTTTTTCTTTGTTTCCTAATCGCTTAGGAATATCGACGACCACAGTTACAATATGATCACCGCGACCATGCTGACGCAAATGCGGAACGCCTTTGTCGGATAATTTAAATTTGGTATTACTCTGAGTGCCTTCGGGGATTTTCATCACCACTGGGCCATCAACCGTTTCAACTTCTACTTTATCACCGGCAATCGCCTGATAAATCGAAATATGATGCTCACTATAAATATCATCGCCATCGCGTTCGAAAATTTTGCTCGCGCGCACTTTAACCGCAATATATAAATCGCCATTCTTACCGCCCTTAATCGATTCCCCCTTGCCATCTAATTTTATGGATTGGCCATCGCTAATACCACCCGGAATTTTAACTTTAATTTTCTCGGATCCATGCACCACACCCAAACCATGACACTCCTGGCACCTTTGATCAAACTTTTTTCCTTCGCCGTTACAATCCGGACAAACTTGTTGCGTTTGAAAGTTACCCAACATCGTTTGCTGAATACGCGTCACATAACCAATACCGCCACAAGTGTTACATTTGCTAACATTCTTGCCTGGCTCGCCTCCAGAGCCCTGACAGCGATCACAAGTGTTTTTCTTATCCAAATCTAGCACCTTTTCAACACCAAATACTGATTCTTCAAAATCAATCACCAATTCCACTTCAATGTCTTGCCCTTTGGTCGCGCGACGCGAAGGTCGGCCACCGCCGGCACCACCACCAAAAAATGAGCCAAAAATATCACCCAAATCTCCTAAATCACCAAAATCAAAATTAACGCCACCTTGCTGACCAAACGGATTACCGCCACGAGAAAAATCTTGATAATTAAAACCTCCAGCGCCAGCGCCATGACCGGCTCCGCCACCGCCACCAGCTGATTTGCCAAACTGATCATATTGGCGACGCTTATCGGCGTGACCTAAAGTTTGGTAAGCTTCATTTAACTCTTTAAACTTAACATCACTACCACCTTGTTTATCAGGGTGATGTTCGTGAGCAGCCTTGCGAAAAGCCGCTTTAATTTCTTCTTGAGTAGCGCCTTTTTTAACGCCTAATATATCGTAGTAATCTTTTGCCATAATTAAACTTTAAATCCCATTTGCTCTTTTGGCGCTTCAGCTTGTTCTACTTTGCCAAAAGTTGCTTCATACTGTTTTAAATTATCTTGCATTGCTAAAATCATTCTTTTAACATGCGCTGGGGTAGTAATTATTTTACCACATACTCGCCCATTGCCTCCAGCCAAATTAATAAAAGTCAACAAAAATTCTTCTTTGTTGTGACCGATTTGCATGCCATTAGCATACTCTGCACCAGCAAACATATCTTTAATTTCAATTTGTTGTTGAGTGGGTACTGCTTTTTGTTCCATATCCATTACTTAATTATTTAACCATTGCAGCCCTGCTAAAATAGCAGAGCTGAATATGGTCGAACAATTACTTCTTAACTTCTTCGTATTCACCTTTAACCGGAGTTTCTTCTTGCTTAGGCTGTTCACTAGCCGGATTGCCCTGAGGTTGGCCTTGAGCGCCAGCCTGGTTTTGGCTATACATCGCCGCGCCAACTTTTTGGATCACTTCAGACAAGATATCATAATTCTTTTTGATAATCTCTTGATCCGAACCGTCTTTAACGCGCTTCAAATCTTCCATCTTATCCATCACATCTTTTCTAGTGGTAGCATCAACTTTTTCTCCCGCATCCTTTAAGGTTTTTTCGGTGGTGAAAATCAAACTCTCGGCTTGATTTTTCACATCAATCAATTCACGTTTCTTTTTATCTTCTTCGGCATGCAACTCCGCATCCTTTTTCATCTTTTCTACTTCTTCTTTGGATAAACCAGAGGAAGCGGTAATAGTAATATGTTGTTCTTTACCTGTCGCTTTATCTTTAGCTTTAACATTTAAGATACCATTAGCATCGATGTCAAAAGTAACTTCAATTTGTGGTACGCCACGAGGTGCTGGTGGGATGCCATCCAAAATAAAGTTGCCCAAAGTTTTATTATCTGGAGCCATTGGACGTTCACCTTGTAACACATGAATTTCAACGCTTGGCTGATTGTCAGCCGCAGTAGAAAATACTTGGGAGTTAGAAGTTGGAATAGTAGTATTACGATTAATAACCGGAGTCATCACCCGACCTAAAGTTTCAATACCTAAAGTCAATGGGGTAACATCCAACAATAATACATCCTTAACATCGCCTTGTAATACACCAGCTTGAACAGCAGCGCCAGCGGCTACCACTTCGTCAGGATTAACAGAAATATTTGGCTTCTTGCCAAAAAATTCTTCTACCTTCTTTTGGACTAACGGCATTCTGGTCATACCACCAACCAATAATACTTCCTGAATATCTTTTGGTGATAAATGCGCATCAGCTAATGCCTTTCTGACCGGTTCAAAAGAAGCATCAACTAAATCCATGACCAAGCCTTCTAATTGAGCTCTAGTCATACGCATATTCAAATGCTTTGGCGAGCCATCGGCACCCATCGTAATAAATGGTTGATTGATTTCGGTTTCCATTTGAGTAGATAATTCAATCTTCGCTCTTTCTGCCGACTCCTTAACTCTTTGCAAGGCAGTAGCATCTTTACTCAAATCAACACCTTCTTGCTTTTTAAACTCGCCCAAGATCCAATTCATAATCTTTTGATCGAAGTCATCACCGCCTAAGTGCGTGTCACCATTAGTAGATTTAACCTCTACTGTATCCGCTGACACTTCCAAAATAGAAATATCGAAAGTACCACCGCCCAAATCATAAACGGCAATCTTTTCATCTTTCTTTTTATCGAAACCATAAGCCAAAGCCGCCGCCGTTGGTTCATTGATAATTCTTTTTACTTGTAAACCAGCAATTTCACCAGCATCCTTAGTGGCCTGACGCTGAGCATCATCAAAATAAGCTGGAACGGTAATCACCACTTCAGTAATTTTTTCGCCCAATTTGGCTTCAGCATCTTCTTTTAATTTTTGCAACACCATCGCAGAAATTTCTTGAGGAGTATATTCTTTACCGCTCATGATAATTTTTACACCCGCGCCAGAAGTTTTAATTTCAAACGGAAATAATTTAGTATCGCGCTGAACTTCTGGATCATCCCACTTACGACCGATTAATCTTTTAATAGAAAATAAGGTATTAGTCGGATTAGTAACCGCCTGACGCTTTGCGCCAATACCCACAATGCGTTCACCATTTTTTGCGGTCGCCACAATAGATGGCGTGGTGCGCATACCTTCTTTGTTCTCTAAAATTTTGTACTGACCGCCTTCCATGACGGCCATGCATGAGTTGGTAGTACCCAAGTCGATGCCTAGAATTTTTGCCATAATTTATTTTAATTTTATTATTAATTTATTTTATTTTTTATTCGCTTTGATTTTAATCATTTTTGGTTTTGCCTCATCCGCCTTAGGAATCGTAATGGTTAAAACACCCTTTTCATAATTAGCTTCAGCCGAATCGCCCGCAACACGCGCTGGCAATTGAATGGAACGATAGAAACTACCTCGTCTCACCTCTTTGCGATAATAATTTTTTTCTTCAATTTCGGTCTTCTTTTCATTTTCTCCCTTAACGGTTAAAACATCATTTTCAATTGAGATATCTACCTTTTCCGGATCAATACCGGCCAAAGGCGCTTCGACATAAACATTATCTTTGTCTTGATAAACATCCATGGCAGGCACGAATGTTTGAGACATTGGCATCGAACTATCGAAGAATTTATCAAAATCTTCGATGACTGACGGACCCGTAAAAGGGTTCCACTTGATGATTGACATAAATTATCTTCTTTAGTTAATTAGTTATTTGGCTACCTTGACTTTAGCTGGATTAATTACCTTTTCACCCAACATATACCCTGGCATCGTTTCTTCAAAAATCTCATCAGTTTTATATCCTTCTTTTTCTTCGCAAACCACCGCTTCGTGCATATTTGGATCAAATTTTTCACCTACCGTTTTAATTTCAATAATCTTATACTTATTTAAAAAATCCTGAAATTGACGGCGAATAAATTCAATACCCTTAATCCAATCTAACTTTTTCTGATCTTCGGGAATGTGTTTTAAGGCTAATTTAAAATGATTGTAAACTGGCAACACCTCGGACATAAAAGCGGCATTAGCAAATTCGATCAAATCTTTTTTCTTCTCCTCTGTTTCGCGTTTAAAGTTAGCATAATCGGCTTGAGCACGCTTCCAACCATTGAGATTATCTTCGGCTAATTGACGCATTTCTTCAACTTGCAACTTCATTTTTTCCAATTCGGCTTGCAATAATTCTATTTCTTCATTATTAATTGGTTTTTTGTCTTCACTCATGATATTTTATTTATTTATTTTTGATTAAAATATTGCTTTAAATAATTAAGTAAGCCTAAGTTACTGCGATAATCCATACGACTAGGGCCCAAAATGCCCACCAACAAATCATTAGATAGACCATGACACTTAGACACTACGACCGAAGACATAGAACCAAATGGATTACTGTCACCAATAAGTACTTTGACATCATCTTCAATTTGATAAAATATTTTAGCCATCACTTCATCTAAGTGATCAATTACAGCAGACATAGAATAAACCGATCCTTGTTCTAAAAATTCTGGCTGTTTAAATAAATTAGCTACCCCGGTGTAATAAACATCCATTGGACCAAAACCGATCAGTACCGTCGCATCAGATAATTCGGCGATTAATTTAGCTAAAGTTTTAATTTGCTCACGATCCTTAATACTTAAGGATTTTAATGCTTCTTCTAGAATCTTTTTGGACTTAGCAGATAACTGACCTTCGCCAATAAAATTAGCCAAATAATACTCGTAACCAGCGACCGTAGGAATACGCCCAGCCGAAGTATGAGGTTGCATTAATAATGCTTCAGCCTCTAACTCGGCCATATAATTACGCACGGTGGCAGAGCTAACATCTGGCAAATATTTTTCGACGATCAATGAAGAACCGACCGGAGTGGCTGATTTAATATATTCTTCAATAATCACCTTAAATAAATTACCCCGCTTCTCATCCATACGCTTAATTTTGTTTAATTTAAGCCTTTTTATTTATTAGCACTCAATAGCACTGAGTGCTAATATAAATATAAAGAAAAACTAAAAAAGCGTCAAGAGCTTTTTAAAATATTATTTTTAAGATATAATGTAATTAATAAATATTGACTAATTTTATGAAAAAATATCTTATCACTTCCCCGCTAGCCTTTATATCCGCCATAATAATCGCCAATACGGCTAGGGCAGAAGCACCTAAAACTGGGGTGAATATAGTTAAGGATTCTGTAACTGGCACTTTTGCCGGAACCTCTTTTGAAGGAAGTTATCAAATCTTTGTAAACATCATGATTAATAGCATCTTAGGTATTGTGGGCGTGGCATTATTTTTGATTATTTTTAAAGCCGGCTTTACTTGGATGACTAGCGGGGATGAAAAAGAAATTAACAAGGCTAAAGATAGTATTAAGTGGGCAGCATTTGGTATGATAGCACTATTCGCTTCTTATGCTATTGTAAGTTATATAATAGGACAAATACAAGGAAAATAAACGTAATACCTCATTAATAAATAGGTTTTAATACACTTATTGACATTAATAAGAATAGTACATATAATAAAATTGTCTTTAAATAACAAAAAAAATATGACTAATCAAAACGAGCTAGTCACCGTACAGCAAGACTGGTTTGGAGTCACAAACAACCAAGAAAAGGCCTCCGAGGTAGTGGTTGTACGAGAATGTGCCTGTGCGTTCAATTAATTCCTTCAAAAAAATAACTTAAAAATAAGTTATTTTTTTATAATACCGATAAATATGGGTAATAATCTTCATTATGCTCTTTGGGAAGTAACTCAAAGATGTAATCTATGTTGCATACATTGTCGTGCCGACTCCTCTCCACAAACCCCCGAACACAACCTCATTAAAGGGGCTGACATAGCGCGTTTAATGTCAGAATTGAAAAACTTAGACTGCCCAACACTAGCACTAACCGGTGGTGAACCATTGTTACGCCCTGATATAGTTGAAATAGTAAAAGAAGCTACAAAATACGGGATAAAAACAAGAATTCAAAGTAACTCACTTTTATTAACCAAAGATCTAGCCAAATCATTAAAAGAAGCTGGATTATATTCATTTGGGGTTGGATTAGATGGCTCAAGGCCAGAAATAAACGATAAGATAAGAAATCTTAACGGCGCTTTCGAAAAAGCTACGGCTTCTATTAAGTTACTTAAACAGCTAAAAATAAGGGTTCATGTTGAGTTTACCATGACAAGAATAAATAAGGATGATTTAAGTTCAACACTAGATTTACTTGAAAAATTGGGTGTAGATACGTTTCTAGCTAGAGCAGCAATCTTTACGGGCAGAGCCAACGAAAAAAATCCCGTTTTTGTTTTAACCCCATTAGAATATAAAAAGGTTTTGGAAGACTTGAGTCTCGAAAAACAAAAACGAAAAATAAACATTCTAATAAACTGCCAAGACCCCCTATATCATCTTGTAGACAAAACCATAACAGATAAATTAAAGGAATTTGGAGATATATATTCAGGAAAAATAATAAGTGGCTGTACTGCCGGACAAAACATGATTCACATAAGATATGATGGAGGGGTTGGTGTTTGCACTTTCTTACAAAATGTTACGCTGGGAAATTTTTATAATGACTCATTAGTAAACATCTGGAATAACCGAATAAAAGTTCCAGAAGTAGCACAACTACTTAGTAAAAAATATAGCGGAAAATGTGGCTCTTGTTGCGATAAGTTTATCTGTGGTGGATGCAGAGCCAGAGCGCTGTCTATAAATCACGACCTAATGGCCGCTGATCCATACTGTTGGAAAAAATAATAAACAAACATCTATATACTTAATTGGATAGCAATCACCTGCTATCCAATTTTATTAAATAATAAAAAATAATTTTTTATATAAAATATATTTTACTCATCTACTTAAAATAAAATTAAAAAAGGTTGTTAGATGGCGTCTAACAACCTTGCGACTCATACTGATGGAGTGGATCACATATACCCCTTATCACCCTTGTTTAACCGCGGGTAAAGGCGCTGCATCCATTCGTTAACTACATCTCTTGGTAAAGACTTGTCCAACGAACGGAATGTCAGTGTCGCCACTACATTTTTCTGGTCCGGGTGAATACCAAGATTACTCTTAGCTTTATCCGGAAGTTGGTCATAAGGGGTCTCGGAGTAATCAATCCGCTCGATGATGGCAGCATCCAAACCAAGCTCGTCCTTGATTTCCTCGCAAATATCCTCTTCAGTTTTGTCAACAGAAGCGGAATAAGAAAGTACTCTCTTGGTGGACGGTTGATTGGAAACTGCGACGAATTTTTCAAGATTCGTCATCTGTTGCTTTATCCGAGAATCATCTGACCGCAACGCGCGAATATCATCAATTCCCTTGATAATCATAACCAGTCGGTCAAGACCCATACCCAAGGCAAGCCCTGAGTACTTATTTGGATCAAGTCCGGCATTGGCCAAGACAATCGGATTGGCTTCGCCACACTCCATAACCTCCAGCCACGCACCATTAACCAAGACGTTGATTTCCAGTCCGTTAATGGTGTATGGGTGTTCGACTTCATTTGCGTGATACTCATAACCAGGGATGACGGCATTCAAAATGGCTTCCACCAATTGAATAAGATCCGCCCTGACGAGTCGTGGCGCTCCGCATTTGATTCGCCAAATATCCATCTGATGTGGCTCCCCGCAATGTGTTTTATCAACGACATCGCGACGATAACACATACCGGGAAAGGTTGCGATAACATCACTGGCGCTAGTGGTAGTGGCCATTCTCTTGAGCCAAGTAGGAACGGCACAAGAGGTGTGGGTTCTCAGGACGGTGTCATGAGAAACATGCCGAGTATAACGCGATGAGCGTCCAGCATTATCTACCGGGAAGAGCAGGTCATCGAAATTTTCTTTCACGGTGACTGTCGGCTTGGTTTTAACCTCCTCGACCGCTACTCCAGCATAAACAGTGCGTAGCACATACTCAACCTTGTCCATCACCAAATTAATGGCGTGAACACCATTGGTCCGATCAGTGAGATCAGAAACGGCTAAAGATGCCGCCAATCGCTCCGCTGACATGATTTCCTTTTTCATTGCAGTATCTCCCTTGTGATTGGTTTATTGATTCAATGAACAGTGTTTACTCTTAATCCAGTAAACATTTAATAATACCCCTTGTCATTAAAATTGTCAATTCAACAATTGACTAAAATATTTTAGCTAATTTTAAATACAAAAATAATACTCCACTTCGGGTGGCAAATTATTTTTTAGTTATTATAACGGTAAAATATTCTTACTATACAAAAAGTCGGTTAATGGTACAACATCTACTCTGTCCACTATTGGCAAGGACTGATGCCAATTCATTTCAATATTCTTAGTTTCTCCGGCGCCAAAACGATCAAACTGCACCTCATTTACACCCACCAAAGAACCGCCACTATATAAAAAAACTTGTACATCCACATTCCAATAACCATAAGCGGATTCGTTAGATAAAGCAAAACCGACCACGCTTGGCACCGCCCCACTGCCTCGCTTGAAGGTGCGGGTTTTATCATCCACCAAAAAGCGATTGCGCTGACTGGCAATTTGCTCATAATCATTAACTTTAATCCAGCGCACATTAGAAACCACTAATTGTGAAGCATATTTTTCTTGGCCCAAATCTAAAATATATTTACTCGCCCCTGGCATGATAAAGCCCGGGTGCTTTTGACTATAAGTACCATCACTATAAACAAATTGATAATCAAAATAAGCTAACCAAGTAGCATTGGGATTAATTGCGCCAACCAAAAAATCTTGGCGACTGGTTTGATTAGACAAAGTGGAAATATCGGAAAAAGATAAATTTTTAGGCACATTAACTTCTACTTGTGCTAATCCAGCGCTACCGCTGTTAATCATTTGCAAAAGTTTAGCTTCACTTTGCTGATAGCGCAGACTAAAAATAGTCAACTGATAAATGGTATAGCCATATAATCCAAGGGATAATAAAATCAACAACAAGGCCAACTGCTTTTTTAGGCGCAATTTATGAGTGACATACCAATAACTTACTTTAAGCTCTTGGTCGGATATGTTTTTAGTTGGAATTTGAGACATCAAATATATTATAGCATAAATTACTTTTTGCTTAAAACTATTTATCCCCCCACCTTCTACCCACCCTTGCCCAATATCCGCAAAAATGCTAAAATTAGACTATAAAAATAATAAGTCTTAGTTGAAACAATTATGGCAAATAAAGGGGATGAATCAGCCAAGAAAGCCTCGGCTTATGGCGCTGAACAAATTACCGTATTGGAGGGATTAGATCCAGTTAGAAAACGTCCGGGTATGTATATTGGTAACACCGCGGAAACCGGTTTACACCATTTAATTTGGGAAATTGTAGACAACTCGATCGATGAAGCGATGGCTGGCCATTGCGATCGCATTAAAGTTTGTTTATTAGAAGACGGGATGGTTTCTGTCGAAGATAACGGTCGTGGTATTCCAGTTGATGTTCATAAGGTCACCAAAAAATCAGCCCTAGAAACAGTTTTAACCGTATTACACGCCGGCGGTAAGTTTGGCGATGGGGGTTATAAAGTTTCTGGCGGTTTACATGGCGTAGGAGCTTCAGTGGTTAATGCTCTATCTTCATACACTAAAGCGGAGGTTAAGCGTGAAGGAAAATTATGGCTACAAGAATACAACATTGGTAAGCCGTTAAAACAAGTACGGTCTATTGGCGATGCCAGAGGTACGGGTACTAAAATTACCTTTAAACCAGATGGCACAATCTTTACCGTCACGGAATTTAATTTAAAAATAATTTTGGATCACTTACGCCAACAATCTTACTTGACTAAGGGCGTCAGAATGATTATTTGCGATCAACGCGAAAAAGATGAAAGCCAACACTTAACTTATGAATTCTATTTTGAAGGTGGTGTCAAATCTTATGTGCGTCATATCAACATTCATAGCGAAGTCAAACACGAAAATATTTTCTACGTCGAAAAAGAAATGGATAAAATCAACGTAGAAATCGCGTTGCAATATATTGAAGAATATAATGAAAATGTTTTAGCGTTTGCGAATAACATTTATAATCCTGAAGGCGGTATGCATGTGGTGGGTTTCCGCACAGCTTTAACTCGCACTATTAACACCATTGCTCGCAAAAAGGGTTATCTAAAAGAAAAAGATACTAATTTAACGGCTGAGGATGTGCGTGAAGGCTTGACTGCAGTTATTTCTATTAAAATTCCAGAACCACAATTTGAAGGCCAGACCAAAGCTAAATTAGGCAACGTAGAAGCACGCTCGATTGTAGAAAAGATCATGTCCGACGCATTAGAAATCTTTATGGAAGAAAGTCCTAAAGATTCTGAAGCCATTATTGGTAAGTGTTTATTGGCCGCTCGCGCCAGAATAGCAGCCAGATCCGCTCGTGAAACAGTTTTACGCAAAGGCGTGCTCGATGGCTTTGCCTTACCTGGTAAATTAGCTGATTGTTCATCCAAGGACCCATCAATTTGTGAACTATTTATTGTTGAGGGTGATTCCGCTGGTGGTTCTGCCAAACAAGGCCGTAATCGCGAAAATCAAGCAATCTTACCATTGCGCGGTAAAATATTAAATGTAGAGCGTTCTCGTTTAGATAAAATGTTAGCCAATAACGAAATCAAGTCTTTGATTATTGCCATGGGCACTAATATTGGTGAGCAATTTACGATTGGCGATTTGCGTTATGATAAAATTATCATCATGACTGATGCTGATGTAGATGGCGCCCACATTAGAACTTTGCTTTTAACCTTATTTTATCGCCACTTTCCTAACCTGATTACCGAAAACCATATTTATGTTGCGCAACCACCTTTGTTCCGTGTTCAAATCGGCAAAGATGTGCGTTATGTTTTCAGCGAAGAAGAATTAGACACTGCTCGCGACGAAATGGTTAAGGCTCATCAAGACAATTCTAAAAAGGGTAAAAATAAAGAGGAAAAAGAGGAAGAGGTAGTTCCAGTAGAAACTGAGGAAGGTACTGAAGCAACTGTAGAACAAATAGGTGGGGTTAAAGTTAATATTCAGCGCTATAAAGGTTTGGGTGAAATGAACCCTGAACAGTTATGGGATACCACTATGGACCCAAAGAAACGTATGATGAAAAGAATTTCATTTTCCGATGCTGTATTAGCTAATGAAACTTTCGACATCTTAATGGGTGCGGAAGTAGCGCCAAGAAAACGCTTCATTCAGACTCATGCGAAGAATGTAAAGAATTTGGATATATAAAGTTTACGATACAAAAAGACATCTCGAAAAAGGTGTCTTTTTAGTTTATAAAAACAAAAAACCCACCAGCGCAACCAGTACGATGACGGGTTTTCTGCTGATGGGGAGATAGTGGTATAATCAGAATTTCTTTCCTGACTCCCACTTCTGGATGGTCCACTTTCCCTCTTTTTCCTTGAGGGAATAAGGGAAGATAATGGCCGCACCATTACCATTGACCCTTGATCCAATGACGATTCGATTGATATCGTTCGCGATCGTCAGGTCGATTGTGACGGCATGGACATAGCCCATGTTATCAAGTTGGACAGCCTTGACGCCATTGTCGACGGTATATACCTGGTCGAAGGCGCTGAAGCAATCAGCGCCAACGCCCTTGGCCGGCTTATCGAATTCCACCGCTATGGTTAACGTATAACCCTTGACGCCCAAGCACATGACCTGCTTGATTTGCGCGCCGCGGTCCTGCTCGATGATCTCCTTGCCGGTGACGTTGCCGTTGTCTTTGAATGCCATGGCCAGAAGTCCGAACACCATACACATCGACACTGCGATGATCTTTTTCATGGAAACATCCTCCAAATTGTGGATTGTACACTTACTTTACCGCGTGGCAAAGTAGGTTTTGAGAATCATTCTCTCTACCACTATGCGAAAAGGGGTTGGGAAAAAATAGAAATAATAATTTATTAGCTATATTTAGCTATTTTAATTAAATAATTTAATTTAAATTAAAAAATCCACCAGTATAAACCGGCGGTTTTTTAATTTATCACTATTCCCTATTACCTAAGCTTTATTTGGTTTTAAATATATCCAATAATAAAAAGCGCCCACAAACAACGCGCCACCAATAATATTACCAATAGTCACTGGGATAAAATTATTCACGATCACATTATACCAATTCAAATGATCAACGGCGCTACCCAATTTACTAGCCGTTACCACTGAATCATTAGCCTTCATTAATAAACCAAAAGGCAAAAAATACATATTAGCAATCGCATGTTCAAAGCCACTAGCCACAAACGCCATCACCGGCACATAAATACCAATAATCTTACTAACCGCATCTTTGCCAGCCACGCCCAACCATACACCCAAACACACTAGCCAGTTACAAGCAATGCCACGAACTAACGCCTCCCAAAAACCTAAACTCGCTTTTTTGGTCGCCACCATTAAAGCATAGCCACCCATTGCGTAATCATTAGTATTCCACAAATTGGAATAATACATAATGGCCACAATAATTAAAGCACCGATCAAATTAGTAAAATAAATAATCAACCAATTGCGAATCATCTGCTTAACTTTTACCTGCTTAGCCAATACACCAGTGATAATCAAAATATTGCCGGTAAATAAATCGGCGCCGGCCATCACCACCAAAATCAAACCCACGCTAAACAACGAACCGGCCATAATCTTAGAAAAACCAGTGCCTAAAAATTTAGGCAAATCAAAAGTGCCCATCATCGAAAGCTCAGAACCAAGGGCGATAAACATACCACCTAAAATACCAAGCAAAATAATAGTCAGCCAATTATAGCTCACTTTCTTTTTGCTGATTTCCACCATCTCTTGGGTGATTTCTTTGGGAGTCAAATAACTACTCATCTTTTTATATTATTATTTTCTTTTATTGCGCGCCATAATAAAGCCCATGGACTTATCAAACATTGACGGAAATATTTGAACACTAAAACCGTTTTCGCGAATTAACTTTTCTAATTGGCGATGATGGTTAATAGTATCATCGTGGTATTCTAAAACCAAATGATCAATTTTTAACCAATCTCCTGGTTTTAAGGCGGTTAATACCGCATACTCGGCACCCTCAATATCCATCTTCAATAAACCAACGGCATCTATTTTATATTTTTCTAATAAATCTAGCAAGGTGCTAGTTTTTATAGATAAATCAGAGATTTTTTCATCCGTGCTCAATTTATGATTGTGACTATCTTCGCTAACCGCCAATTTGCCCTCACCGGTTTTATCCGCAATGGCTAAGGCTAAAATTTTAACGCCATCAATATGATTAGCTTTTAAATTTTCGCCTAATGCCTTAATATTTTCTGGATGCGGTTCAACCGCGTAGATGGTTACACTGTCATTTAATAAGCGGGCATAGATAGAAAAAAATCCGGCATGAGCGCCAATATCTAAAATGGGATTGGTAGTATTTTTGATCACCTCTTCAGCAGAGCGATATTCCCGCCAATTAAAAATTTCTGAAGCCACACTGACATCAGCTTCATCACGCAAATTGACTTTGATTTTATAATCTAAAAAATTTATTTCTTTAACCGGCATAATTTAAATTAAACCTTTCAAATATTGCACGCGACGATAGGGCGGAAATTTTTCGATGGCATAGCACAACATAGTGCGAGGCATAGTTTTATAATGCTGACGCAAAAAGTTTTCTTCCACCACTATATTACGCTTACCCACTTCACGCAACATCCAGCCCACGGCTTTGTGAATTAAATCATGTTTATCGTTAAGCAATTTTTCGGCAATCGCGAGCGCATCATCAAATAAATTATTTTTAATCAGCATAAAGGTGGCAATAATCGCGATGCGTTTTTCCCACAAATTTTTAGAATTAGCTAAACGATACAAAATAGCTTTTGGCTTGTCCAATAAATAAGCGCCTAGAATTTTATGCGCCGAAGAATCCACCAAATCCCAATTATTTACCCGTTTGGCATTTTTGAGATAAAAAGTAACGAGTTGTTTTTTAAGTTTAGCACTCGCCTTTTGATATTGATTAACCATAATAAATAAAGCCACCAACCGCTCTTCGTGAATACCGGAGGATAATAATTCTTGTAAATCAATAAAAGTTAGGTTGGGATATTTTTTAGCCACCTTGCGTTGATTAGGCACAGTGATGCCGTAAAAAATATCACCTTCGGCATATTGGCCGGGGCCAGTTTGAAAAAACCACTGAGCGTTTTTGGCGCGCTCGGCGTTTTTAAGTCTAATCAAATCTTGGCGGATTTTTTCTAGCATATTGCTTTATATTATGGCAAAATATTGGGATAAAATCAAGGCAAAAAATAAAAAGAGGTTGCTACCGTGCGATAGCAAACCTCGTTGTTGTTTTGGGCATGACGACTTATAATGCCGCCGCCATTTTGGCCAGGAACTCGCGTCCCTTGCCAACATCGGTGTTAATCGGAATACTCTTGGCGCAGAGCGGGCAATTTTCCGCATCCCACGCATCGAGTTTAATGTCGAGGAGCGAGACGAGTTTGGGCACATCGCCCAAATCTTGCGCCGTGACGCCACCGCGATTGCAGAGGGCGCCGACGCCAATGACATTGCCGCCGATGGCTCGCACCGCTTCGATGACCTTTTTGACGGAACCGCCGGTAGTGAGGATATCCTCCACCACCAAAACTCTCTTGCCGACAATGAGCTTGTCGTAGCCGCGCTTGATGACGAAAGCATCTCCGCCTTCGACCTTCTCGGCGTAAACACCGGGAACTTCACGATCCTGGGCAATCGTGAGATGGTATGCCGTCCATTGGGACAAAATCACACCGCCGATGGCCGGGGCAATGACCACATCCACCTTGTCAGCGTAGAACTCGTCGGCAAACTCGTAGCAAAGCTCTGACGTCAACTGCGTGTGCGGATAGATGGCGTCCTTGTTTACATAAGCCGAGCCGTGTTTGCCCGACGTGTAAACGACGTGACTGCGGGTGATGACCGCATTAATCTTGGCAAGAATGTCCCGAATTTCCTGCTGGCTCATTTTCATGTTTTGTCTCTCCTGGTTGTTGGATTACTTGCGGTACTGGTTGATGGAATCGCGGAGCTTGATCGTTTCGCGACGAGCGGCTTCATCAAAATCCCCCAACTTGGAGGCGAAGATGATGCCACGCGACGAGTTGATGATCATGCCCTGACCGCGACTGTCTTGACCGGCCCGAACCGTTTTCTCAACATCACCGCCTTGGGCGCCGATGCCGGGAATCAGAATCGGCATGTCGCCGACGATCGCGCGAACTTCCCCGAGCTCTTCGGGGTAAGTCGCTCCGACGACCACGGCACAGTTGCCGTTGGCGTTCCACTTGGTGGCAACGTTGTGAGCAACCACGCGATAAACGCGACAAAGTGGTTCGCCGTCAATGCGCAAATCCTGGAACTCGCCGGCGCCCGGATTGGACGTGCGGCAAAGTACAATGACGCCCTTCTCTTTCCTGTCGAGAAACGGCTTCATCGCCTCGGCGCCCAAGTACGGGTGTACCGTGATCGCATCCGCCCCCAAGAGGTCGAAGGCGAAACGAGCGTAGCCCTTATTGGTATTGCCAATGTCGGCGCGCTTGGCGTCGAGAATCACTGGAACATCGGGCGCCACCTGGTGGATGTACTCGATGGTTTCCCGGAGAATCGAGATGCCCTCGCTACCGTGCGCCTCGTAAAAGGCGGTGTTCGGCTTGTAGGCACACACCAAATCCTTGGTCGCGTCGACGATCTCCCGGTTAAAGGTGCACATGGCGTTCTGGGGACTGGCATAGCGTACCCGTTCGGGTATACTGTCGAATTCGGTATCGAGCCCGACGCACACAAAATTCCCTTTTGACCACTGACTTTCCAAGAGATCTCGGAAGTTGCGATTTGCCATGATCTTCTTTCCTTTCTTTGAGTTGAAACGTGCAATTACAGCTCAACATTGAACTGTTTTGTGAACTTACCCTAACAGGAAAAAGGTGAAAATGTCAAGTCTATCTCGATTGCCTATAAGGGTAAATTATCCAGCAAAAACTATTAATTTCATGCTTAATATGCGCCATGAGGCTCTAAAAAGCCCAAATAGCGTGGCAAGTATGCCAGCGGGCTATCTGACAAAATAAAAACTGCCCGACCGAAAACGGCAAGGCAGTGGAAAAAAATCAACGGAATTCGGGGCGCATCTCTTTGCGCCATACCGAATCCAGGTTTTTAATCACTCCAGAATCCGGAGCAAGAATATTGCCCACCCAGGTTTCAATGCGACGCTTGGTTTTGGCGCCATTGATTC
>CAZNIV010000016.1:0-19722 GCA_964573235.1 uncultured Gammaproteobacteria bacterium
CGTTTAATTGAAACTCTAAAGGCTTTACGCGATCAAAATAATTCAGTCATTATTGTAGAACATGATGAACGTACGATTAAAGAATCAGATTATCTAGTAGATTTGGGGCCTTATGCTGGTGTGCACGGCGGGGAAGTGGTAGCTATTGGTGAAACAAAAAAATTATTAGCTCCAGGTAGTAAAGCGGATTCATTGACTTTGCAATATTTGCGTGGGCAAAAACAAATTGAGGTGCCTAAAAAGCGCCGAGAAAAAATTAACGAAACGATTCGTATTCTTGGTGCTAGTGCTAATAATTTAAAAAATGTGGATGTAGAAATCCCATTGCGTAAATTAGTGGGCATCACGGGTGTTTCTGGTTCTGGCAAATCTTCATTAATGTATGATGTTTTGTATAAAAACATTATGAAGATTAAGAGTCGACCAGGAAAAACTGAACTAGAAAAAGTTAAAAAAATTATTGGTACGGAATATATTAATCGGGTTGTGGTAATTGATCAGTCGCCAATTGGGCGTACCCCGCGTTCTAATCCCGCCACTTATACTGGCATCTTTACGCCGATTCGTGAGTTTTTTGCGGCTTTACCACAATCACGCGAATTGGGTTATAGTTTATCGCGTTTTTCTTTTAATCGCCCAGGTGGTCGCTGTGAAGCTTGTGAGGGTGCTGGCCATAATTTAATTGAAATGCATTTTTTACCACCAGTATTGGTGGAATGCGAAGTGTGTCATGGTAAGCGTTTTAGTCGTGATACTTTGCAAGTAGAATATAATGGTAAAAATATTTCGCAAGTTTTGGATTTGACTATTGATGAGGCATTGCCATTTTTTGATGGCCAATATTTAATTACTGATAAGTTAAAAGTATTGAGCGAAGTAGGATTGGGCTATTTGAAGTTGGGTCAAAGCGCTACTACTTTGTCTGGTGGTGAAGCGCAAAGAATTAAATTGGCGCGCGAGTTAACTCATTCTTTAGGTAAGCGCTCATTGTATTTATTGGATGAACCAACGGTGGGTTTGCATTATTATGATATCCAACTTTTATTGGGCGTATTAAACCGACTAGTAGAAAGAGAAAATACCGTGGTAGTGATTGAGCATAATTTGCATATGATTAAGTCGATGGATTATTTGATTGATCTTGGCCCCGATGGCGGTAATGATGGCGGAGAATTAGTGGCTTATGGTACACCAGAGCAGGTGTCTTATAATGGCCGATCGCTGACCGGAAAATATCTTAAAGAATATTTACCCTAATGAATTTAAAGGATAAAATTAAAGATTTTCCTTTAGAGCCCGGTGTGTACCGTTTTTTAGATGAACATGGCGAGATTTTATATATCGGTCGTGCTACGGCTTTGCGTCGTCGCGTGAGTAATTATTTTCGCCTTGATTTAGATCCACGCATTGCCGAGATGGTTTCTTTGGCGCGAGATGTGCAATATGAAATCGCAGATTCAGTTTTGGAAGCCATTATTTTAGAGGCAAATTTAATTAGAAAATATTGGCCAAAATATAATGTCAAAGAAAAAGATGACAAATCTTTTAGTTATGTGGTAATTGCCGATGGTGATTATCCTAAGCCAATGATTGTCCGTGGTCGTGATTTAAATAAGTTTCCTGTTAGTAAAGTTAAGATTTTTGGACCATACCAAAATTCCGCTTTATTGCGCAAAGCCTTGCAATTGATTAGAAGAGTTTTTCCTTATGGTACTTGCAAGCCTAATCAGGGTAAGCCTTGTTTTGATTACCAAATTGGTTTATGTCCGGGTTCTTGTGTGGGTAAAATTTCAGTGGCTGATTATCAACAAAACATTAAACATATTGAGCAGTTACTTTCTGGCGAAAGAAAAAGGTTATTGAAAGATTTGGCTAAATCTCATCCGGAGCAGGAAAGCGCCTTAAAACATTTGCAAGAAACTACGCTTTTAACCGCTGATGATATTGGCTTAACAGCCAAACTTAATCGTATTGAAGGTTATGATATTTCTCATTTATCTGGTCAGGAAGTTTGCGGATCGATGACAGTGTTTATTGATGGCGAGCCGGATAATTCGCAATATCGCATCTTTAAAATTAGCGAGGCTAATAGCGGTGATGATTTACGTTCGCTTTATGAAATGTTAGAGCGACGTTTGGCGCATCAAGAATGGCCCTATCCCGATATGTTTTTAATTGATGGTGGAAAACCGCAGGTAGATTTTGTGTCAGGATTGTTTTTAAAAAAGCAGATTAATATTCCGCTGATTGGTATTTCTAAATTAGCTGGGGATAAGTTGGTTTTTGGTAAGAATGTTAACGCTAAAATTAAAAAATTAGCTGAAGAATTAAAGAAAACTTTATTGTATTTGCGTGATGAGGCGCATCGCTTTGCTAATCGTGCCAGACGTGCTAATATGAAGAAAAGAAATAATTTTTAAATTTATGAATATCGTTTCTACTTTGCAGACTGGCGGTATTGGTGTAATGCCCACCGACACTATTTATGGCGTATTAGGTCAGGCGATGAATCAAAAAACCGTGGAGCGCATTTATGCGGTGAGATATCGTCAACCAGATAAACCATTTATTATTTTAATTTCCAGTTTAGATAGCTTGGCGGTGTTTGACATTTTTTTATCTAATGAAGATAAAAAGTTATTAGAAAAATATTGGCCGGGTATGGTAAGTGTGGTTTTGTCTTGTGATGAGCCTCGTTTAGCTTACTTGCATCGTGGCACTAAAACCTTGGCGTTTAGATTGCCTAATAATCCAGAATTATTAGAATTGTTAAAGAGTACTGGGCCATTAGTGGCGCCAAGTGCCAATCCAGAAGGATTACCGCCAGCTAATAATATTGATGAAGCCAGAACTTATTTTGGTGAAAAAGTAGATTTTTATAAAGATGCAGGGGATTTACGATCGTTGCCATCGACCCTGGTTAAGTTAGAAAATGGCAAGTTGACCGTGCTTCGCGAAGGGGTAGTAAAAATTGAAGATTAATATCTATATTTAGCTGTTTTTATATAACTTTATTTGACTAATCGGTTAAATGGTGGTAAATTACCGCTATGTTTAGTCGAACCTTAAATATATAACCCAGGAAGGAGAGTGCTCCATGTAAGCGTCACCCTTTGCTAAGCCGTTTCTTTGACCGACCTGAACACTGTTCAGTGGTACCCTAACGGTGGGAGTATTGCCCATCATTTTTTTCTGCGTACCCGTCAGTTTGTGTCTGGACTTCTTGTTGGTAAATCTTCTATTTATCATCACAAGGCCTAGGTCCAGCCAGCCATCTTAGTTATCAGTAATTAAGTTGGTGTTCGACATCGGCTCGCCGCGCTGTTGTGGATGAGTCATTGGTCTAATGGTTAAATTAATGGTTTTTGTAAATGGAGACACTCAATGGCGGACTCAGACGGAAATGGTGGATCTGGTGGTTTTGGTTCCGGTGATGATAAGCCGGAGCGCAAGTCAGGATTACTTGCTCGAATATTTGGGGCGAGGGATAATGCCGATTCGCCGCCTGAAACCTTAGAATCGCAAGCCAGAAGAACCTTCGATGAAACGAAGGGCGGTCATTATTGGCAAAACAACACGCATGAATAGTTGCGGTCGTCGCCAATACTGATTTGTGTGTCGTGTTAGCCCGGTAACTCCGGGCTTTTTTAATTCCTACAATTTTGTTGACAAATATGTCAAATAGTGGTAATTTACGGTTATATTTGATTGAACATTAAACCCAAAGCCAATTAGGATCGGTGACTAGTGTTTAAAAAAGTGTCTCAAAAAGGAGAATGCCCATGTGTCCAATCGATGGCTACGATGCGGAACCAATTGAAAAGGATCCGCCAAAGTCAAGGGAAAGCAGTAAGCCTTCCTCTTCGGGATCGGGTGAGAAAAAACCGGGTCTCCTCAAGCGCATCTTTGGTCCAAGGGAATACGGTCCCGATGAAGTTCCTTCCTATCCAGGCGATAGCGACTAACAGTTATCCATTATTTTTTCCAGCCCGGCAACCCCGGGCTTTTTTAATTTCCCAAATTTTAGTATAATTAATTTATTATGCTATTAGGTTCCAAGAAAAAATTAGATGTGGTTACTATCGGTGGCGCTACTCGCGACATGATGTTTTATAGTGGCGAAGGTGAGTTGATCAATACCTCAGATATTACCAAACAAAAATTATTAGCGTTTGAGTATGGCGCTAAAATTATGGTGGATAAATTAAACTACAGCTTTGGCGGTGGTGCGGCCAATGTGGCTGTGTCTTTTGCTGGCCTGGGTTTAAAGGTTGCTCCAGTTTGTCGCGTTGCTCAGGATGAAATCGGTCAAGCGATTTTGCAAAATTTCAAAAATCGTAGCGTAGATTATTCTTTGTTATCTATTGATCTTAAGGAGCATTCTGGTTTCTCAGTGGTTTTGACGGTTAAAAATGCCGCTCACGAACATATTTTATTTACTTATCGTGGTGCTAATGATTTATTATCCGTTGATGATTTGCGCTTGAGCAAGGTGGATGTTAAATGGTTTTATGTCTCTTCTTTGCCAGAAGTTGGTTGGGAAAAAGTTATGCACAAGGTGGTAGAGCAAAAAAAGCCAATCGCTTGGAATCCTGGTAGCCATCAGCTTAAAAACATTGAGCAAGTTAAGGCCTTTTTGCCTAATATTTCGTTGTTTGTGGTTAATCATGATGAGGCTTTATTTTTCAAGAAACTCAAAGATATTAAGGGTTTATTAAAAACGATTCAAGACTTTGGCCCTAAAATTGTGGTGATAACTGATGGCAGTAAGGGTGCTTATGCTTATGATGGTAAAAAGTATTATTATATTAAGGCGCAAGCGGTTAAGGCGGTAGATACGGTTGGTGTGGGCGATGCTTTTGCTTCAGCCTTTACAGCGGCGTTAATTTATGGTAAGAATATTAAGCAAGCTTTGCGTTGGGGTATGAAAAATTCCGCTTCCTGTATTACTCAAATTGGCGCCCAAAATGGCTTGTTAACATTGAAACGGATTGAAAAGTAATTGATGCTATTTGGTGAGCAAAGGCAATAGGTCACAAGGCCTATTTTTTATGTCAAAAAAGGTTAATTTAAATAAAAAATAAATAAATAAAACAAACTATGTCAGAAAAGAAGTTTGTCTATTCCTTCAAAGAAGGAACGAGAGAAATGAAAGAAATTCTCGGCGGTAAGGGTGCTAACTTGGCGGATATGACCACCATGGGATTGCCAGTGCCATCGGGCTTTACTCTTTCCACCGAAGCTTGTAAGGATTTTTACGATCAGGGTCGCAAGATGTCTGAAGAAATCAAAAAGCAGACCGATGAAAAGTTGGCTGAGTTAGAAGCAACTATGGGCAAAAAGTTAGGTGATGCTAGTGATCCATTATTGGTATCTGTTCGTTCTGGCGCCGCCGTTTCGATGCCTGGTATGATGGATACTATTTTAAACTTAGGTTTAAATGATGAAACTGTTGAAGGTTTATCCAAAAAAACTGGTAACCCTCGTTTTGCTTATGATGCTTATCGTCGTTTTATTCAAATGTTTGGTGATGTAGTAATGGGTTGTGAGCACCACGCTTTTGAAGAGGTATTACAAGGCGTAAAAACTGCTAAGGGTGTTAAATTTGATACTGAATTAGATGTTGAAGCTTTGAAAGAGGTTATTACTGGTTACAAAGAGTTGATTAAAGAAGAAAAGGGTCGTTTATTTCCAAATGATGTTAAAGAGCAATTAGCGATGGCTATTTTTGCGGTGTTTGATTCTTGGAATAATTCCCGCGCCAATTCCTATCGCCGTATGAATAACATTTTTGGCTTGATCGGTACTGCCGTCAATGTTCAATCAATGGTATTTGGTAATATGGGTAATGATTCCGGTACTGGCGTTTGCTTTACTCGTAATCCTTCTACTGGTGAAAATAAATTCTATGGTGAATATTTGATTAATGCTCAAGGTGAAGATGTTGTAGCTGGTATTAGAACTCCAGAAGTTATCGAAACTTTGAACGAACAAATGCCTGAAATTTACAAGCAATTGGTAGAAATTCGTTCTAAGTTAGAAAAGCATTACAAAGATATGCAGGATATCGAATTTACTGTTGAACGCGGAACTTTGTATATGTTACAAACTAGAAACGGCAAGAGAACTGCGGCTGCCGCTGTTCAAGTAGCTGTTGATTTAGTTAGCGAAGGTTTGTTAACTAAAGAAGAGGCTTTGTTGAAAGTTGATCCAGAATCTTTAAACCAATTATTACATAAGCAATTAGATCCAAAATCTAAGCGCGTTAAGCCAGTAATTGCTAAGGGCTTGCCAGCATCTCCGGGTGCGGCTGTGGGTAAGGTAGTATTTACCGCTGAAGCTGCTTTTGATGCTGCTCAGAAGGGTGAAAAAGTGATCTTGGTTCGCGTAGAAACTTCTCCAGAAGATATTGAAGGTATGCATGCCGCTCAAGGTATTTTAACCGCTCGTGGTGGTATGACTTCTCATGCAGCTGTAGTAGCTCGTGGTATGGGTAAGTGTTGTGTGGCTGGTTGTTCTGAATTGAAGATTTCTGAGCGCGATAGAGTAATGGAAGTTGCTGGTCAGACTATTAAAGAAGGCGATATTATTACCTTAGAGGGCGCTACTGGTGAAGTATTTATGGGCGCTGTTGACTTGGTTGACCCAGCTTTATCTGGTAACTTTGGCACCATTATGCAATGGGCTGATGAGGTTAAAAGATTAAAGATCAGAACCAATGCTGATACTCCAAAAGATGCGGCTAAAGCGATTGAATTTGGTGCTGAAGGTATTGGCTTATGCCGTACTGAGCATATGTTCTTTGAAGAATCTAGAATTAAAGCGGTTCGCGAAATGATCTTGGCTGAAACCAAGGAAGGTCGTGAAAAAGCATTGGCTAAAATTTTGGCTATGCAAAAGCAGGATTTCAAAGAATTGTTTGAAATCATGGGTGAGAGACCGGTAACCATTCGTTATTTAGATCCACCACTACATGAATTCTTGCCAAGAGAAGAAAAGGATATTGAAGCTATTGCTAAAGAATTGGGTGTTACCGTTGCGGTATTGAAATCTAAAATGGATGATTTACACGAATTCAACCCAATGTTGGGTCATCGTGGTTGCCGTTTGGGTATTACTTATCCAGAAATTTCCGAAATGCAATCTCGCGCCGTATTTGAAGCAGCAGCTGAATTAGCTAAGGTTGGCATTAAAGTAATTCCTGAAGTTATGATTCCTTTAGTTGGCCATGTTAAAGAATTTGAAAATCAGAAAGCTTTGGTTGATGCTGTAGCTACTAAAGTAATGACCGAAATGGGTGTTACTATTGAATATCATGTTGGTACGATGATTGAAGTGCCTCGCGGCGCTTTAACTGCTGATGAAATTGCTAAGAATGCTGAATTCTTCTCCTTTGGTACTAATGATTTAACTCAGATGACTTGCGGTTTTTCTCGTGATGATGCTGGCAAGTTTTTGGGTGAATACGTGGCCTTGGGCATCTATGAACGCGATCCATTCACTTCTATCGATCAAGAAGGTGTTGGTCAGCTAATGAAGATTGCCATTGAAAAAGGTAAATCAGTTAGGGAGAATATTAAGTTAGGTATCTGTGGTGAACACGGAGGCGATCCAAGAACGATCGAATTCTGTCACAAGATTGGTTTAACTTATGTTTCTTGCTCTCCATTTAGAGTACCAATTGCTCGCTTGGCTGCCGCTCACGCTGCAATCAAAGAGAAAAAAGCAAAGAAATAAGCTAATTTAGATATAAACTCCGTCCTGTAAGGGGCGGAGTTTTGTTTTTAGCCCCTCTTTTTTTATTTGGTAAAATGTGCTAAAATCATCTTATAAAAATGAAATAAATACTATGCAAACGATCAAAATTGAAGTTTCTGCCCGCCATTGTCATTTATCAAGAACTGATTTGGATAAGTTATTTGGGTTTGATTACACCTTAACTCAGCTAAAGCCACTATCCCAAACTGGTCAATTTGCTTGCCAAGAAACTATCGCCATTAAAACGGCGGATGGCGAATTAGCTAATGTACGCATTTTAGGTCCAGTTCGCAAAAATAGTCAGGTAGAATTGTCTATGACTGAGGCTAGAAAGCTTAAATTACAGCCCCCAGTGCGTTTATCTGGTGATCTTAAAGAATCGGCCGGTTGCACTTTAATTGGCCCAAAGGGCGAAATAGTGCTCAAAGAAGGGGTAATTATTGCTAAGCGTCATATTCACTGTGATCCGGCAACGGCTGAAAAATTAGGCTTACAAAATAATCAAATTGTTTCGGTTAAAACTGCCGGTGAACGTTCGGTAACTTTTAATGAAATAGAAGTAAGAATTGATCAAACATTTGTTTGGGCAATGCATGTGGATACGGATGAGGGCAACGCTTCTTTACCGGGAGGTGTTTGTGCTTTGGGGGAATTGATAATTTAATTTATATATGGAGGTATTTATTTTTATTATTATTGGATTAGCTATTGTCGTTGGTTTAATTGTTAATGCAAAATTTGGTGGTTAATTTATGAAAAATATTTTAGTTATTAATTCAGGTAGTGCGACTTTGAAATTTAAAATTTTTCAATTAGCAGATAAAACAGAACCAGTAGAGATTGTTTCTGGTATTTTTGAGCGTATTGGTATCGATAATTCTTTTATGGAAATGAAAGAATTGCTGAAAAATAATTTTGTTAAAAAGAATTTTCCCGAAGGATTAAAGAGTCATGCTGAGGCGTTTGAAGTTTTAATTAAGGAGTTGGCTAGTTATTTGTCAGACTTAGTTTATGTTGGTCATCGCGTAGTGCATGGTGGTGAAGCTTTTACTGAACCAACAGAGCTTAATACTACTTCATTACAGCGGTTAAAAAAGTATAATCGCTTAGCGCCATTGCATAATCCGGTTAATTTGGCTTGCGCTGAAAAGGCGATGGAGTTATTGCCAAACACTAAGAATTTTGCTGTGTTTGATACCGCTTATTATAAAACCATTCCTGATTATGCTTATTTATATGCCTTACCATTAGAATATCATGATAATTATGGTATTAGGCGCTACGGTTTTCATGGTATTTCTCATAAGTATGCCACCAGAAAAGCATGCGAAATATTAGGTAAGGATCTTAGTAATTTAAAGATTGTTAGTTGTCATTTAGGCTCTGGTGCTAGTTTGAGTGCTACTTTAAATGGTCAGGCAGTAGCGACTACAATGGGTTTTACGCCACTTCAAGGTTTAATGATGTCTACTCGTTGCGGTGATTTAGATCCAGCGGTGCCATTATTTATGATTGAGGAATTAAAAATGACCCCTCAAGAAGTGGATCGCGTGATGAATAAAAAATCTGGCTTGTTGGGCATTGCTGGTACTATGGATATGCGTGAAATTTTATCAGCCGCTGGTGAACAGGTGACTGGTTATGAACCAAAAAAAGAATTTACGGAAGAAGAAAAGCATCGTGCTAAATTAGCTTTAAAAATGTTTGTTTATAATGTGGCTAGATATATTGGTGAATATACGGTAGCTATGAAGGGTTTAGATTTAGTGATTTTTACCGGTGGTATTGGCGAGCGTAGTGAAGCGGTGCGTCAAAAAGTGTTGGCAGAAATTTCTTTCATGGGTAAGATAGAATCCATTGTTATCCCGGCGAATGAAGAATTAATGATTGCCGAAGAAGTGGCCGAAAAAGTAAAATAAATTTATGTGGGGGAGAATTATTAACGCGCAGTCTAAAACTATTACCTCGGCGGCAATCGTCATCGGTTTTATGTCGCTCGTGAGTCGTTTTCTTGGTGTGTTTCGTGATCGTATTTTGGCATCACAATTTGGGGTAGGCGATTCGCTAGATATTTATTATGCTGCTTTTCGATTGCCAGATTTAATTTTTAATTTGATTATTCTTGGTGCCATTTCAGCCGGCTTAATCCCGATTTTTTCGGAATTTATTGCTAAGGATAGAAAAGAAGATGCTTGGCGATTAATTAGTAATGTGCTTAATATTTTGACATTGGTGTTGGTTGGCTGTTCAGTAGTATTGTATTTTTTTATGCCAACATTGATGCAGTGGCTTACTCCCGGTTTTGGCTCTGATAAAATAGCACAAGTGGTCGGTCTTTCTCGTATTATGTTGATTTCCAATGTTTTCTTGGGAATTTCTACAATTTTTGGCACTATTTTACAATCGTTTAGGCGGTTTTTCGTTTATTCTTTGGCACCAATATTTTATAATGTTGGTATTATTTTGGGGGCTTTATATCTTGCTCCAAGTTTAGGGGTGATTGGTTTGGCATGGGGTGTGGTATTAGGAGCCTTTTTTCATATGATGATTCAGATCGCTCCTACTTTTTCTGTTGGCTTTAATTATCGGTTTATTTTTCAATGGGCAGATGTAGCCGTTAAAGAAGTTTGGACATTAATGATTCCACGTACTTTAACTTTGGTAGTTAATCAGTTGAATACGGTGATTATTACGGTGGTGGCCTCTACAATGTCGGCAGGTGCTATAACAATTTATAATTTATCCAATAATTTGCAAAGCTTACCATTGGGTTTGTTTGGTATTTCTTTTGCGGTGGCGGCATTGCCAACTTTGTCGCTTTTAGCTGCTGAAAAAAAACATAATGAATTTGTATCTACTATTTCGGCGACGATGCGCCAGATTATTTTTTTAATTGTGCCAATTTCTATTTGGTTGTATGTATTGCGTGCGCAGGTAGTGCGTGTAATTTTGGGGGCGGGTAATTTTACTTGGCAAGATACCAGATTAACGGCTGCTGCTTTAGCGCTATTCGCTTTAAGTTTATTTGCCCAAAGTATTATTCCTTTGATTATTCGTGCTTTTTACGCGTTAAAAAATACCACCAAGCCGTTTTTAATTGGTGTGGTAGCTCTAGGGATAAATTATGTGATTTTGGTGTTTTTAGTTTGGGTATTTAGTTTTGATAATCAGGTGTCGTTTTTTATTTCAGCTTTATTGAAGGTGAGTGATTTGCGAGAAGTGGCTGATTTGCGCGTTTTAGCTTTGCCATTATCTATTACATTTACAGCTATTATTCAAATGTTTGCTTTATTAATAACCTTAAGACCAATGGTTGGTCGCCTGGATGGGGCAAAGATATTAGATTCATCCACTAGAATTTTATGTGCCTCGGTGGGTTCTGGCTTAGCCGTTTTTGGCACCTTACGCCTAATTGATAATATTGTAGTCATGACTTCTTTTTTAGGGATTTTAGCCCAAGGGATAATTGCAGGTCTAGCTGGTGTTTTAGGGTATTTGGCATTGGGGTATTTATTAAATATCGAAGAAATGACTGTTTTTATAGAATCGGCGCGTCGCAAATTATTTAGATTGTTTAAAATAGAAAAAGGTGGTTTAGATGAAGATGTTTTAGGAGAAAACAGTTGATTTTATTAGATTTTTCTGGTATAATCTAGCGCGGTATATATAATTATGGAATCAATTAGAAATTTTTGTATTATTGCTCACATTGATCACGGTAAGTCCACTTTGGCTGACCGTCTTTTAGAAATTACGGGCACAATTAGCCATCGTCAAATGAAAGAACAGATTTTGGATAAGATGGATATTGAGCGCGAACGCGGTATTACGATTAAGCTTAAGCCAGTACGTATGCACTACAAGGGTTATGAGCTTAATTTAATTGATACCCCGGGGCATGTTGATTTTACTTATGAGGTTTCTCGTTCATTGGCGGCTGTAGAAGGTGCTTTGCTTTTGGTTGATGCTACTCAAGGTATTCAAGCGCAAACTTTGGCAAATTTGTATTTGGCGATGGAAAATAATTTAACCATTATTCCAGTTATCAATAAAATTGATTTGCCTAATGCACAGGTAGAAAAGGTGAAACGAGAAATTATGGAGTTATTGGGTTGTAAAGAAGAGGAAATTTTACCAGCTTCTGGTAAGACGGGTATGGGTGTAGATAAAATCTTGGATGCTGTTATTGAACGGGTTCCAGTGGCTAAGGTGAATTCTGAAGTCGATTTACAAGCTTTGATTTTTGATTCTATTTATGATGAATACAAAGGCGTTATTGCTTTTATTAGAATTTTTAATGGTAAAATAAAAGCCGGTCAAAAAATTCAATTTATGGCTTCAGGTGTTGAGGCTGAGGCAATTGAGGTTGGATATTTTACACCGGGTTTTCAAAAATGTGATAGCATCTCTTCTGGTCAAATCGGCTATATCGTTACCGATGTGAAAGCGGTTTCCCAATGTAAGGTTGGTGATACCGTAGCTTTGGCTGGCCACAATGTAGAACCATTGCATGGCTATAAAGAAGTTAGGCCGATGGTTTATGCTAGTATTTTCTGTAAAGAGGGAAGTGAATTTGGTAAATTGCGTGAAGGAATTGAAAAGTTAAAATTAAATGACGCCTCTCTTAGTTATGAGCCAGAAAATTCATCAGCCCTAGGCTTTGGTTTTCGTTGCGGTTTTTTAGGTTTATTGCACTTAGAAGTTTTTCAGGAAAGATTAGATCGCGAGTTTGGTTTAGAATTGATTGTGACCACCCCAAGTGTGGCTTATAAGGTTTATTCTCGTAGTGGCGAAATGAAGATGGTGTATAATCCAATGAATTATCCTGATCCATCACAGGTAGAATATACAGAAGAGCCAATTATGAAATTGGATATTTTTACACCGCAAAGATTTATTGGTGGCGTGATGCAGTTAGCAACTGAAAAACGCGGTACCTATTTGAATACCGAGTATTTAGATACAGACACAGCTATTTTACATTATCGTATTCCTTTAACTCAGTTGATTGTGGATTTTTATGATAAATTAAAGTCCGTTTCTTCTGGCTATGCTTCTTTGAGTTACGATTTTTTTGGTTATGAGCGAGCCGATGTGGTAAAGATGGATATTTTAGTAGCAGAAGAAAAAATAGAATCATTATCTGTTTTGACTTATAAAGATACGGTGGATCGTGTTGGTCGTCGCATTGTGGAGATTTTAAAGGAAACGTTGCCACGTCAGCAATTTATGGTTAAATTGCAAGCAGCAGTTAATTCTAAGATTGTAGCCGGAGACCGCATTGCTGCTATTCGTAAGGATGTAACAGCTGATTTATATGGTGGTGACTGGACTAGACGTGCTAAGCTTTTGAATAAGCAAAAAAAGGGTAAAAAGAGGATGATGTCCCAGGGCAGGGTGGATATTCCTTCTGATGTATTTTTGTCGGTCTTAAAGAGATAGTTTGAGTTTTTTAGCATATGAAGAGGGGTACCACCCCTCTTTTTGCAATATAATTGTTGTTTGTGCTATAATAATACAAACTATTACTTAATTTCTTTATTTTTAATCCCGGCTTCAGTTGCTCAGGCTGCTAGCTTAACTTGGAACAATGGTTTAGCTAATATGCAGTGGGATACTACGAGCACTAATTGGACTGGCAGTATTTGGAATAACGCCACTCCTGATTCTGCTATTTTTGGAGCAACTGGTGTAGGAACGGTTTCTTTGTCTACTCCCATTACTACCGCTGGACTGACTTTTAATACGGCTGGTTATATTATCTCCTCAAATACTCTTACTTTATCTGGCACCCCTACTATCACCACTAACGCTGACGCTACAATCAGTTCAATCTTAGCCGGTACAGGTTTTACAAAGACTGGTTCAGGAGTGCTTACTCTCTCTGGTACAAATACTTATACTGCTACCACCACGATTAATCAGGGTAATTTATTATTAGCCACTGCTAATGCTGTAGCGGGAATAAAAGGTGATGTAATAGTAAATAATGGTGGTACCTTATCTTTTTCTGCTCTTTATCAAGAATTAGGTACAGCGCCGACCAATACCGTAATCGTAAATAACGGTGGAACTCTAACATTGAATAAAACCCAGACTTTTAATAATCTTACTCTAAACAGTACAAACATAACCACTTCGATTAGTGGTGTAAATGACAGTTGGGGCTCGATAAATATTCTAGGAACCTTGACCGCGTCCGGTACATCACAGATTAATCCTGGCGCCTCAGGTAGTAATCAGATCACGCCTGGAGGCTCCGGAAATCGAACTTTGACAGTTTCAACACCTGCCAGTGGTGATAGTTTAACGATTGCTGCAATTGTAAAAGATTATGACACTAGTAATAAATATTCGTTGACTAAGACGGGGCTGGGTACACTGTCACTTTCCGCCGCTAATAGCTATTCTGGAGGTACGACAATTAGTTCGGGTACGATAAGGATTTCTAATTCAAGTGCCCTTGGTACTAGTACGAGTGGATTAACTATTAATAACGGCTCTACTTTACAGGCTAATGCTGCCGGACTAGCTTTGGCAAATAAATTTACTTTCGGTACTGGTGGTGGAATAATCGACACCCAGGGTAATACTTTAACCCTTTCTACGTCTACTAACAGTGGAACAGCGTCATTTTCTAAGATCGGGAGTGGTGTTTTGATTGTACAGGGTAGTGGCACCACATATTCAGGTAGTTTTTATATCAAGGAGGGGACACTTGAGTATAATGCTATCAGCACTAATACTGGATTAGGTACTGCAACTATTAATATTGGTGATGCTGTATTTCAGTCGGATGCAACCTATGACATTCAAAGTGGCAATAATCAAAGAATTCTTGCTAATGCGATTAATGTCGTCAATGCGGGTGCTGGTGCGACTTTGAAGCTAAGTATTACTGGCAATGCTGGCAATACTGGTGGTAATCCAGGCGGGATTACTGGAGCAATTACTCTTAATCATGACCTTAATATTGTAAATTCTGCTTCTTCTGGAGCTTATGAATATTTTTCTGGAGGTGTAACCGGTACAGGTAATTTGATTATTCAAGGTAATGGCACTAAAGGTAGTGTAACTTTTCAAACTAATCCTATAAATAATATTGGTCAGATAATTAATCAGGGTACTAATGCGGTAGCAACGACTACCATTAGTTCTGTTATTGGAACCAATGTTACTGGGGTGACACAAAATGGCATATCTTCGATGATTCTTTCCGGGTCTAATACTTACGGGGGTGTTACCAATGTTGGAGGAGGCGGTAAGATTATTGTCTCCGGAACCGGAAGCATTAAACCGGTTACGGGAGCTGATTTGATTATTGGAGCTAATGGAGGTACGGGAAATTTTCAATATGACAGCACAGCTACTAGTACTTTTGCCACAATTAGTATTGGTAATAGTAGCAATAATTTAGGTACATTAAGTCAAACTGCTGGTGTGATCAATGCCTCAAGTTTGGTATTATCTGCTGTAGCTTCTAATAATACGGGTACGGTGAATTTATCCGGTGGGGTAATGAATATAAGTGGTTCTGCTAATATTGGTCAGAGAGCTTCTAGTGCCGGTGGTGGTGTAGGAAATTTGAATGTTGTTTCGACGGGTGTGTTACAGGTCGGTGGCGGATTAAATATTGGTTTTGATCCATCTGATACCAGACATGGTACCGGCGGTGTTTCTCAAAATGGAGGAACTGTGACTGTTACTGGAGGGTTAGTGATGACTAGTGCGGCCGCGAGTGGTTATACAAGAACAGCTACTTATAACTTGATGGGCGGTGTATTAAACGTTGATCAGATTAGTCAAACAGCAAATGGTGATGGTACTCAAACCGGTACTTTTAACTTTGCTGGCGGTACTTTAAAGCCTACTATGAGTAATTCCACTTTTATGCAGGGGCTAACTACTGTAAATATGAAGGATGGTGGTTTAAACGTTGACAGTAATTATGATATCGGTATTGCCCAATCATTACTTCACTATACTGGGGCTACTACGGATTCTTTGACTAAAAATGGCACTGGTACGCTGACTCTTTCTGGTGTAAACACTTATGCGGGTACAACAACTATATCGGCAGGTATTTTAAAAGCTAGTAGTACAACAGCGCTAGGTTCTAATACGGTTGGAACTGTAATCAATGGCGGAACCTTGGATATTAATGGTCAGAATCTCGGTACAGAAAATATAATTGTAAGTGGTACAGGGGTTTCCGGCTTGGGTGCTATCGTTAATAGTGGAACTGATCAAATCAGTGCTCTTGGTAGAATAGTATTATCTGGATCAACGACTATTGGTGGTACTGGACGTTGGGATCTTCGTAATAGTACTCCTACTATGGACATGGGTGGTTACACTTTAACTAAAGAGGGAAGTAATTTTACTGCTCTTGTTGGTGTTACTGTTAGTAATCCAGGTAACATTATTATTAATAATGGTACTTTTGGTATTCAAACTAGTTCGAATATGGGCGGCTCGTCTTCGAACAACATTACTATTGCTAATAGTGGTACTTTGGAGTTTTATTCCAACACCGTGCCATTAGCTTGGGGAATAACTAGTAATGCTGGATCTATTTCTCAAGATTCTACTACCGCGACCATTAATGGTCCTGTAACTTTAAATTCTGGTTTTACAACTATTAATGTTGTCGGAACTTCCTTGACAGCAAGTAGTTCCATAATATCTGGTTTGGGTGGTATTACTAAAACTGGAACTGGTGAATTGAATCTAAGTCTTTATTCAAGTGTTAGTCCTTTAGCTAATACTTTTTCTGGCGGGGTCAATATTTTAGCTGGTACCTTTAAACTTTCTAATCCTCTTGGTGCTGTAGGCCAAGTAGTTACACCGGGAGGTGATGCTTCGGGCACTTATTATCTTGGTGATACTAGTGGAACTTCATCTGCTATTTTAGCTATTGCCAATAATAATATTATTTTTAACAATCCTATTATCGTGCAAGCTGGAAGTTCTGGTAATAAAACCATATATAGTTCAGGTGGCAGTGGTACATCAGCAAGTTTGGGAAGTAATGTTTCGTTAAATGATAATTTAATACTTAACACTGCGGGGTCTGGAACCACGTTAGCTTTAAATGGACAAATTAGTGGTTTGGGAGCATTAACTATAACTGGCCCTGGCACAGTCACTCTCTCTGGCAACAACAATTTTACCGGTAATGTAGGTGTTTCTTCTGGTAAATTAAAAATTACCAATTCTCAAGCACTAGGTACAGGGTCGAAAGTCTTTACTATGACGGGTCCATTACGTATCTTGCAGTTGTCTAATGGTATTACTCTTGGCAGTAATATTACAATGAATCTACAAACAAATTCTGCCGATGATTTAGGAGTTGTTAGTTCAGACGGCGTGAATGAAATCCAGGGCAAGATGTATTTGAATGCCGGAGGAGTTAATTATAGTAGTGACGCTGGTAGTACTCTGACATTGTCTGGAAATATTGTGTTGGATAGTACAGCGATCGCTGACAGAGTTGTAATTTTGGGTGGTGCCTCAACCAATTTAAATACGGTTAGTGGTATTATTGGAACTGAAAATTCTACTTATTCATTAGGTGTTCAGAAGCAGGGAGTAGGCACTTGGGTTCTTTCTAATACTAATACTTATGTCGGTACTACCACTATTAGTGCTGGAACTTTAAAGATTGGCAATGGTGGTACGATCGGATCTATTTCTGCAAGTAGTCCGATTGTAATTAGTACTGGTGCAACTTTATCTACAAATCGCAGTGACACCATCACGCAAGGGGTAGACTTTTCAAATAATATTAGCGGTGCCGGATCCTTTATCAAAGATGGCACTGGCACAACAGTTCTTTCCTCCGCAAATACTTATACTGGCACGACGAACGTAGCTAGTGGTACTTTGGCGTTGACGAATGCCAACGCTGTACAGAGTTCTGCGGTGACTTTAAGTAGTGGAACTACGCTTAATCTTCGCAATAACTTAGCCACCTCATTTAATTCATCCGGTGCTATTTTGGTCTCTGGGACAGATTCGAGTACGAACATTGACGTGAATAATAGTGGTTCTGGCACTGGCAATGCATTGACACTGGTCAACGGTATTAACTATAGTTATAATCTTGCGATGGCAAATACTCATACTAGGACGATTAATGTGACTGGTGGTAATGATTATACTCTTACTATTCCAACTGTGGTGGTTAATAATACGGCTACTTCCGGCTCGGGACATCGTCATTTACAATTAGCGTTTAATCCTACCTCTGCAAATGTATCCTTAGGTACGGTAACGGGATATGCCGACATTTACACAAGTGATATCAATTCCGAGTTGATTCTGGGTGGTACTACAATTGGTAACGAAGTCACAGGAGTAATTTCTCATGCCAATGGAGGAGGCGCTTTTAATGTGTATAAGAATGGTACCAGTACTTGGACCCTCTCGGGTGCTAATACCTATGACGGCTCAACTATAATTTCCGCTGGTACCCTCGCTTTCACTACCACCGTTCCAGCTTCCAATTACTGGAGTGTCTCTCACACCAGTTCTTCTACTTACGCTCAATTAACTCTTCCAAATAATCCCGATCTTACAGGTAAGACAATTAATATTCAGTCCACTGCTTCTGATTTAGGTTATGTTAATACTTTAGTTTCTTGGTCGGGCACTGCCACTGGTAATCCAACTCTTCAATTAAATGGTACTACAGTGACCAGTGGGGTTTATGTTGGAAGTACTAAAATTACTTACTCTCCAACGGCTGGTATTACTATTGCTCGGGCTATTGTTCCAGATGCGCCAACTTCACCAAGTGCTACGGCCGGAGATCAAAACATTACCTTAAGTTGGTCCGCCGTTTCTTCTTTTGAACCAGTTACTTATAATATTTACAATTCACTAGCTAATACTTTAGCTACCACTACTTCAGCAACTTCTGTAATTATCGATGGTTTAAATAATGGTATCTCATATTCTTATTACATCACGGCTGTAAATAGTATGGGTGAATCTGCTTCATCAACCATTGTTTCTGCCACTCCAGTTTCAGTACCATCTGCTCCAATTAATTTAATTGCTACTAATTACGAAGACACAATTTCTCATCTTTCTTGGACTGCTCCAAATAGTGATGGTGGTTCCGCTTTAATTAATTATTATATTACTAATAACTATGGTACGGCTACCACAACTGTTTCTGCCGCTACCACCACCGCCAACATTACTGGACTAACTAATGGTATTCCTTACACATTCTCTATTGTCGCGATTAATGGTATAGGCACTTCTACCGCTACCACTTCCAACTCTATTACTCCCGCTACTATCCCAGATGCTCCGAATGCGGTTATTGCCAATTCCAATGAGGATTCTCAATCTTCCATTCTTTGGACTGCCCCAGTTTCTACAGGCGGTATGCCAATACAGTACTACACTATTACTTCTAGTCCAGATAATATCTCTACCACCTCTACCACTACTACTGCCGTCGTGACTGGCTTAACTAATGGTACCACTTATACCTTCTCTGTTACTGCTACTAATGTTGTAGGTACCTCTACTGCCGGTATTTCTAATACGATTACCCCAGCTACTATTACTGATGCTCCACAAAGCCCTAGCGCTATTTTTGGCGATCATGAGATTACCGTCTCTTGGAATCCTCCTACCATTATTAATTCACCAATCGTTTATTATAGTATCTACGACCAGACCACTAACACCGTTATTTCTACTACTACCGCTACTAGTGCTAATTATACTGGCTTAACTAATGGTACTACTTATTATTACTATATAACTGCTACTAATATTGTAGGCGAGAGTGCTTCTTCCTCTGTTGTCTCCGAGATTCCTAGAACTATTCCTGACGCCCCTATTTCTCCAGTAGCTATATCTGGTCAAAGTAATCAAATTCCTTTGTCTTGGACAGAACCCGCTAACAACGGTAACGCAATCTCCTTATATAACATCTATAGC
>CAZNIV010000017.1:0-19270 GCA_964573235.1 uncultured Gammaproteobacteria bacterium
GATAACATCCTCCAGAGGGACGTGTCCTACCATTAGACGATCCCGCATTAAATTTTCACAAAAAAAGCACCTTTGTGCCTAAAAAATATAACAAAAAAACAGAAAAAAATCAATACATCCTCTTAATCAGCTGGAAACTGCCTAATGAACTGCGAATAATTAGCAACATAACCAAACTCTTGGGAGCGCTTAGTTACATAATATTTCTTTCGCGCTTCCTCTAAGGTGGAATTAACATCCAAAAGCCCCATCTTATAAGCCAATTCATCAGCATAGCCAGTTAACCAAGCCTGCCAAGGCACCTGAGGCAAGCGATTCTGAGAAACATGGTTAACATGATAAACAATATTAGAGGTGCAATTCGCCCAAAGAGTGTTATACCAATCAGGGTGAACAATTAAATTGTTCATCTTGTTTAGCATGTCCACCAATAGCAATCTAGCATTTTCTGCCTTAGCCAATTTAACTGGATAAACATATAAATCATCTTTGCGAATATTGGTACGCACAAAAACCGAATCGCGCTCATCAGCCGCAATATACATCAAAGGATAAGTATGAAATAAGCCATAAAATAAATTATACTCCTGCCCCTTTAATTTACGTGCTTCTATGGTAATACTTAAAAAGTTGCCATCACTAAATTCAAACGAGACAAAGGTATGCGCCGCGATTTTTAATCCTTTAAATGGCTCTACTAAATACCACACTTTAACAATTTTATTTAAATCGTAAGTGCGATCATAATAATCCGCCTTGGTTACATTCTCTGCTTCATCATATTGAAAATTACGCACATTTTTAACTGTCACCAAGTCACCATTAAATTCTGCTGTCGATAATACCGCCAGTGGAGTTTGCCAATCACCCACAGTGGGCACAGGCTTAAAAATATCCCAACAAAAAAACGCCAAAACCAATAGGCCTAGCGTTCCCAAAATATACCAGCGAAGTTTAAATTGTTTTTTATTTCCCTCCATGGCTAAAAAATAACTTAAAACAAACTCGACACTTCTTGCAATACATCCCTATTGGCTACCGGCACGCTCGCCGGCGCCATCGAACCACCGCCAAAACTTGGCGCCTGATTCACTACCAAATTCGCCAATTCCGGCTTAACCGTCACTTCTATCTTAACCGGACCACCATTAATTTCTGTCAAAACATCTTCAATATGCTGACGATTTTTGCCTATCTCTACTTGCTGTTTATAAAATTTACTACTCACCCCGATTTCTACCATATCCTTATGCACCCTTAGCGGTTGACTCATTTTCATAATTGACGACAAAGGATAGTTCAAACTCAACAACTTCTCTACCAAATTATGCCAATTCTTTTTAATCATGCCAAAATCCACCCGAATCACCTCGCCGGATATTTCTACTATTGGCGCCTCTTCTGACTCTATTGTTTCTGTCGGCGCAATAACTTCCTCTTCAAGCTTAATCGGCTCTTCTTCTTTGGTCTCTATCTTTGCTGGTGCTTCGATTTTAACTATTGGCGCTTCGATTTTAACCGCCGGCCGAACTATCTCCTTTACTTCTTTTTTTACACCACCATTATTACCAGAAGAAAAATTAAAAATCGGTTCGCGCTGACATACCACACCCTGAGTTAATTCCACCACCGCCAATTCTAACGGCAACTGCTCAATAATGGCTGATTTTAACTCTTGGCCTTTTTTGATCAATAACTCAATGGCGGATAATAAATCAGCAAAAGAAAAAACGACCGCCAACTTTTTGGCTGACTTCAAATATTCTTCGCTCAATTGAATACCGTATTGATCTAAGTTATCATTTACTTTAAGCAACATAATTTTACGCAAAAATTCCAACACATCTTCTACATAAGATTGTAAATCCACGCCATCATCCACTAATTTATTTACCAATTCAATGCCAGCGGTAGTATTTTTCTCAGCAATATATTCCAATAACCTAATCACCGATTGAAAATCTGATCTGGGAATCACTAACTCGGCGCGCTCCGCCGTAATATGATCACCCAAAGTTAAAATCTTGCCCAATAAACTTTCAGCATCACGCACGCAACTATCGGAATGCACAATAATATTTTTAATCACCTCATCATCTACTTTTTTACCTTCTAATCCCACAATATGCTGTAAGCGCTTAAACAATTCAGCCGAACCTACTTTTTTTAAATCAAAACGCTGACAACGAGAAATAATTGTTTCAGGTAATTTATGTGTTTCGGTGGTACACAAAATAAAAATCACATGCACTGGCGGTTCCTCGAGCGTTTTTAATAAAGCGTTAAACGCCGAAGTCGAAAGCATGTGAACTTCATCAATGATGAATATTTTGAATTTGGATTTGTTCGGGGTGAATCTGGCGCTTTCAATAATATTTTCACGCACATTATCTACGCCAGTATTAGATGCCGCATCAATTTCAATCACATCTACGCTATGACCAGCGATAATTTCGCGACAAGATTCGCAAGTATTGCACGGCTCACTTTCACCCGGCTTGCGATTATAACAATTGACCGATTTAGCAAACAAACGAGCGGTAGTAGTTTTTCCCAAACCGCGTGGACCACAAAACAAATAAGCATGGCCAATTTCATTTTGCTCTAATTGGTGCTGAATGGTGATTTTAAGATGATTTTGACCGATTACTTCCGAAAAAGTTTGCGGGCGATATTTGCGATAAAGCGTTGCCATAATTTAAGGGTTATCGCTTTCATTATAATGCATTAAACCAGATGGCGCAAGACATATTTTTTAAATTAAAAACACCCTTCAAATGAAGAGTGTTTTAGCGCTATACTTTGAAAATATCATCTAAATCCGCCTGGGTCGGAATATTGGCTTTTGGCACTATTGGCGCAACAGGAGGCTTATTTGTCGGGGTTGCTGGTGTTGGTGGCGCTGGAGGCAAATTAGAGCTAAATGGTGGGGTTACCGAAGCAGGAGTGGCGCTAATTGGGCGAGAAGCCATGTTTGCGGGGGCAAATGGATTAACTGGCGGAACTGCCGGTTTACCTAACTGACCCAACTTGGCATTATCCATAATATCTTTAATCACCTCTTCACGATCACGACCATACTTCAAACGCGATAATTCTTTTAAGGCCAAAACCATTTCTGGCGGATTAGGTTTAAACGCTTCTTTAAACGAAATCACTCGCATATTAAAAGGATCCGTTGCCTGATTATCTACTAACAAGCGAGTATAAACCGAAAATCTTTCGGTATTCATTAAATCAAATGGCGATACTTTCGGGCCCAATTGTTTAGCTACCACTTCGGCATCATCCACACCGATACGATAAGCCGCCATAGTACCAACGTTACCAAAAATGGCATCTTTAATTTTGGTATCATTATTTTGCACTAACTGGCCAATATACTGATGACCCATAATTAAATTCAAACGATATTTACGAGCCTCAGCCAAAATAATCGAAATACTATCGGTAATAAAGTTCTGAAACTCATCAATATATAGATAAAAATCCTTGCGCTTTTCCTCCGCCATATCGGCGCGCGCCATCGCCGCCATCTGAATTTTGGACACGGCAATCAAACCAAGCAAATTACTATTTGTTTCACCAATTCTTCCCTTAGATAAATTCATCAACAAAATCTTACCCTCATCCATCAACTGACGGAAATTCAAACCCGACTTAGGCTGACCAATAATATTACGCATCAATTCATTTTCTACAAAACGACCAGTTTTAGAAATTACATAAGACAACATATCGGCGCCAGTAGAACCCTTTTGGGATGCTACATATTCACGCTCCCAGAAATCTTTTACTAGGATATCTTTGACATGTTTTAATTTATCTTTTCTAAACGCTTCATCGGTAAAGATACGCGCTAATTCCACCAAAGTTCCAGGGTGCTCTTGATCGGCCATCAACGCCAACAACGCATTACGCATATAATGTTCAAACATCGGGCCAGCCATCGCCGGATCAGGCAATAACTTATAAAATATGTTAATCATTTCCTGCGCTGCCATATCCATTTCGTAAGGCGATTTGGCCTCTAAAATATTCAAACCAATTGGGCGCTCCATATCTGCTGCATCAAAAATCACCACATCTTCATAGCGCTCTTTAGGGATATACGGCAAAATATCTTCCACAAAAGAACCGTGCGGATCCACAATACAAACACCCTTACCGGCATGAATATCTTGCAACGCCAAATACGACATTAACCAGCTTTTACCAGTACCCGTCATACCAATAATATACATATGGCGTTGACGGTCTTTATCTCTAATACGAATCAAGGTTTTTTCACCGCGATAATCATTCTCGCCAAAAATCACCCCTTCTTTAGGCGCGTTTACTGGTGGTGGTAATTTTCTCGCCTGTAACCAACGAATATTTGGCACTTCACAAGTATCCATCGGCAAATGCCAAAGTGAATTTGCTTCTTCGGTATTTAAAACAAAACCGACGGTTTCATCAAAATTGCGATAAATAAAATCATTAATTAATTTTACACCCGCTCCCTTAATTGTCGCTTTAAACGCGTTAGCATATTGATAACCTGAATACTGACTATAAGTTTGCGCAATTTGACGCAATACATCTTTTGCTTCGCCTTCCGTTGGCGCAAACGCCACCATACGCAAATTAACATCCATACCAGCCTTAGCCGCTTTTTCCTCTACCGCCTTAATCATCTGATCTTCTAATGGCGATAAACGATAAGCCTCTTTGGGTTTATCCTCTTTTTTACCCGAAGATAATAATTTATCTGGAGCTAAACCAGCAAAAATACTACCACCGCCTTTTTCCATTACATCCTTAAGGCTTTTTCCTTGTTGCATTTCTGAAGCAATATCTACACCTCTTTTGCGCCATTCTTCTTTAGCCGAACGCATTACCAATTGTACTGCCGCCGTAGTATTCTCGGGCAAACGCGACAAAGCGCTCAAAACCGCATCTAACGGATCGGTAGACATCTGCTTATATGTAACTATAGGAAACATATTCGCCTTAGCCAATGTCATATATCCAGCAGCTACATAACCATTTTGACCAAAAATATTATAATCATCCATTTTTTCAATTTGGCAATGCGGATATTGGGATAAAAATTGTTTATGCACATATTCCTGCAAATAATCAGGCACCACCACATAAAATGTTACTAAACGATCAGCGCCCACTACAATTTCTAGCGACCAACTATCATAACGACCAAATAACCAAGTTTTAAAACCACGATGCGCCCGCAACCCACCCAAATTAGCATAAAGATTTTCAATACCTGAAAGCACATCTTTTACCTCGCGGCGACCGTCTTCTTCAAATTCACGTGGAACCATTAAACGAAAGACTTTCTTTTGAAATACTCCTGCTACCACCTTACGACTACGCAAAACTTGTCGCGCAATCAATAGGGCAACAAAAACCAAAAATGCTAATAACAACAAAATACCAACCAGCCATAATAGCGGCACAATTTGATCAATCAATCCCTGACTAATCAGTCCATCTGACGTTTCTACTAAATTCGGCTCCATTTATTTAATAATTTTACTTTTTTTATCTGCCACTGCTTCTAAAATTTTATCCGTTTTAATTTTAGCCTCCTGCTCAATAAAAAAACGATTAATGCCAGGAATCCATCTTAACCAACGAACAATCAAATCCAATACTTTACGATAAATAATTTGCGGTTTAGTCAATTCTTTCATAATGGCAATAGTCGTTTTACTGCCCTCGGCAATTACTTTTTGCTGATCTGATGGTGATAACTTAAAATAAATATCTGCCAAGCCCTGTTCTAAAATACCTTCAATTTTCTGATATTTTTCACTACTCGAATCATACACCTGAATAGGTACTGGTGCCTGACGCTGTTCACCGGATACCACAACACCGCCGGAAGTTTCCGGTTTCTGTGACTGTTTTTCTATTTCTACTGGCTGTTGATTTTCTACCGTCTCTTTAGTTTCCGGAGTTTTTTCCGAAATACTTTCTGGAGACAGTTTTAGATCCAGCTTTTCTTTTTCAAATTGATTTATCCCCATATATGATTTTAATTATAACACAAAAAGCTATTTCTGTGCTATAATGTAATCAAGATAAATATCCCCATGCTATGACCGGAAATATTTCAGTCATCAAGTCCAAAGAAAATCAACTTTCTTGGATTAATATTATTCATGCTCAGCGTCAAGAAATTGATTACTTGCGCCGTAAGTACAGTTTTCAAAACGAAGACTTACGCGACTCTTATAGCTCTAATTACGCGCAACGACCAAAATTTAAATTGGCTGGAAATTATTCTTTTTTAATTTTACAATTCCCCTACTATAATGCCAAAACCCGTACCATTACCGCTGAAGAGGTGGATTTTTTCATTGGCAAGGATTTTTTAGTTACCATCCATAATAACGATTTGCCACCAATTTTAGAAGCTTTCAATGCCTGTGCCCATGACCCATTTTATTTAGAACAATACACCAACGGTGGTAGCTTAACCCTACTACATGAAATTATTTTAACCCTACAAGAATATTGCTATCCAATTTTAGATCATATCTATTTGGATATTAAAAACATCGAAAATAATATGTTTGCTAATCGCGAACGACAAATGGTCAGAGAAATTTCTAACATCAAGCGCAATATTTTAGATGTCAAAAAAATTGTCGAGATGCACAAAGACATTATCAAAAAAGTTACTTTGGTAAAAAATAACTTTTTCCCCTCGGCGGGAATGCGCAATAGCTACTCTGAATTAATGGAGCACACTAAAACTATTTGGGAAATTATTGAAAACCAAAAAGATTTAATTGAATCTCTAGAAGACACCAATCAAACACTAGTATCCATGCAACTTAACGATGTTATGAAAACTTTAACTATCGTTTCAGTTATCTTTACTCCAGCTGCCTTATTAGTTAATTTATTTGGGATGAATATGTCAGATACACCCTTTGCCAATAGCCCATTTGGTTTTTGGCTGATTTCAATTATAGCAATTGTCAGTGTTTTAACCTTTTTTATCTGGTTCAAGCGTAAAAAGTGGCTATAACCAAACTCAATATAAAATCCGGGTCATGCCCGGATTTTTTAATCTCTTAAATTTTCTTTAACACCGCTTGCAACTCTTTAACCGATTCAATTCTCACCAGCGAACTTCTTAACTCTTTGGCATTTGGCCAACCAGAAACATACCACAACAAATGCTTGCGTAATTCCATTAAGCCCTTTTTATCCTTATCAGCAAAAGCTAATTTAGCGTGCTCTAACATCACTTTTTTAATTTGCTTAGGCGTAAACGGCTTATACTTTCCGGCTTTTAAATAATCTTTAATCAAATCAAACAACCACGGCTTACCATATAACCCACGGGCCAAACCAAAACCATCACAACCAGATAGATCTAGCATTTTTTTAGCATCTTCCGGAGAGTTAACGCCACCATTACCTAATAGTGGAATATGCGGACAAAGCACTTTCGCTTTTTTAATCATTTCATAATCAGGATCGCCAGAAAAAGGTACCTCATAACTCCGACCATGGAACATAATCGCCGCAATGGGCAAATCTTTTATTGTTTGTAAAAAATCTAAAGCCGTTACGGTTTCTTTGCCTTTTTTTATCGAAGCGCGAATCTTAATCGAGACTGGCAATTTAGTACCGGCCAATACCGCCTCAATAATTTCTCGGCACTTTGGCAAATCACGCATCAAGGTTACGCCACCGCCATGGCCCGCCACTTTCTTGGCTGGGCAACCAAAATTAATATCAATACCAGCAAAACCAGCCTTCTCGGCTAGTTGCGCTGCCTTGGTAAATTTTTCTGGGTGTTTGCCAAATAACTGAATTACCACCGGCTGTTCCGCCTTAGCAAAACGTAAAAATTCCAAAGTTTTTTTAGAATCATAATATAAACCATCAGCCGAAACCATTTCAGTATATACCACATCGGCGCCGTACTTTTTACATATCTGACGAAAAGCCGAATCAGTAACTCCCGCCATCGGGGCGAGCGCCAAAATTGGCTTTTTTATTTTCTGCCAAAAATTCTTTTTCATTACAACTGACGCAAATTATAGCTACCATCTTTACTATCTTCCATCATCCAGCCCTTAACCTTAATTTCATCACGCAAAGCATCGGCCTTAGCCCAATCTTTCGCCTGCTTAGCCTCTAGGCGCGCTTGAGCCAATAAAACAATATCCGCTGGCGCTGTTGCCTTTTTCGCTTCACCCAAGCGCAAACCTAATATTTGATCAAAGTCCAGTAAAGTAGCTTTTTTATCTTCATCGCTTAAACTACTCTTTACTAACTCCCAAACCAGCGCCATCACCTGTGACATACTCAAGTCATCTTCTATAAATTCCCCAAAGCGCTTTTTAAAATCTTCATTTACTTGACCAATTTTGTCTACACCAGATAAAAATTCTACCAATTTTAAACGCGCCACGCGCGCTGCTTTTAAAGCATCCCAGGTAAAATTAAATTGTGATGTATGATGAGAAGTTAAAAATAAATAACGCAAATCCATCGCTTCCATACCTCTTTCTTCAATATCACTAATGCGGAAAAAATTCTTTTTCGATTTGCTCATTTTTTCACCTTCCACTTTCAAGAATCTGGTGTGTACCCAATAGTTTACAAACTTCACACCATTAGCCCCTTCACTTTGAGCAATTTCACATTCATGATGCGGAAAAATATTGTCTTCTCCGCCAGAATGCACATCAAAATGAGGCCCTAAATATTTCATTGACATAGCCGAACATTCAATGTGCCAGCCCGGAAAACTTTTATGCCCAAAAGCCTCCCAAACCATTTGACGTTGCTCATCCCCTTTTACAAATTTCCATAACGCAAAATCACTCGGGTTACGCTTTTCTAAATTCACTTCAATACGCGCCCCCTCTTTGATTTTATCTAATACATTGCCAGACAGTTGACCATAATTTGAAAACTTAGAAGTATCAAAATAAACACCATCTTCAATTTTATAGGCATAACCTTTATCTAAAAGCGTCTGCACCAAAGCAATCATTTCTTTAATATGATCGGTCGCCTTACAAATAGTCGTCGGCTCCAAAAAATTCATCTTCTGACGATTCTCTAAAAAAATCTTGGTAAAAAATTCGGCAATTTCATAAGCACTCTTACCTTCGGCCTTGGCTTTCTTTTCCATCTTATCTTCCCCCTCATCACCGTCGCTAACCAAATGGCCAACATCCGTAATGTTCATTACATGATTAACTTTGTAACCAAAATACTCAAAAGCGCGACGCAACACATCGGCATTAAAATAATTCCAAGCATGACCCAAGTGATCATAATCATAAACTGTTGGACCGCAAGTATACACCCCAACCTGACCCGGGTTAATCGGTTCAAAAACGTCTTTTTGCTTCGTTAAGGTGTTGTATATTTTCAGCATATACTTGGTGAATGATTTATACTATGAGATTATCATTTTTTGGCCATTTTTTCAAGAAAATAAAAAGCCCCGCTAATTTGCGGGGCATGCCTGTCATTGGGCCATCATTTTTTTCAGCGCCAACTCCTTAAGATCTGGGCGCCTATTGATCTCGGCTATATTAGCCACTCTCGCCCAATCACTTGATGACAGGCAAAGTTGATCCACTTTTCCCAAAAGATAAACATCCAAACTCGTTCCCGTCCCGCCAAAAATACAGCAGTACGAAACATAATGGAGTGGTTTACCTTTCAGAGGAACTACTTCTTGGGCAACTGACGCCAGAGAAGCATTGGCCATTGTGTTCATAGTCCACCTCCGTTTGATTTAATGTGCGTTAACTATCTTATTCACCAAAATAAAACGACCCCCAGCAAGTGGGAGCCGTTTTAGTATGAGAAAGATAAATTTATCTATTAATACTAAAAACTTCCACTTGCGATACTCGCAAGAGGCTTAAGAGCAATAATCCGTTGTTTATAGTGAAAGTTTTCATATTTAGAATATAGCAAAAACCTAAAAAAATGTCAAAATCTACTTCAACACCACTCCATTATCCAACCTCAATGGGTAGAAACAACCTAGCAGTTCATCCGCGTATTTACGGGTAGATTGGTACCAGTTACCAGTCGGTTTAGTTAAACCCCAAGGCTTAAGGATGGTGCTAGCGTATTTAACTTGGAAACGCTTAATAGCATTGGTTAAGTCAGTATCAAAGATACTATTAGTGGTATCTAAGTTTTCGTCTTGGGTGTTATTTAAGAAAGTCTTAATCTTTACTACTTCTGTCGAAAAGAAGTTATTCTTAGTGTTATTAATATTAGAGAAGTAAGGACAAGTTAATTGCTTCGTCTGTTCACAGTACACGCGGTTAATGGCTTTTAAGGTGGAAATATAAACATAGCCTGTTGGCGCGCGTAAGCCCCAGAAGGTTAAGATGTCTTGCTTATACTTCAATTGGAAAGCATTAACAGCTTTAACATCTTGAGCTTTATAGATACCATCGACTACCAAGTAAGCGCCTTCATAATCATTTAAGAAGGTTTGGAGTTTCTTTACTTCTTCGGGGTTATTCTTCTTACTACCCAATTGAATGTAACTTGTTAAGTAAGGCTCACAAACATTAGGAGTGTAATTAATATTATCGGGAGTGGCTGGAAGCAATGCTGGCTTAGTAGTGGTAGATTCATTGCCTGCATTATCTGTGCTATCGACTACAATTGGCTTAGTAGAGGTTGTGATAACAATTGGAGTGGTTGTGGCTGTGGTAGTAGCTGTAGTAGTCGCTATTGGAGTACTTGGGTAATAACTACTACCTCCACCACCCTGAGCAGAACCACAAGAGAAAGAAGGGGTGATAGAAGTGGCATTAGAGCTTAGGGAGTTACCAGTGGCATTATATGCTCTTACTGTATAGGTATAAGAACGACCAGTGATCAGAGAACGATCGCTATAGAAAAGATTTGGAGTTCTAATAATTTCTACGCCATCGCGATAAATAGTATAACCCGTAGCGCCAGAGATAGTCTCCCAAGATAATCTAGCAATACTATCTGAACAAGAGGCTTCGGGAGTTAAGGTAATAACTGGAGCTTGAGGGACGGTTAAGATAGTATTAGCAATAGCTGAGGTAGAAGTACCAATAGCATTAATGGCGTAAACCGAGAAGGTATAATTAGTATTATTAGCTAAACCAGTAATCGTTGTGAAAAGCGATGTTGAAGCGACGGTAGTAGTAGCGATACCCTGGTCATTAGCAATGTAATAACTAGTCAAAACGGAACCGCCATCAGAAGCTGGAGTGGTCCAAGTAATAGTAGCTTGCGTATCATCTCCGGCTGTAGCGGTAGCTGGAGTAGGAGCGTCAGGAATAGTGCCTTCGCTTGGATAGTTGTAATAAGTGATGGCTCCGGTAACGGTGCCTCCGAGAGGTTTATTGACTGGATAGTAGACATCAGCAGTACCACCGATAGCTCCATTATTATAGCTATTGTCATGGAATTCGGCGTTAGTGCTTACATTATTATCGTTATGTGTAGAGGCATAGAAGTAAGCAGAGCCTTGAATAAAGCCACCATTATAATTATATGAACTATCTGTACCACCGAGTCGTCCGAAGTAAGCATTGCCATTGATAATACTGGTATTATGACTATAATCATAGAATAATGCATCGCCAGAGACTGTACCAAAATTGATGCTATTTGAATTAAATGTAGCATTACCTGAAACGGTACCTTGGAATTCAAGGAAGCTGTTGTCATTAAAAGTTGCATTACCACTAATTGTTATTGGTTCAGCAAGATAATAATTACTGTAAACAGAATTCCCATTAAAGGTGGCATTACCAGTAATGTTTATACTCAAATAATTAGAGTTCTGACTGGTGAATATAATACCGCTGGTATTGGCATCACCGGTAAGTCCTATTGAATCAATAGAAAGAGGGGTGATCCAAGAGTCTAGGTTAGCAATTGGTGCGACAGGGCCAGTTAAAACAGTGTCGTATGTTCCATCAGGAACCATATTAGCTAACGTGGTGTGATCAATGTCCGTATACCAATTACTGGAGTTGCTCCAATCAGTGTCACCTTCGGAGTACCAATAGAGAGTTGGATAATTATGATAGGTAATAGTACCGGTGACAGTCCCTCCAATTGGCCTTGCAGAAGGATAATAAACATCAGCCGTTCCACCAACAGTTCCTTCATTGTGACTATTATCATGGAAAGTGGCGTTACTACCAACAGTTGAACCATCTTGATTATAACTAGTACCAAAAAAATCAGCGTTTCCAATAACTGAGGCTTGATTATAATTACCTGAAGCATTGTTAAAAACTGCATTGGTTACAATTCCGCCATCAATATTACTACCCCCATCGTTGAAAGTTGCCAAGCCATTAACATAGCCACTACATCCCACACTACTTCCGGAATTACTCGTACCTCCATTAAAGATGGCGTTCCCAGAAACACTAGTACAATTATTTACACTTGAATTAGAATAATCACCTCTTACTCCAAAAGTCGCATTACCAGAAATAGGAGTAGACATGTTTAAGAAACTAGTAGAAACAAATATTATTCCACTAGTATTAGCATCACCGATTAAACCCGTGGAATCAATAGAAGCCGGAGCTGTCCAAGTACCAAGATTGGCAATCGGAGCCACTAATCCAAGCAAGATAGCATTAATACTGCCATCTGGGGGATACGAGGCTTGGTTCAAATGATCCGCATCAGTGTACCAATTAGCTGAATTATTCCAATCTGTATCCCCTTCGGAATACCAGTAAGTACCCGCGGTACCACTGCCATAACCATAATAATTTATTATACCACTTGAAACTGTACCACCAATTGGGTTGGCGGAAGGAGAATAAACATTAGCCGTACCGGTAATGGTACCACTGTTACTGGAGTTATTATAAAAAGTGGCGTCGGTTTGAACGGTTCCATAATTATATGTTGAGGCGTAAAAAGTCGCGTTACCAGAAATTACTCCGGGCACCACTCCATAAGCATCATTTAACGCCGTGTCACTACCACCCAAGGTTCCAAAAATTGCGTCTCCCTGAAGATAGTTATTATTGGAACTAACACCAAAAAAAGTCCAATTCTGACCTGGAGTGGTAAATTGCCAAGAAGAAGTATCAGTTGTCCAATAATCGTAATTTCTTAGAGTAAAACTAACCGGAGTTGGAGAAGTAAAAGAAATAGAACCACTAATAACTGCTCCTTGACCCAAAGAAATACCGGTTGGATCAAATGTACTAGCGTTAGAGTCAAAAACAGAAGAAGAAAAAGTAGCATCACCATTGATAATACCTAAACCACCGGAACCACCGGAACCACCATTATAAGACAGACCATTAAAAGTAACATTACCATTTATGGTACTTCCATTTCCAATTCCAATAAGACTATTAAAAATTACAGAACCATTAATAACTGAGTAACGAGTCCAGCTACTGTCATTAAAAACGACATCACCAGTTATACTGCCCTGTTCCAAAATTGAATTATCGTTAAAGGCGACATTTCCAATTATGGAATTATAAGTATTTTCATTATAATCATAATTATTAGCATAATTATTAAAGGTGGCATTACCGTAAACGGGTACATTACCCAAACCCGTCATTGACCAGGCACTCTTGGTAAATATAACGCCATCAGTATTGGCCTGACCAGTTAGACCAGTCGAGTCAATTGACTTTGGCTTAACCCAAGTATCTAGATCAGCAATCGGAGACACTGCACCGACTAGTATAACATCATAAGTTACATCAGGAACCATATTAGCGGCTATAGCGTGATCAATGTCAGTATACCAATTATTAGGGTTACTCCAATTAGCATCGCTTTCCGAGTACCAATAGAGAGTTGGATAGCCATAATAAGTAATAGCGCCCATTACAATACCTCCAAGTGGTCTAACAACTGGAGAGTAAACATCGGCAGAACCAGAAATTGAACCACCCGAAGAAAGAGCAATAGAAGTAGGGCTGCTTCCAGTATTTACATCACTACCAACCTTGTTCATAGTAGCGGTATCAAATTTCTGAAGAGTATTGCTCCAATAATTAACTGAATAAATATAAGCACCGTCTGAGGAGACCTCTATAAAAGGGCTACCACCGGTAAGCACTTCACTACCAACCTGGGATAAATCAGACGCATTAAATTTTTGAAAGGAGTTATTACCCTGATTTGAAACATAAACATATAAACCATCAGGAGAAACATCAACAGATTGAGGGGTAGTAATACTAATATCACCACCTACCTGAGTCATTGAGTTGGTATCAAATTTTTGTAAAGTATTACCATATGAATTTGCGATATAAGCATAGAGACCATCGGGAGAGAGGGCAATAAAACGAGGATCTTGACTGGTATATGTAGCACCCACTACAGTCATAGTAGCAGTATCAACTTTTTTAAAAGCGCTATAACCACCTACGACATAGGCATAAGCACCATCAGCAGAGAGAGCAATGTGGCGAGGTTCGTCAATCGAAACGGTGCCTACTTCTGTCATAGAGTTAATATCGAATTTCTGCATGGTATTATTACTACTTAAAACATAGGCATATAATCCATCAGAAGATAGAGCAACCGATTTGGGCCGAGAACCAGTTGAACCGTCGCCACCAACCTGAGCCATAGAAACAGTGTCGAATTTCTGAAGAGTATCACTATAATAATTTACTACATAAACATAATCACCATTCGACGAAATAGCGACAGAAGAAGGGCCAGAGCCAGTATTGGCATCTTCGCCGACCTTGGTCATAGTGGCGGTATTAAATTTTTGAAGAGTATTACTACCCTCATTTACGATATAAGCATAAGAAGTACTATTATAACTATTAACACCACTAAAAACCGCATTACCCTTTAGATAAGAATTATTGTGACTTCCCTCGCCCGTAAAGTTCCAGGTAGGGGTGCCATTGAAGTTCCAATTAAAGGTATTAGCTGACCAAACACCGTTAGTACTGGCAATGGTGAAAGTAACTGGGTTGATGAAGGTGACGGATCCGAAAACATTTCCGACTGGGTTACTAGAGTAGGAACTATCATTAAAATATACATTACCAGAAATATTTTCGGCATTTGAAGCGTTACCATTGAAGGTAGCATTACCAGTAACCAAAACATTATTTGATCCTGAATTTTGACTGGTAAAAACAACACCAGAAGCGTTGGCATCACCTGCTAGGCCGGTCGAATCAATGGAAAAAGGTTGGGTCCAAGAGTCTAAATCAACAATCGGGGCGACGGGGCCAGTTAAAACAGTGTCATAAGTTCCATCAGGAACCATATTGGCCGAGGTAGTGTGATCAATATCTGTATACCAATTATTAGAATTACTCCAATCAGTGTCGCTTTCCGAGTACCAATAGAGGATTGGGGCTGGGTAATTATGATAAACAACATTGCCAACATTTCCACCTAATGGTCTCGAAACTGGATAATAGACATCGGCGGAGCCACTAACTGTTCCCTGATTATAACTATTACCATTAAAAACAGCATTATTATCTACGTATGAATCGTTGTGACTACTATCGTGAAAAGTGGCGTTGCCCTGATAGACGCCATCTCCCTGATTAGAACTGTTTCCATAAAATTCTGCATCGCCATAGACACTGCCCCAGGTTGAGTTTTGACTATTGTCATTAAAAATTGTTAGGCCATAAATTTGCCCACTATTATGACTATTACCAAAAAAACTAACATTTCCGTAAATCTGACCCCAGTAATCACTACTCATTCCGTCATTAAAATACCCATTATAACTATTTTCGTTAAATGTCACATTTCCATAGATAACACCTGGGAAATTATAATTACTATTACCTCCAAAAGTAGCATTGCCAGTAATGTTAATATTCAAAGAAGTACCGTTCTGACTCGTAAAAATCACACCACTATTATAGGCATCGCCCGTTAAACCAGCAGAATCTATGGCCCGAGGTTGAGTCCAAGAATCTAGATTAGCAACTGGAGCAACTGAACCAGTTAAAATTGCTTCGTAGCTTGCATCGGGCACCATATTAGCAGCCGTAGTATAATTAATGTCCGTGTACCAATTATTAGAGTTCATCCAGTCCGTATCACTTTCAGAGTACCAGTAGATAATTGCTGGGTAATCGTAATAATTAATCGTGCCATTAACCGTGCCGCCCAAAGGTTTAGTGACTGGATAATAGACATCGGCGTTACTGTAAACATATCCATCACCATCGTTGTAACTCTGGTCATGGAATTCAGCGTAACTTACGGCACTATTATTATAAGTAGAAGCATAAAAATAAGTCGTGCCCGAGACCCAGTTATTATTATACGAAGTATCCGTGCCCCCTAACCTGCCAAAATAGGCACCACCATAAACACTTCCCTGATTATAACTTTGATCATAGAATGTTGCATTTCCATCAATACTACCCTGCAAATTAACACCATTATTATTAAAAGTTCCAGCACCAAGAATATAACCATTATTTATACTGTTTTCGTTAAAAGTAGCATTCCCACTAATATTATTTGCTGTCCATACACTAAAAGTAGTATTCCCGTTAAAAGTTGCGTTACCAATGATGTTCATATTCAAAACAGCATAGCTTTGACTAGTAAAAATAACTCCACTAGTATTTGCATCACCGGTCAGACCAGTTGAATCAATTGAAACTGGAACTGTCCAAGAAGTATCGAGGTCGACAATTGGTGCGACAGGGCCAGTTAAAACAGTGTCGTATGTTCCATCAGGAACCATATTAGCTAACGTGGTGTGATCAATGTCCGTATACCAATTACTGGAGTTGCTCCAATCAGTGTCACCTTCGGAATACCAGTAAGTACCCGCGGTACCACTGCCATATCCGTAATAATTTACGACACCACTTTGAACCAAACCTCCGATTGGATTAGCGGAAGGAGAATGAACGTTGGCTGTGCCGGTGATGGTACCACTGTTACTGGAGTTATTATAAAAATTCGCGTCAGTTTGAATGGTTCCATCATTATATGTAGAAGCATAAAAAGTAGCGGAGCCGGAAATGAGTCCGTTGGAATGATTGTAAGATGTGTCTTCGCCATCTAAGACACCAAAATACGCATTCCCATTAATAATAGCATAATTACTACTAGAATCATTAAAATACCCATTTCCATTAATAATAGCGTAATTAACTGTACTATTTTTAAAGTTGACATTACCAGTAATAGAGGCATTACTCACCATCATACCGTTACCACCACCAGAATTAAATATCACGTCTCCAATAATAAAACCATTATTCATTGAAGAATCATTAAATGTGACATTACCGTAAATAGTGCCAAAACTGTTATCACCAGAACCATTGAATACAGTATCTCCGTGAATGGTACCGCCATTATTACTCCACCCAATATTCAACCCATTAAACTCCCAACTTCTCTCTCCCCCCCCAGCTGGTATCATTGTCATCCCATTGACCGAAAGTACTAGTTCCATCATTGTTAATGATAAACTTCGCGGTAAGAGAAAAACTATTTGGAGTAATATAGACCCCAGCACCTGTCACAGTAAAACACGGAGTAGAGGAACCGACGTTAATATCTTCACCGAGAGTATAGTTACCAGTTCCTAATTCATTACCACACATCGCTTGAGTTAGTGGAATTTGAGGATCCAACATTTCGGCATTTACTTGTTGTACTCCAAATACGAGAGTGAAAGCAAAAATAATCCCCAAAAGAACTATTTTTTGTTTTTTTAAGGATTGAAACATTTCAAGATTATTATTATTATTATACAACAAATAAACTATTCTTAGCAAATAAAAAACTCGGCCTAAACCGAGTAAAAGAAAATTTCAACATGGGGCTATGGGTTCGGTCAAATCAGAACCACAACGCACACACTTACCACTATAGATCGCAGGGTAGCAAAACTTAGCATACCCATTCGCCCTGCAAAATTCACACCGTCGCTTCACTGATTCCCCTTGCCCTTTGTGCCTTTTCCAAATAGCGTCAATCTTATTGTCGCCAGGACGCACGACTGACTTTTCACCAGAAGCCAATTTCCTCTCTTTAAGGGGAGCCATTGGGTAAGGCATAATGCCTCCTTATGTTTTTTTTGCACTGTTGATATTAATGAACTTAATTATTTACTGCCAAGCATCTTCCTGTCTAACCAATAACTCCGAAGCCCTTTCTGGCTTAAGCATCAGTACTTTTACTACTTTTTCCATTCTCGCCCCCTGAGAACCCTTAACTAAAACATAATCATTGGGTTCAATTCTATCGAGCGCCAAACGACCAGCCTGATCTATATCTATAAAGCTAAAAATATTTTCTTTAGCCATTCCCTGCGCCAACGCTTCATCGGCGATGATTTTAGCTCTTTCTCCGCAAACAATCAAGAGGTCAACCCCGTTATCCACCACTGCCTGACCAACCCGCTCATGACCTTCAACCGTATAAGAGCCCAACTCTAACATATCACCAAAAATGGCGATCTTTTTGTTATGTACTACTTTAATTTTCCCCAAAACCTGTACGGCTGCCACCGCCGAATCCGGACTAGAATTATAAGTATCATCAATAATTGTTGAGCCATTAATACCCGATATTAAACTCATACGCCCCTTAGGCGCCTTAAACATCCGCAAATTTTGTGCCACCTCTAGCAAGTTCATCCCGCGACTTAAACCAACAGCTGCACCAGCTAAAGCTGCGTAAATCAAATGCTCCCCTAAAATATTAGGTAACAATACTGGCACAATTGCTCCGCCATAAGCCATTTTAAAACTCAAGCCCGTAATGGCACTTAATGGAGTGGCATTTTCCGGACAATCCTGAGAAACATTAACTTCCATTGCTCTTAAATCAGCACCATCCTGCAAGCCAAAAGTAATTGTTCTACCCTTTACCACTTCTTTCATTTCCCTAGTCAACTCATTATCATAATTTAAGATCGCCCAACCATTACTATCCAAATGAGAAACAATTACTGATTTTTCTTTAGCAATTTTTTCTAAAGATTTAAAATATTCCAAATGCACTGGGGCAATCTTAGTTACCACACCAATATTACATGGGGCGATACTTGTTAAATATTTCATATCTCCAACATGATCCACACCCATCTCTAATATTAAAAATTCTGGAAAATTTTTATCCGCCACTAAAACTAATTTAATGGCACCGAACAAAACCTTTATCCAAGCTAAAAGAGAACTATTACCAGATGGCAAGCCCAAAATAGTTAAGGGTAAACCAATTTCATTATTATAATTCTTAGTATTAC
>CAZNIV010000018.1:0-18467 GCA_964573235.1 uncultured Gammaproteobacteria bacterium
CTTTTATGCAAATGTAATTGCCATTATTTTAAAATACCGCTATAATTAAACCATGCTCAACACGATTATTAGCTTTTTAGCGCAAATAATTATCAATGTCATTAGTGCCACCGGTCATTTTGGTGTTTTTTTATTAATGCTTCTAGAAAGTTGCGGTGTTCCGGCGCCATCAGAAATTATCATGGCTTTTGCTGGCTATTTGGTTTATTTAGGCAAGTTTAATATCTATATCATTACCACCGTTGGTGCCCTAGCCAACCTGGCCGGATCTTTAATTGCTTACTGGATTGGCTTTAAGGGAGGGCGCCCCTTGATCGAAAAATATGGTCGCTATCTTTTAATTTCTAAAAAAGATTTAGATTGGTCAGATAAGTGGTTTGCAAAAAATGGTAGTTGGACCGTTTTTATTGGACGCCTACTCCCGGCTATTCGCACTTATATTTCATTTCCAGCTGGTATTGCTAAAATGAATCTTGCCAAATTTAGCATATTTACCCTGATTGGCGCCTGGCCTTGGTGCTTTTTATTTACCTGGTTTGGTTTTAAATTAGGTGAGCACTGGCTAGAAATCAAAGAGCAATTTCATAATTTTGATGTTGCTATTTATAGTCTAATAATAATCGCCATTATTCTTTATGTTTGGCGACACTTGCGTCAGCGCTAAGGCTTATTAGTTTATTTTATAGTAAAACTAATTATAAAAATTAAATTAAAAAACGATACTAAAAAGCCACCCAAAAGGGGTGGCTTTTTTATTATTTGACTGGAGTATTATCTCGGCGCTTAAAATCACGGTAGCTATGGGATTTTTCTTCACGACGCGGAGCAAATCCGCCTCTATTTCCACCACCACTTGTTCTTCTATCTCCTCCTCGACTTGCGCCAAAGGAATTGAATCTTTTTGGTCTAGCTTCACGAGTATCGCGAGTATCACGAGTAAATTCCACGTTACTTTTTGGAGCCACCAAGGGCTGACCGGAAGAGGTGATGATTGGGATGGTTTTCTTAATTAAACGTTCAATTTGTTTAATATCTGATCGTTCGGCATGAGTAGCAAAAGATACCGCCTTACCTGAAGAGCCAGCACGACCTGTGCGGCCAATGCGATGAACATAATCTTCACAATTATCCGGCAAATCATAATTAACTACCAAGGCAATATTTTTAACATCAATACCACGAGAAGCGATATCGGTAGCGACCAAAATTCGATAACGACCCATCTTAAAACCATCCAACGCGGCACGACGACGAGCTAAAGATAAGCTCGAATGCATGTCAGTGGCTTTGTGGCCAAGGGCGCGTAAGTTATCAGAGATTTTCATCGCCCCAAATTTAGTGCGAGAAAAAACCAAAGTCACGCCAGTAGTTTCTTTTAACATTTTATCTAACAAAGCTAATTTTCCTTCTTTAGTCACAATATGAATTTCTTGTTCTACATTAGCAGCCGAAGTACCAGCTGGAGCTACTTCAATACGCAACGGCATTTTCATATGATGAGAAGCGATACCAGCAATTTCCGCAGGCATAGTAGCTGAGAACAACATAGTTTGACGTTCTTTTGGCGCGGAAGATAAAACTTGTCTAATTTGAGGAGCGAAACCAATGTCTAGCATTCTGTCTGCTTCATCCAAAACGACAATTTTTACTTTTGCCAAAGAAAGATTTTTTTGTTCCAAGTGATCAATTAAACGACCAGGAGTAGAAACAATAATATGTGGCCCACGGCGTAAGCTTTGTAGTTGTTGATAAGCGGAAGCGCCACCAATCAAAACGGTGGTACGCAAACCAATATCGCGACCAATTTTTTGTAAAACTTCATCAACCTGCAACGCTAATTCGCGAGTAGGCAATAAAATTAAACCTTGGCCATCAATCTGCGCCAAGTTCTGAATCATTGGCAAACCAAAAGCTAAGGTTTTACCCGTGCCTGTTTGCGCAATACCAACAATATCCTTACCCTCTAAAGCGGCAGGAATACACTGATGTTGAATCGGTGTTGGTTGAGTTAAGTTCTGTTGTTCTAAGATCTCCAATAAAATCGGAGATAAACCGAGGTCGCCGAAGCGAACGGTTTCTGCTGTTTTTTGTATCATAAATTTTATTTGACCCGAGTTCCTTATGGGCCAATAAAAATGACGCAAAATAGGCTTCGAGTCGTTGTGGCTAAAAGCCATCAACAATTAGTAAGGTTTCAAGTATAGCATAAAAAATTAGAGGTGTCAATAGTCTTGCTCTCGGAGATTGACATTTTGTTAATTATATAGTATATTAATCAGTCCATTATCAATAAATGGCATCGTACATCAACAAAACAAGGAGTAATAGAAATGAGCAAGCAATTCCAAATGAAACAGATTCCTGAGAGCGCTAAGCGGGCATGGAAAGCGACCGCTACCGACTGTGCTGGCCGTTCAGTGGAACTCCTCCCCGGGCAATTGGAAATCGAGTCAAAGTTCGGCATCCTGACATATGGCAAGCACCCCATGGGCTATGACACGCTCTCCTTTCACGAGAACGATGGTGGCGGTGCCGTTACGCTGTTCTACAGCTATGGCGAAGACGGACAACTACTATTGGGGCTCTTACTGGAAAACCGTCCCAACCTCGGCCCAAAACCAGTACTGTGCATCGTCGGCGGATTTGTTGACCCTGGTGAAAATCACAGCCAAACCCAAAAGCGTGAGGCCGCGGAAGAAACCGGCATCAAGTCGAATCATGCCATGCCCATCCCTGGCAAAAAGTTCGCCAGCAATCGGTCATTCTCGGTGCTGGCCAACGAAAAAGAGGGCATCGCCGCCTACGCTCTGTTCGTTAACGAAAACGACATTGAGCGCAACCCGATCGGCGAGTGTTACTGTATCACCAAAAGCTCATCCCTCAAGGTGAGTGAGAAGCTCCGGCAAAAATTATTGTTCTTGCCTTACAACGAGGCAATCAACATGACGGTGGATGGCATCGCCCTAGCGACCATCTGCCGATTCATGAACAGCTTCTGCCAGTTCTGCAAAAGTGGCCACAACTAAGCGACCACTCAGAAACGACCAGGCCCCGCGGTACCTACTTCACGGTAGGGCCGCTTTTTATTTTATCTCTCTTAATTTATTTGCTAATTCTTTCAACTTTTCCGAATCAGCTTTTGGTCCGTCATGAGAAACCAAATAGCCTTCATACTTTTCAAAATAATCCGACTTACCACTCAAATACTGTTTCCAAATCCCTTGTTTCATATGAGCGGTACCATGCATGGGCACTAATTTAATATGCGCATGATTAACACCGGTGCCTTCCACAATTAAACCCACGCGACCCACATCGGCAAAATGTTTTAATAAAATATTAGAAACTTTTTTAGCGGCCAAAATAAATTTCTGTAATACTTCATCAGGCAAAGCTAAAACATCGCTATCGTAATGTTGTTTGGTGACTAAAACAGTAAATCCTTCAACGCTAGGCCAAGTCGACAAAAAGGCCATAAAATTTTCATCTTCCCAAAAAATGCCTGGGGTTTTAATTTCGCCAGCGATAATTTTACAAAAAATACATTCGCCACTTTCAGTTGTTGATTTATAATCTGCCATAATAAAAGCTTATGAAATTAAATTTATTCTAAATCAAATTTTTTATACTCCTCGATCAAATTTTTCCAAGCGTTAAAAAGTCCGGTAATCTTGGCTTGGATTTCTGGAAAAGCTGCTAAATCGCGCATATCCCTTTCCATTTTACCAAAAACCGAAAAGTTTCCTCGCCCCTCCTTACTATCTTTAGCCATTTTAAAATAAACCACATCAGTCATATGACTAGCCGAATCTATAAAAGCCACGATTTTTGCCTCCAGCGATTCTGGCAAAACATCACTACAACGATGGGCGCGAACGCAATGCAAAACCTTTTCTAATTTATCCGCATCATAATTTTCCTGACTTAAAAACTCCTTAGCAATTTTCTCACTACGAATAGCGTGATCAATTTCCGCCGGAATTGGATAATGACCAATATCGTGAAGCCAAACCGATAACAAAATAACATCCGCATCAGCTTCGGGATATTTGCTTAACATCGCCTTAGCCCATTTCTCCATTTCTGGAACGTGCACCAATAAACGATATGGATCAGAACCATGATCATTTATCATTTTAAGCATTTTGGCCTTGGCTTTATCAACAATCGATTCCATAAATTATAAAATTTGTTAATAAATTACTCTTTTCTAAACACGCCCATCATATGCACGCCTTGCTTTAAGCGCCCATTTATTCTCAAGCCTAAGTTATACTCCCTTTCTAAGGCAAAACCGAATTCCCGAAGCAATTCTACCCATTCCCGCCAAGCATAATATTGACCAGTCCAGGGCATGTGCGCATTATTCACATTTATTAGCCAGTCATTGGCAATAATAAATTCCCATCTTTTTTCTTCGCTCAGCTGATAAAATCTCTCCGTTAATTCCTGATCAGTTTTTATGCCAAGATTTTCATTATTACTTTTTACCAATGATAAATCAAAATTATCCGTAAATGATTCTTCCCACAAAACTAATCGACCATTGGGTTTTACAATATTTTTATAAATAGCCAAACTTCTTTTAATTGACTCTAAATCTGGAAAGTGATGAAACACAAATTGAATATTAACTAAATCAATAGATTCATTATTAATAGGAAATGATTTTGCCTCCGGATCAACCTGATAATAAAAACCCTTCTTTAGATTGGAAAATTGGCCACGTTTAGGAACAATGTCTACACCAATAAATCTAGCCACTTCTGGTTGTTTTCTCATGTAGTAATTTATCGTCGCCAACTTATTAGCGCCAATATCCAAAAATGTTTTAACTCCATTAAAATCAACCATATCCAAAGTCTCTTTTTCTTCTGACGGCTTTTTAGCTACCTTAGACACTTCATTCAAGATAACATCTCCTTCTTTTCTCAACACTTCAGCATCAATAGTGCCCTTATTCTCCCAAACCTTTATAATCAATGATTTAGCCAGATCTTTGCTTAATTCCGCCTTAATAAAATTAGCGCCAAAAAAATCTACCAGCAAGTCGGTGACTTCTGGACTTTTCCAAATAGCAAAGGGATGTTGAGCGAGGGAATTTTTTGATTGGATCATATTTAATCATTAATCTTCTAATTCTATCACATCGCCAGTTGACATCTTTTTAATGCCAAAAACCTCATGAAACTTAGCCAGCGTTGGAAAATCAACACAATGCATCGGATAAAGAAACTTTGGCTTTTCAGTTTTAAAATATTCAATTGTTTCAGCTATAGCTTCTTGATTATCCTCAAATAAATGAAAACCACCAATTACCGCATAAATTTTTTTCCCAGTAACCTTTTTAGCATATTCGCAAATATTACATATACCAGAATGCGAACATCCCGTAATAACCACGGCGCCATTTTTAGTCTTAATAACAATCGCTGAATCATCTCGCATGAGATCATTTTCAACTGCACCGTTTTCAAAAGTATTTTGACGCGGTATTTCACCTAGATAGTATGCATTATGAAAAAACTCTAAAGGATTAACCGAAGCAACAATCTTAAAATCATTTTTTATTTTTTCCGATTCTTTTGCCAATAGTTTAGTTAATATTTCTGGATGAATAATCAGTTTTTTCTTAGACTTAAAATTATGCGCCTGAAGCCCATCGGCATGATCCCAATGATGATGCGACAAAATAACAAAATCCACTTTATCAAGAATTATACCAAGCCTTTCAGCGTTACGCTTATAAACATCAGTATGCCCAGTATCAAAAAGCAAATTCAAGCCATTTATCTCAATAAAAAGAGAGAGGCCCCATTCGGACAAGCAAACTTTTGATCCCTTATAGCCAGTTTGATTTTCGCAAAGAATCGTGATTTTCATAATAAATAATATAACTAGCGGTTTTTATATCTTACCAAATATCAGTGAATAAAGAAAATAACCCCAATATCATACCAATATCCAATATTTTGGCATTGACTTTTATTTTAAAATCCTTTATAATATGCGCATTGGTTTAGTACCAATTTTTTTAACGAAAATTTATCTGGTCCCATCGTCTAGTGGTTAGGACAGCGGCTTTTCAAGCCGCTGACAGGGGTTCAATTCCCCTTGGGACTACTGATAATAAAAGGCTGACACAAAGTCAGTCTTTTATTATTACTAATTTTTAGGAGGGGGAATTGAACTGGTTGGTAACGAACTAGCGCGAGAGCGCAGTGAGTGTTCGCCAATCATCCGGCGAATGATTGGCGCCAACCAAGGACGAGCGTCATGAGAATGACGCGAGATATCCCTATTAAGACTACTAAAACAAAACATGGTGCAGATCCTATTTTGTTTTTATCCCTATTTTCTGTTACCATAAAGCTATCTAAATTAAACCATTTTATGAGCAAACTACTTCAAGTTGGACTAATCATTCTTTCTATCGCTTTAATTGGTATCGGCCTATATTCCTCTTCGCTCCTTGAAAACTTTCATTTTAATTTTAATCAAAGCGATAAAAAATTAGCTACCACTACTCTGGCCACTACTACTCTATCCACTACGACTACCTCTACTAAGTCCACTATCACCAATACCAAGACCTCAATTAAAAAACCAATTATTCCAACGATACCTGCGCCAACTTACGCCGAATTAATTAAAAAATACAACGGTTGGCGCTTACAATTTTCTGCCAATTGCCAAGTTACTCCTGGATCATTTATTATCAAAAAAGGTTCTCAATTCATGATTGATAACCGCGACGAAATTGCTCATAATTTTGCTTTCGGTGCCACTAAATATTCCATTAAGCCTTATGGCTACGCCATAGTCACTGCCTCCGTCGTCGGAACTACTTATGTTTTATGCGATGGTATTCAAAGGGCCACCATTACCATAGCGCCCTAACTAAACATCGCCATTGAGTATTTTTAATACTTGCTCAAAAGCCCTTTTTCTGTTAAATTAAAGCTAATCATATTTAATATTTTTATGCTAATTTTTGCTATAGAAACCTCTTGCGATGAAACTTCCGCCGCCGTTATCAAGTCAGAAAACGGCAAAGTAGAAATATTATCCAATATTGTTTCTTCTCAAATTGACATCCATCGCGAATATGGCGGAGTGGTTCCCGAAATTGCCGCTCGCGAACATGTAAAAAACATCAATTGGGTTATTGATGATAGCTTAAGATTAGCTAATATTAAACCAGAGAAAATCGACTTAATGGCCGTTACTGCTGGCCCTGGATTAATTACCTCTTTAATCGTTGGCGTTGAAGCCGCCAAAGCCTTATCTTTGGCTTGGCAAAAGCCACTTTTACCCGTTAACCATATTTTTGCTCATTTAGCAGCTAATTTTGCTTCCGGTGAAATTGCCTTTCCGGCCGTTAGCTTAGTTGTTTCTGGTGGTCATACTGAAATCATTGTTATTAAAGATCACAATCACTTCAAAAAAATCGGCCAAACTATTGATGACGCTGCCGGCGAAGCCTTTGATAAAGTGGCCAAACTACTCAAGTTAAGTTATCCCGGAGGACCAATCGTTTCTCAGCGCGCTACCCTAGGCAATCCGTCTGCCTTTGCTTTTCCTCGCCCCATGTTAGATTCTAAGGATTTTAATTTTTCTTTCTCTGGTTTAAAAACCGCTGTGCTTTATAAATCCCAAAAAGTAGATTTGACCCAAGAACAAACTATTAACGATTTATGCGCTTCATTTGAGCAAGCAGTGGTAGATACTTTAGTTACTAAAACAATTAAAGCCGCCAAAAAATATAAAGCTAAAACCATACTCATGGCCGGAGGCGTAGCCGCTAATAAAAAATTACGCTCCACTCTAGAATTATCTTCTAAAAATAATGACTTTAAATTTTTAGTTCCTGAATTTAAACTTTGTACCGATAACGCCGCCATGATTGGTATTGCCGCCGCTTTTTTAGCTGACAATAAAAAAATAAAGCTAGATAATTGGAAAAAAATAAAAGCCGATCCTAATTGGGAAGTAAAATAATATGAAATTCATTTCTCACTCCGAACAAGAAACATTTAAATTCGCCAAAAACTTTGCCGATAAATTATCTGGCGGAGAAATATTAGCTCTCTATGGCGATTTGGGTAGTGGCAAAACCGCTTTTACCAAGGGTATTGCTAAAGAATTGAATATTAAAAATACTATCACTAGTCCGACTTTTGTTTTAATGAAAGTTTATCCTGTTAAACACGACTGCTTTACTACCCTAGTTCACGTTGATGCTTATCGCATGCGCTCCGGCCATGATCTAGAAGCTATTGGTATCAAAGATTATTTTACCGACTTACAATGCCTAACGGTTATTGAATGGTCTGAACGCGTTGAAGATATTCTACCAAAAACCGCAATTAAAATTAATTTTAAAGTTACCGGTGAAAATGAAAGAGAAATCACTATTAAAAATTATCACACCAAATAAATAAATTACTTAGCCAATAAAAACGACGCCCATTAAGGCGCCGTTTTTTAAATTTTATCTTTATTCTACCACGCGGAATATTTCATCAATCGAGGTAATCCCTTTTATTGCCTTCATAATACCGTCTTGCACCATCGTGACCACGCCATTATCTTTAGCCATCTTTCTCACATCTTCTTCGGATAAATCACCCTTAGCAATAGCCTGAGAAATGTTTGGGGTAATGGTCATAATTTCATAAATACCAATACGACCCTTATAACCTAAGCCTTGGCACTTTTCACAGCCGGTAGATTTAGAAAATTGTAAATTCTTCATATCCACCCTAGACTTAGCCACTTCTGGCAAGTCATTTAAAATATCGATTACTCGTTGCTTCGTTTCGACATCCAACTCATTTTTTTGCACACAATAAGGGCAGTTTTTTCTAACCAAGCGCTGACCAATACAACAGTTAAGCGCTGGGGCTAACAAATAAGGCTTTGCACCCATAGATAAGAAACGCGGAATAGTACCAAAGGCATCATTAGTATGAATAGTAGATAACACCAAGTGACCCGTTAATGCCGCTTGGATGGCAATCTCAGCCGTATCCAAGTCACGAATTTCACCAACCATAATCACATCAGGATCTTGACGCACAATCGAACGCAAGCCCTGAGCAAAGGTATACTTTTCGGTTACTGCGCTTTGATTAATACCTTGCAACTCATATTCGATCGGATCTTCAATAGTAATAATTTTAGTATCCGCATTGTTTAACTTTTTTAAAATAGAATACAAGGTTGTTGTTTTACCAGAACCAGTAGGGCCAGTAGTAACAATCATACCGTTAGGTCGCTGTACTTCTCTTTCTAAGACTTTATATGTTTCATCACTTAAACCCAAGTCAGTGAAGGATAAATTTGCTGACGATGGCATTAACAAGCGAATAACGACACTCTCACCAAAAGCCGTTGGCAAGGTAGAAACACGAACATCAATACGAACATCTTTCATGCGGATAGAAAAACGACCATCTTGCGGGCGATCATTAACATTAATTTTTACTCTAGCCACTTGCTTTAAGCGAGAAATCAAACGGGGCCACATTTCTTTATCTAAAGTAGCAATGTCATTAAGCACCCCATCAATACGATAGCGCACCTTTACATCATTTTCTTCTGCCTCAATATGAATATCAGAAGCTCTGGATTGTACGGCGGTTGAAATAATAAAGGCCACTAAATCGGTTAGCGAAATACGACGCACCATCATATTAAAATCACGAAAATCTTTTAACGCATTTTCAAATTTTTTTAAATCATCTTCAGTGATATCCACTCCGGAAACTATTTTTACTTCTTCTGGCAAGTTATCATAAAGCTTCATCGCCAAATCAAAAGAATGTTGCGACACTAAATAAACTATCACATTAGCAAATTTTTTTTCTGCCAAGTCTTTGGCCATTAATCTAATTTCCTGAGTTTCATGTGGCGTAGCTAAGCGAATTTCTCTACCATTATTAAAAAAACAAACTAAACCTTGCGCCGTGGCCACTTTGCGATCAATGATCATTAAAGAATCTGGCCCAATCGGAAAACCAGCCAAATCAATATAGGGCAATCCCAAAGACTGGGCGCGCAATTCCGCCTCTGTTTCTTTTTCTTTAATACCCAATGCCTTCATTTTGCTCTGTAATTTTTCGGCCGAAGTGTCATCATTGGTCGAAACTTTTTTACTCGGCAATAAATCTTCTAAAGAAGGTCCTATTCCCATATAATTTACTATTACTTACTATTTGTTATCATCTCGTCATTATACCAAAAAATATTCTATTTTAAAAACAAAAGCGGCCACTTAGGCCGCCTTAGCTATATTTAACCTATTTTCTGCTAAGATAATTACTAACTTTATCGGCAATTTTATCAGAAATACGATTTAATTTGCTTATTGCTTGACCATCTACCATTTGGTTAAACACCAGCACCCAACAAACCCACTGAAACGCTGAAGTAGCTGCTGTGATTAAAATGGCAAAAAGCAAGCCAATCAAAGAAGAGACCAAAGAAAGAATAATCCAAGTGCCAGCCGTTGCCTTGTAATAAACAAGAAGATCAAAAGGAATTTGACCCCAGAAAAAATTCAAAACATACTGACTAATAAAAAATACCACAAATACAATGCCATAAGTTGCTACGCCCAGTTCCAAAATTACTAACCAATTATCGCGGAAGGTCATTAAGGCGGAATGCAAAGCATCAGAATAGCCCTGCTCTTTAATAATCATAAAGAACAATTGATATTTAACAATGTAAGAAACTGTCATGATAGCAAGAATGAAAACCAAGAAACTAATCAAGTAAAGAGTTACTGCCACAAACGGTGAAAGGCTTTGTAAGGCAATCTGTTGGCTCAATATAAACATCAACGCAACAATAAACGCCTTAATACTAATATTAATAACCAAAACTGGCCAAAACTTTTTAACCGCAAAATCTATCCCTTCATTGATAGTAATCTTTTTATTCTTTGCAATTAAATAAGTATTTTTAATTAAAGCGATCTGTGACACCACTGCCAACCAAACAAAGAAAACCATTACCGCCAAACCCAGTAATAAAGAAGCTAAGAAAATAATAAAAGTAATCGGACTAGACACGAGAGTGCCCCAAACACTAGCCCAAACATGACCGTTAGACTGCTGTATTAAAGCCGTAACAAAATCAGAAATAGTGCTTAAAATTAACTGAATAAACCCCGAAATAATACCAAGACTTGAAGACCAGTCTTTGTTAACGGAAAACAAAATTTCTAATTCGCCAGCGCCAAGCAAAGCGGCAAAAAAGCCAAAAAACCACAGACTTTTATTTTGCCACAAAAGCTTTAGGGTTTTGGTCAATACTGGACGATAAAGTGAGACTTGGGACATAGTATGACAAAGTTAATTATTATAATCATATTATACCACAAAAATAAAAAATCCCCAAAGATCTTTGGGGATTTTTTTAACTTATCAGCTACCTATTTAAAAATAGCCTCAAATTCCGTTGTGTCTAAATTTTCTTTGGCCATTAATTCCTCTACAATCTTATCCAAGTATTGGCGCTTATCAGTAATAATCTTTTTTGCCACCTCGGCCGCGTTCTTAATAAACAATTCAATTTCTTGATCAATTTCCTCTGCCTTCTTTTCAGAATAATCTCGCTGTTCATGAATCTCACGGCCTAAGAAAATCATTTCTTCTTTTTCGCCATAAGTACGCAAGCCTAATTTATCACTCATGCCATAATCAGTAATCAAACGACGAGCAATCTGAGTAGCACGACGCAAATCACTTTTCGCGCCAGTAGTAACATCGCCAAAAATTTCAGCCTCTACTATACGACCACCCAACAAAACGGCCAATTCATTTACAAAATCAGATTTGGTATGCAACTGTTTATCTTCACTTGGCAACTTAAGGGTGAAACCAGCGGCTGTACCACGAGAAATAATGGAAACTTTTCTTACCTTATCCATTCCCGGTAACTCATGGGCTACTAAAGCGTGACCAGCTTCATGATAAGCAGTGATCTTCTTTTCTTTAGGAGATAAAATATGACTTTTGCGTTCAGGCCCAAGCAGTACTTTATCAATAGAGGATAAGATATCAGACAACAAAACCTCAGTCCGATCTTTAAGTGCCGCCCAAATAGCCGCTTCGTTTAATAAATTAGCTAAATCAGCACCAGAAAAACCAGGAGTATGCTCAGCAATATCACGCAAGTTTACATCCTTAGCCAATGGCTTATTAGCACCATGAACTTTCAAAATTTCTTCACGATCATTAATATCTGGTAAATCCAACATCACTCGACGATCAAAACGACCCGGTCGTAATAAGGCACTATCCAATACATCAGGGCGATTAGTGGCCGCCATCACAATTACATTAGTACGAGCATCAAAACCGTCCATCTCTACCAAGATCTGATTTAAGGTTTGTTCGCGCTCATCATGAGAACCGCCTAAGCCAGAACCACGCTGACGGCCAACGGCATCAAGTTCATCTATAAAGATAATGCAAGGGGAAATTTTTTTAGCTTTAGCAAATAAATCACGAACACGAGAAGCGCCAACGCCCACAAACATTTCTACAAACTCTGAACCAGAAATACTAAAAAATGGCACATCAGCCTCACCAGCTACCGCCTTAGCCAATAAGGTTTTACCAGTACCTGGGCTACCCACCAATAAAACGCCTCTAGGAATTTTAGCTCCTAACTTCAAAAATTTTTCTGGATTTTTCAAAAAATCTACTACCTCTACCAATTCTTGCTTAGCTTCTTTAACGCCAGCCACATCCTTAAAGGTAACTTTGGTTTTTTTAGTCATATTGTATTCACGCGCCTTACTCTGACCAAAGCTCATTGCCTTACTATTTGCTCCTTGCGCTTGACGCATCATAAACCACACAAAGCCCAAGATTAAAACTAGAGGCAAGATAAGTGATAAAACCGTTAACCAAGCACCATAACTATTGTCATTCTGATTTTTTACATCAATCGCGCGCATTTTAGCCGAATCGACATTATAATTCTTAAGCAAAGAACTCAAGCTTTCAATTGGTTCTTTTTCTAAGGTTTGTAAATCACCATTATTTAAGGTAATATTTAATTGATCACCTTTAACTAAGATGGATTTAACCTGCCCTTGTTCAATTTCACTAACCAATGATCCGACATTAGTTGGTTGCACCTTTTTATTAGGCAAATTAACCGTAGCTAACAAAATTGCCAATAAAACGAATATTCCCACGCTAATCCAGATGTTTTTCTTACTTGCGAGTTTTTTCATAATTTACTTAAATAAATAACAACTTTCATCAGAAAGTCTAGCTACATAATAATGATTTTTTTGCCTTATGTCAAATAAATGGCAGGTGCGATCCGATGCCTTATGGAATAAGATTTTAATCCGCTTTTTACCCCAAAGCATCTCACCAAATAACTTTACTATTATCCGCTTAGCCCTAATCCCCTTGTTGGCCTATTTTTTGTTTCATGAAAATTATTTAGGCGCTGTCTATCTTTTTATTTTAGCGCTTTTAACCGATGGGATCGACGGAGCTCTTTCTCGCTTACGCCATCAAACCAGTAAACTGGGATCAATTTTAGATGGCATAGCCGATAAGCTGCTCATTTTAACATTAGCCCTTTTTGCCATCACCCAATATCAGTATAGCTATTTAATTATTATTTTAATTAGCATTGATGTGGCCCTCTTGCTTGGTAGCGGATTGGCGAGAATTATCTATCCATTACACACCGTATATAAAGCCAATCGCTATGGTAAGGCCAAAATGGTTTTGCAAGGCTTGGGCTTAAGTTTAATTTTAATTGATGCCATTTTTAAACTAACTATTTTTAATTGGATCGCTACTGTCATTTTAATTTTAGCGATCATCTCTGGTGTGATTAGTTTTTTTAAGTACGCGCAGAATATTATTAAAACGGGAAATAAGAATTAAATTTCTTGTAAAACAAAATCGACTCCGAAAGGGGTCGATTTTTATTCAATAATAATTGCTGTAACTTTATTTTCTTTGATCAACTAACCCTCCAATATATTTCGCCTTGTAAATTTCATTTCCATCAACCGACTTAATAATTTCTTCGCCAAAAAAATTATCTACTTCTCCTTCAAAAACATTACTATATTCAACGCCCGCTAAGCTATATTTTTTCGGCCCACGAAATGGCTTATCTTCTGGAATAAGACTAAGTGCTCCTTGCAAGGTTTTATAAACAGCTTGAAAATCTGTCACGCCTTCAACGACCCAACCGTAGTATACCATCATATACACGGGCGATTCGCGAAAAAACACAACCTCTCGTCCACCATATGGTTCGCCACCGAAATAATTATCATGATACTTCCAATCACCATCTTCAAATATTAATGTTGAAGATTTATCAGCTTCAAGATTTTTTTTTGCAGCGTCTCCTGCCGCATAGGTTATTTTTTTTGCTTTGACTAAAAATTTACACAGCTCTTTTAGGTCAATCATATTTTAAATTATTATTTTAAAAATAAACTTTTTATTTCTCATTTTTTTTACCACCACATAAACAATCAATCCAATTATCACACCAACACTAGCCCCGACCAAAAAACCATAACTGCCACAAGCCTCATATCCGCGTAAGCCTAATGAATTACAACAGAAGCAATCACATCTCTTTCCTAACATATCGCAATCATTAGCACCGATCCCTAATAACTTTAAAAATCCACTAACACCAAAAATTATAGCTCCAACAAGAGCAAATAAAATTGGGTAAATATACTTTTTCATAATATTTCTGATAACTCCTTATTGTGCAAAATAATAACGCACTTTAATAATCACATACTCTTTCTATAGTTTAACTAATTGCCAATGATTACGCAAACACCACCAAGACAACTAAAAAGCGAAAAATAAAAAAGCGCCACTCTCGTAGCGCCACGTGAAACATTTCACTTCACTTGGTATGCAGGCCGGCAAAACCCAAGCATTCCAAAATATCACACCCCTTCAGTTCGCCCTTAGTTAAGCGAAGCAATGGGATGTGTCCTTTAATGCGACCATTCGGGCGAAGTGCTTGAGTCAGCCTGGAAAATATTTTCACATTCTCCGCACAAACCCGAAACTGATCAATCACCCAGATGTCGCCACCGCGACTGACAAAAATACCATCATCAAAACCATATCCGCGCCAAGATTTCGGCGCCAAATCATAACCGTCTTTGCCAAGCTCGATCCCCAATCGCCGACGCAAACGCATCGACTTACTGGGATGATATAGCTTGTAAATCAGCCGAGTAATACACACGAAATGATTTTCGCGCAACTGAGCGCTCAGCTCGGATTCCGGCGGAATCACTTCCATAACCTGAACAAAGCCGGTAGATAACACCCTTAACGAACGACTACCTTTTTTCATTCCATCCTCCTTGGTTTAATGTACGATTAAAACATGAGGCCATATTACACGCCCAATATTATTTAGTCAAACACAAAACATCCCCCGTTTCCGAAGGATGTTTTTATCTAAGCTAAATTATTTTACTTCTTCTTTCTTTTCTTCAACTTTTTCTTCTTTAGCTTTCTTAGCGCGCTTTGGTTTTTCTTCAGTAGCGCCTTCAGCTTTTACTTCTTCAGTTTTAGCTTCGCCATCTTTCTTTTCTTCAACTTTCTTTTCGCGAGGTTTTAAGATACTCAAACCCAAGCGATGTTTAGTTGGTTCAATAGAAATAACGTAGAATTCTAATCTGTCACCAGGCTTAGCAAAATCAGTTACTTCTTTAACTGGCTTTTCGCTCAACTGAGAAACATGAGCCAAACCATGAATTTCTTTATCTAATTCTACAAACAAACCAAAAGGGTTAGTTTTTATAACTGTACCAGAAACTCTCTGGCCAATCGCGTATTTCTTTTCTACATCTGCCCATGGATCGGTCAATAACTTCTTGATAGACAAGAAAATCTTAGATCTTTCAATGGCGATAATCTCAGCTTTAACTTTCTGACCAACTTTAATAAAATCATGTGGATCATCAATTCTCTGCCAAGCAATTTCGGAAATATGCACCAAGCCTTCTAATTTATCATTAAACTCTACAAAGACACCGAAGTCAGTCACGGCGGTAACAGTACCTTCAACAATCATACCTACCTTGTACTTGTTCATGACATCCTTTTGAGTCTCTTCCCAAGCCGCCTTTTCAGAAACGATTAATTTCTCATCAGACTCATCAACATCAATAATTTTAGTTTGGAATTTCTGACCAATATAACCCTTTAAGATTTCTAAGATGTGATTCTTATCACCACCCGGAACTCTAGGATAATGCTCAGGAGCTAATTGGGATACTGGCAAGAAACCAGCCATACCATCAACCTTAATCATTAAACCACCCTTATTAGCATCAATAATCAACGCTGACACAAGAGCGCCTTGATTTTCGCTATCTCTAATTGCGGCCCAGGCTTTCTGGCAACCAGCAAATCTAAATGATAATTCTAAATCGCCATTTTCATTTTCCAAATCCAAAACGGTAGCCTCTACATCGGCACCTGGTTTTAAATTACGATATTCCTCTGATTCGTTATAGCACTCTTTGCCACGAACTAAACCAGTCATCATACCACCCAAATCAATGTAAACTTCATTCTTTTGAGCGATGATAATCTTACCCTTTACTAAGTCTCCTAGCTTTGGAATGGCGGTATATTGCTTATTTTCAAGCAATTTATCCATTTCTGTAAGCGGTTTGACATTAGCTTCTGCTTTAACTTTTGCAGACATATTATTTGTTAGATTTAACCTTCCTATTAATTAAGAAAGCCTTGCTTTTATATTTTTTAAAGAGGATGAAAAAGCAAGTAAAACAACCGCTAGACTTTATCATTATTTTGGATAAAAGTCAACACCAGCGCCCTACTATACCCATTCTTGATTATTTTACTTCCATTGGTTATAATATTTTCTATTCGCCGAATATATTAGGGCTGTTAGCTCAGTTGGCTAGAGCGCATCCATGGCATGGATGAGGTCAAGGGTTCAACTCCCTTACAGTCCATTATTCCGAATTTAGTTGAAGAAGTTTCTCTAAAGCCCATAATGGACAGCCAAAAAAGACTCGAATCATATTACAAAGAACTAAATTAATCTATAAAAACCATCTGGCTAATAAAAATCCGTACCCCTACGGATTTTTATTTTTTATAAATATTTATCTAAAATTAGCCAATATATTAAATATTATTTTAATTTTTACCAAAATAAAAAGCCGACTCGATGGTCGGCAAGTAAAGATCAAAACGGATTCCCCTTATTCATGGCTTCGATAGGAGGACCGGTAATCGGCTGAATCCTACTAATTGGTCGATATTGAGTTCCGCGGTAAGGTTTAAATTTTCGCAGATCCTCTGCCAAAACCCAAAACAACCGCATACCCCGCTTTTGATATCCCCTTTTCACATATTGGCCAGACTGCCGATAGTAACGGTCGTAGTGATGAGGACACGTAACCTCCACTGCCGTAACCGCATCACCAGAGCGAATCAGCGCTATCAGTAAAAACCCTGGACGAAAGGCGGGTTGCTCTTTTGCGAGCTTTCCCTTATACACCTTGCCAAAATCCTTAACTGATCCCGGATCAAAAAAACGCATGCCACAATTCTTTGGGCCATTAAAGCCGTCACCGCTTTTAACCCCCCTCAGAACATAAACCCCGTCTTTTATTTCTTTCTGGGGCATCGACTGAGAACCGGCATTGGTTTGAACTTCCTGATTCATGAGGTATCTCCTTTTGTTTAAACGTGCAAAAACTTCAAGGTTTTATAACATATATAATAAATCTTGGCAATACTAAAAGATATTTAAAAATATTTTAATCTTATTTTTTCTTATACCCCTTTCCTGAGAAAAGTACTCAAAGCCCGCCGGCAAATCAATAATTTGTTTAGATTAGATTTTTTTTCCCCTCTTAACTTCCGGCCCTGGGACTAATTAGAAACAAAATAAGAGTCTGGGTAGACTTTTGCGAATTGTCTTAAAGAACAAAATTTCCGCTTGTCTGAGCTGTTTGTCATCTCATTAAGATAAAGACATGCACAGCGAGTTCAAAAATTAGCCCAAAACAGAGATTTATTTTGTCTAACTACCATCCACTTGGCCGGGCTTTTTAGTAATACCTTTTGGCAAAAGGTATCAAAAAGAGATTTTATGGTTAAAAGATAGCAAAAAACCACCTATTGTTTCACATGAAACAATTTAACTACTAATAAATGTTTCATGTGAAACATTTATATAAACAATTTAACATTGAGAAATACTCAGTCTTTCGGTTATTCTTTTAACTTTTATTTATTAGAAAGGTCACTGATAACACTTTTTAGATATATTTAGCGGTGCAAGAATAGGGAAGTCGCATACATAAATCAACTCTGACTAAATAACTACTATTTATAATAACCGTCACTTTGACTACTAATTAAGTTACCACAGCACAATCA
>CAZNIV010000019.1:0-16008 GCA_964573235.1 uncultured Gammaproteobacteria bacterium
ATCTTAGACATAAAAACAAACAAATAGGTACTTAGTATTATTTCAGAATAATAAAAGTTGATTGACAATTTTTCAGCAGTCTTGTATAATAGTAAATGCTTTAACAACCAATGATGCTTAGTGATAGGCGTAAAAAAATATCCGGCAATGTTCGGCTGTTTTTTCTTTTTGGTCTTAAAAGAATTTAAGCTTTATAAAAAAATAATATATATAATCGTATGAATTCCAAAGATGGTTTTAAGGGAAGTTCCTGGAAAAGCAAAATCAATGTTCGTGATTTTATTTTTCATAATATTACCGCTTACGATGGCGATGATTCTTTTTTAGTTGGTCCAACCGAAAAAACCAAAAAGCTTTGGATTGAATGCGCTAAATTATTAAAACAAGAAAGAGATAATAATGGCGTATTGAGTATTGATACCGAAACTATTTCTACGATTACTAGCCATAAGGCGGGTTATATCAATAAAGATTTAGAAGTGATTTTTGGCTTGCAAACAGACGCACCTTTAAAGCGCGCCGTTAAACCTTTTGGTGGAGTGAGAGTAGTAGAAAAAGCGTGCCAAGAAAATGGTGTTGAATTGAATAAAGATATTAGTAAGCTTTGTCTTAATTATCGCAAAACACATAATGATGGTGTGTTTGATGCTTATACCGATAGGATGCGCCAATTGCGTTCTACTGGCGTAGTTACTGGTTTGCCTGACTCTTATGCCCGCGGTCGTATTATTGGTGATTATCGTCGTGTTGCTTTGTATGGCATTGATCGTTTAGTAGCCGAGAAAGAATTAGATAAAAAATCTTTGGATGGCGAAATGAATGATGAGATGATTCGTTTGCGTGAAGAAGTTTCTGAACAGATTAGAGCCCTGAAGATGACCAAAGAAATGGCCACCTCTTATGGTTTTGATATTTCTCATCCAGCTAATGATGCCAGAGAGGTTATTCAATGGACTTATTTTGCTTATTTAGCAGCCCTAAAAGAGCATGATGGCGCGGCAATGAGCTTAGGTAATGTTAGTGCTTTTTTTGATGTCTATATTGAAAAAGATTTAAAGTCCGGAAAATTAACTGAAGCTGAAGCCCAAGAATTAGTTGATCAGTTTGTGATTAAATTGCGCTTGGTCAGACACTTGCGTGCGGATGAATATAATAAATTATTTGCTGGTGATCCAACTTGGCTTACTGAAGCAATTGGTGGCTTATGGGAAAATGGTAAGCATAAAATTACTAAAACCGCTTATCGTTTCATGCATACTTTGTATAATTTAGGGCCATCACCAGAACCAAATCTAACTATTTTGTGGTCTGAAAAATTACCAAAGGCGTTTAAAGATTTTTGCGCTAAAGTTTCTATTGATACTTCTTCTATTCAATATGAAAATGATGATTTAATGCGTGAAGTTTGTAATACAGACGATTACGGCATTAGCTGTTGCGTTTCTTTATTGAAAACAGGTAAGCAGATGCAATTTTTTGGGGCGCGTTGCAATTTAGCTAAAACTTTATTGATGGCAATTAACGGTGGTAAAGACGAAAATACAGGCGATGTGATTGTTCCGGATATTGCCGACATGACTGCCGATAATATTTTGGATTATAATAAGGTAGTTAAGGAATTCAAAAAAGCCACTGCCGAAATTGCCAAGGAGTATGTCAAAACTATGGATATTATCCATTACATGCATGACAAGTATTATTATGAAAGAGCGCAGATGTCATTGTTAGATACTAATGTAGAAAGAGTGATGGCCTTTGGTATTGCCGGCTTATCCGTCGTAACTGATTCTTTGGCAGCGATTAAATATGCCAAGGTAACTCCGATTAGAAATGAAAAAGGCATTACTGTAGATTTTAAAATTGATGGCGATTATCCAAAATATGGCAATGATGATAATAAAGTAGATAAAATTGCCGTGCAGTTAGTACGCGATTTTAACAAAGAATTAAGCAAGCACCATATCTATCGTGATGCTAGACCAACCTTATCGGTCTTAACCATTACTTCTAATGTGGTTTATGGATTAAAGACGGGCGCCACTCCAGATGGTCGTAAAGCTGGTGAGCCTTTTGCTCCGGGTGCCAACCCAATGCATGGTCGCGATACTAATGGCGCGGTAGCTTCTTTAAATTCTGTGGCAAAACTAGAATATGAATATGCGCAAGATGGTATTTCTAACACTTTCTCGATTGTTTCTCAGGCCTTGGGTGGTGATGATGGTGCTCGCATTAATAACCTGGTGTCGATGATTGATGGTTATTTTGGTAAAAAGGCGCATCATTTGAATGTTAATGTTTTAGATAAAGAAGCATTACTAGAAGCCATAGCTCATCCAGAAAAATTTCCACAATTAACTATTCGTGTTTCTGGTTATGCCGTAAACTTTGTTAAATTAACTCGTCAGCAACAACAAGAAGTATTAACTAGAACCTTCTTTGAGCAATTATAATTCGGTCTAACCGCTTTTTATGCTCAAGGTGCATTCCATTGAAACTTTTGGTACTCATGACGGACCAGGTGTCCGCATGGTAGTTTTTGTGCAAGGATGTAACTTTCGTTGTAAATATTGTCAGAATCCCGATACGCAAAACCTTAAAGGTGGGCGTAAGTATTTCATGTACAAATTAGTGCAAATGGCTAAACAGCAGAAGCGTTATTTTGGTACTAACGGGGGAGTGACTGTTTCTGGTGGCGAACCAACTTTACAAGCCAAAGATTTAATGCGCTTTTTCCGCTGGTTGAAGATGCATAAAATTCATACCGCCCTAGATACTAATGGTGGATTATTAAATGATGAGGTTAAAAAATTATTAAAGTATACCGATTTGGTGCTTTTGGATGTAAAGCACATTGATGATCGCTTGCATCGAGAAGTGACTGGCGTAAGTAACGCCACTACTTTAAAGTTTGCTGAGTATTTAGAAAAAATCGGTAAGCCATTTTGGTTGCGTTATGTTTTAGTGCCAGGCTATACCGATCAGAAAGAATTCTTAATAAAATTTGGTGAGCATTTTAAAAATTATAAGCAGATAGAAAGATTAGAATTAATTCCATATCATCGCTTTGGTTCTCATAAGTTCAAAGAAATGGGTTGGGTATATCCATTGGAGCATGTGAAAGTTCCGACTAAAGAGCAGTTAAGTGAAGCGAGAGAAATTTTTAAGCAATATTTTAAGAAGGTAGCGGGGAAGTAATTTTCCTGCTATTTTTGTATTAGTATAAGATAAAAACATCTAAATTTGGCTAAATATATAGAAATAGCCAGTTTTTCTGTTGACAAAAATGCCATAATATGCTATCATGAGCAGTTCCGAACCGGAACAATTTGTGCGTTTTTGCACTTTACATATTATGTTAGTGTTAGTTGATTTCCCAAGTTTCTTCGAAGCCTGAGTGGGTTTCGGTTGATTTTAGGTAAAATGGTCAAGCAACAAACAAAAAGGACGAAAGTCCAAGGAGAGAAACCATGAAGAGCATGAAGATGATGGTGTCTGTTGTGGCGATTTTTGTCGCCGGTCTGCTTCTGAACATCAACGCCGCCGAAAACAACGGCCCGGTTACGCTCAACGCATCCGGTCCCGGCAAGTACGACATCAACTTGAATGATGAAGCGGCGATGACCACGGTCATTGTCACGCAGGAAATGACGATTCCCAAAAATCGCCATACCAACGTCAAGGCGAGTCTGTTGACTCACTTGAAAAACCGCAACTGGCAGAATGTCGGGGCGGTCCAGGTGACCAAGTTGGCGGATGTCGGAGACAAAGAGAAAGTGCTGTTTTCCGTTTCTGTTCCACCCAAGGGGGAGAAAGGGATGCGCGAGCTTCTCGCGGTCGTCGCAGCCAACCCCAATGCTGTCGGTGTGCTGAATGTGGGCACGGTGTACTACAAACCCGTGTACCGGTCGGCACTCGAACTCGCCAAGAAGGGTGAGGAGAAGAAGTCGGCGATCGGCGACATCGTTGCGGACCTGAAAACCAATCAGGTTACCGTGACTGATGACGTCGGTCAGGTCGATTGCATTCTCTCTCACATGCGCGCGTTCGACGTCCCGCTCAAGACAGTGGATGTAGAGACAACCATTGTCTGGGTGAAGAAGTCCGCCGCCCGTCGCTTGGGCGTGGACTGGGGCGCGTTTGTTCGCACCCTGCCCACTGACATGTATACCCGTCATTTCACATACGACGGGGGCAAAACCTGGGGGCATGAGGTTGGGACCAATAACTGGTCGCCCGCCGCGATCGGGGAGTTTCTCAACTTCATGGGCTCGCAGGAGGACGTGAAGTTGGAAAATAAAGGTCGCATCAGTGTGATCCCGGGTGAAGAAAACCGGATCGGATCGGAAACGACCGTCTACCAGAACATGTTGGTTGACGGCAAACCGACGACACCGGGTATTTCGGCTGGAACTTGGTTAGGAATGGACGCCGTTGTGACAGAGGCGCAGACAACTCTCGTTGTCGACGTCAACGTCGGAGGTTTCCAGAACCCGACCGGAGGCGCGCTGACCACAGCCGCTTACCATCAACGCTCCACCATCCAAGTTGAGCCGGACAAGTGCTATTTGATGTCCGGATTGACCACGACCAAGGAAGAAAATAGTCGCGTCGGCGTTCCCGGGTTGAAATCCATTCCGGGAGTCCGTTGGCTCTTCTCCAAAGAGGTTACCCTCAAGGAGGAGTGGGAAGCAATGGTGTTCATTCGCACACTTCCCAAAGCTGTGACGCAATCGGCACCGGTCACCAAGACCGTCGTGGCCCCGACGCCTGCACCAGTTGCACCGCTCAAAGTGGTGAACATGGTTCTGACGGCGCCCCCGGCCGTCAACTGACAATTCGCAGTCAAAATGGCTGCACCTCTAGAGGAGTATGTTAATCACGCCACCAGCGTGAAACATACCCTCTTTTTTAATTTTCAAAATAGACTTTTTATATTAATCGCGTTATAATTTAGGTATTATTAATAAAATTAATTTTATGGACAAACCAACTTGTTGTGGCGAGCATAAGTGGCTCAAAATATCAGCCATGGTTATTGGTATTTTGGCGATTACGGCCATTGTAATTGTGGCTATTATTCGCGATCGTATTGTTAATGTTAATTACAACACTATTTCAGTCGTTGGTCAGGGAAAGGTTTCTTATCAGCCAGATGTGGCTAGGGTATCCTTAGGCGTTCAGGTCGATAAGGTAGCTAAAGTAGAAGATGCGCTTAATCAGTTGAATGCTAAAATTGAAAAGATTTATAAGGCAATAGAAAACTTAGGCATTGATAAAAATAATATTGAATTACAAAACTATTCTTTATTGCCTAATTATGATTATAAAGATGGTATTTCTGTTCCTAATGGTTATAATGCTAATCAGGTGGTAGTAGTGAAAATAAGTAATGCAGTTGAAAATGTTGATTTGGCTAGTAAGGTAATTGTTGCAGCTTCGATTGCTGGTGCCAATCAGATTAATAGCGTAACTTATGAGTATTCTAAAATGAACCAGTTAAAACAGTTAGTGAGATTACAAGCTATCGCTGATGCCAAAAGTAAAGCGCGTCCGATTGCGGATAATTTAGGAGTAAGAGTGAAGGAAATAACTGGTATGTGGGAAAACATTGTTTCTAGTGACGCGGTTGCCTATGATTATGGCAAGGGCGGTATGGGTGCTGGTGGCGTAGTATCAGGTAGCCCAATGGTGGGCTCAGGTCGCCAAGAGTTGATTATGGAAGTAAATATTTCTTATAAAATAAAATAGGCACAATCGTCGAAAAGCGCTCTCCGAACAGGGGAGCGCTTTTAGATTGACAAAGAGCTATTTTTTTGATATACTTAGAATATCTAATACTTAGAGTATCTAAATAAATTTATGAGTCAAAAAATTGCCCAATTAGTCAATTTGCTCGTTTCTACCAAAAGAATGCTTAGAGAAAGAGCCAATCCGGGAGAAAAGATTGATCCAATTTCTTTTATGCAATTAGAAACTTTACGCTTAATCGACAATAAAAAAGAGGTAACCATGGCGCGGATTAGTGACTATTTTGGCATTAAAGCGCCATCGGCCACATCGCTCATAAATAATTTAGAAAAGAAAGGTGAAGTTGTTAGAGTAAATGATAAAAATGATCGGCGTAAGGTGATACTAAAGGTGACAGCTAAGGGCAAAAAGTATATGGCACTTAAAATGAAAAAAATTAGTCGGCGAGCAGAGGAAATATTTCAGCAATTAAATGATGAAGAAGTGAATAGTTTAATGAATATTTTAAATAAAATAAATAATTTTTATAGCAATAAATAATATAGCAATAAATAATATAGCAATAAATAATATGGCAATAAATAAGAAACAATTAGTAATTGGTTTAGGTGTAATTTTAGTAATAGCGATTATTGGTGGGTTTATTTTTTTGATTAAACAAGACAATACTTTTCATTATTCTTATGTTACGGTGGAAAAGCATAGCTTAAGTTCAGAGGTTACGGCTAGTGGCTTAGTGAAGCCGGCCGAAAGAGTAGATATGGCTTTCGAGCGTAGTGGTAAAATTATTTTTGTTGGTGCTCAGTCTGGAGATAAAATAACAGCGGGAGAAAAATTGATTTCTTTAGATGTGGCGGATTTAGGCTCACAAATTAAACAGGCTGATGGGCGAATTGCTGAAGCGCAAGCACAGTTAGACCAATTAAATGCCTTAAAAAGAGCTCAAGAACAAAAGTTAACTGAATTAAAGAATGGGGCTAGGCCAGAGGATGTAGCAGTAAAGCAAGCGGAATTAGCTACAGCCAAGCAGGCATTAAAAAATGCTTATAGTAGTGCGGTTAATTCCATAAATGATGCCTATGCTAAGGCAGATGAGGTTTTAAATAAAAATTTAGATGGCATTTTTACTGGTGAAGAGCTTAATAATCCGCAATTAGTTTTTGTTACTTCTAACGGTCAAGCTAAAATTGATGCTGAGTCTGGTCGTTATTTATGGATTAATAAATTAAGCTCTTGGCGTGGTTTGGTAGATAAAGCAGATAGCACTAATTATTCAGAAGTAGACAGTTTGGTTATGACTACCGAAAGTAAGCTTAATGATTTGCGTGGATTGTTGAATAATGTGACTGATTGTTTATCGGGCACTTCTGGCTTAGACGCGAATATGTTAGCAGTTAATAAAACTAATGTTAGCGTTTCTCGTACTAATATTAATTTAGCTTATACTAGCGTGAATACCCAGGAGCAAACAATCAGCGCTCAAAAATTAGTAGTAGATAGAATTGTTAAAGAGTTAGACTTGAAATTAGCTGGCACCTTAGAACAACAAGTTTCTGCTCAGGCAGAGCAAGTAAAGCAGGCACAAGATAATATTAATGCTCAGAGTGCGCGCATTGCGCAGATGATGGCAGGAAAAGAATCTTTATTAATTCAATTAAATAAGAGTATTTTGGTGGCGCCATTTAATGGTATGGTTGCCGAGAGAAAAGCTAATAATGGTGAATTTATCGCCGCAGGCGCCTCAGCAATATCGGTTATTAGTGGTAATAATTTTGAAATCGAAATTGGTTTACCAGAAAATGAAATTGGTAAAGTAAAATTAGAGGATCCGGCCGAGGTAACGCTTGATGCTTATGGGGCGGATAAAAAATTTGTCGCTAAAGTTATTTTAATTGATCCGGTGGCTAGTATAATTAATGGTCGCAACGGGTATCGCGTTAAATTGCAATTTAATGAAGTGAATGACTTAATTAAAGGAGATATGAATGCTAATGTGAAAATTTATTTGGCACCAAAAACAGAAGCGTTAGCTTTGCCGAAGTCGGCGGTGATCGAACAAAAAGGTCAATATTTTGTAGCCAAATCAGCCGGTCAATTACAACCCATTATGGTTGGTAGTCTTAGTGGCGATAATTTTTATGAAGTTATTAGTGGCTTAACTGAGGGTGAAAAGGTTTTAGATTTTTCTCAGAAATAAATTTATTCAATATGGAACAAACAGTAAATAACTTAACCAGTAATCAGGTAGCTAATGGCGCTAATCCGCATAAACAAAATCCGAATCATCAGCCAGCGAATAAAAATATAATTAAGATTTTGATTGCCTCGGTGTTGGTGGTAGCTGTTTTGGGTTTGGTTTATTATGGTTTTTTTGTAGCCAATAAAATTGCTGTCGAAAAAGCGGCTATTAGCGCTTCTAGTATTGACTTAGCTTCCCAAATTGGTGGCACCTTAGAAGAGGTGATGGTTAAACCTGGTGATAGCGTGCAAGTCGATCAGGTGGTAGCGCGTGTAGGTAATGAATTAATTAAAACTACTTTAGCCGGCGAGGTTATTGCGGTCAAAGATAACTTTGGTAAATCGATTGCCAAGGGTGAATCAGTAGTAACTATGATTGATCGTGGTGATTTACGCGTAGAAGGTCGCTTAGCTGAAGATAAGGGATTGAAGGATGTAAAATTGGGACAAAAAGTGGTTTTTACTGTCGATGCTTATGGTGGTAAAAAATATTTTGGTATTGTAGATGAAATTAGTCCGACTTCTAAAGAGAGTGATTTGGCTTTCAGTATTTCGGATAAGCGTGAAAAGAAAGATTTTATCATCAAGGTGCGCTTTAATTATGAGGCTTATCCGGAATTGAAAAACGGTATGTCGGCTAAGATTTGGATTTATAAAAATTAATTATGTCTGAGGCGATTGCTCCAAAAGTGAAAATTGATCGCTGGCAGTGGATTGTTTTATTGACGGTAATTGTAGGCACTTTTTTAGGACGCTTAGATCAAACCATTGTTAATTTGGCCATGCCTAAAATCATGGATGATTTTGGCATTACCATTTCGGCGGCTGGCTGGATTGGTACGGCGTATATTATTGCGAATGCTATTTTTGTACCTATTTGGGGAAAGCTTGGTGATCTTTTGGGTCGTAAGAAAATTTATATTATTGGTTTTTCTATTTTTATTCTCGGTTCGGTGCTTTGCGGTTTTGCTTGGAATTTATCTTCCATGATTATTTTTAGAATTATTCAGGCCATTGCTTCTTCTGCTGATTATCCAACGGCTATGGCGATTATTGCTGTTACTTTTCATGACGGAAAACAACGCGCTCAGGCGCTTGGGGTTTGGTCAGCTTCTTTTATGGCCGCCTCGGTTTTTGGTCCATTGATTGGTGGCCCGCTGATTGATAATTTTGGTTGGCCAGCAGTGTTTTTTATTAATTTACCAATCGGTATTGCTGGCGTTATCATGGCTATTCTATTTATCCATGAGTCGCGTGATAGTAATTTGAAGATGCGTTTTGATTGGTTAGGTGCGGTACTTTTGGGTGGCGCTTTATCTTCATTGGTTTTGGTTTTAGAAAAAGGTTTATCTTGGGGTTGGACTTCTGTTAGTAGCTTAATTTGCTATCTTTTAATAGTTACTTTATTTGCTGGATTTATTTATCAAGAAAAGCGAGCACCTGATCCAATGATTGATTTGAAGTTTTTTAAGATCCCTGTTTTTAATAACGCCTTAGTTAATAACTTCGTCGTTTTTATGGGCATGATTGGCGCCGTGTTTTTGGTGCCACTTTTTGCGCAGAACTTTTTAGGCTATGATGCTACCCAAACCGGTTTATTATTTATGCCGATGGCTTTTGTGATGATGATTGCCGCGCCTATTGGAGGTTCTTTAGTGGGCAAGGTAAAACCAAATAAGGTTATATTTTTCAGTTCTTTAGTGGCGGCGATAGGTATTTATCTATTTACTTTTTTAGAAGCTAAATCAGGGCCGTTGGCTATTATTATTCCCGTAATGGTAATGGCGGGTGGTATGGGTTTTGGTATGGCTCAGCGCACAAACTTAGTCTCTTCGGCAGTACCCGTGAGAGAGGTTGGTAGCGCTTCGGCGGTTTTGGCTTTGGTGCGTAATATTGCTGGTGCCTTTGGTATTGCCATTTTTAGTACCATCTTAGATACGGCGACTAAAAATCATGCCATGGATTTAATAAGATATAGTTCTATTCAGGTTTTTGATCAGGCGACGGTGGCTAAATATGGTTATTTAATTTTTATGCAAGCGCAAATTTTAGCTTTTAGAACCGTTTTCTTCTGGGGCGCGGTGGTAGTTTTTATTGGTGCTATTTTGAGTTGGTGGATTAAAGTTAAAAAAGAAGTTAAAAATGATTCAGTAATGGAATAGCAAAAACACTCGATCAAATCGATTGTTTTTAGATATGTTGTTTTCTTAGTTGATGACGCAAATTTGGCCAATTAGGTATTTGCTTTGCCACTAACTGCCAAAAGGCAGGGGAGTGATTGAATTCTTGCAGATGGCATAACTCATGAACAATAATATAGTCAGCTAGTTCAGGTGGCAAAATGGCGATCTTATAATTAAAGCTTAAGGTACCTGCCTTTGAACAACTACCCCAACGGCTAGATTGATTGCGGATGCTGATTTTTTTATAGTTTAAATTATAAAATTGATTAAAGTAGATTAGGCGCTCTTTGGCAATATGGAGGGCGGTTTTTTTGTGTTGTAAAAAATGATGATGTTTTTCTTTATGGGTTAATTTATTACTCTCACTTCGATTAAGCCAATGGGTTTTGATCCAATCTTTTTGTTTATCAATAAATTTTTCGATAAAATAATTGGGAACAATCTTAGGGCTACTAATTATGACAGAAGAGTTTTTAATAGTAATTTTTAAATTTCTAGAGCGATGATTTTTACGAATAACCAGAGGAATTTTAATTTCCTCTATGGTTAAAACTGATTTAGTGATACTGCTTTTATAAATCATAAGCTGATTTTGTTTTGTTAAAGCATAGCACGAACAAAAAAAATCGCCAACCCATTAGGCTGACGATTTTCTTGATTAAATATTTTATTTCCAGTTCCAAATTTTGATTAAATCGCTATTAATACATTTGGTGTATTGATTGGTAGTGTTGTTGGTTGTTTGGTTGCTTAAGTAAGTATTGTAAGCGCTACGAATGGCAGTGTTGTAGGTAGTGTAGGCGCTAGTTAAACAGTCCTCTTTATCTAGGCGTGATTTTTCTTCCAATACCCATTCGTAAGTATTGTTGTCATAGTTTGTATTTTTCTTGTAGTTGTTATACTGAGCTTGGCAATTTTTTACAGCCGTGTCTTTAATCTTGGTGGCATCGCTAATTTTATTTCGATAAGTATTGATAGCAGTTTTAAGCGAGTTAGTAGAAGCATCATTACATAAGGCGGTTAAGCGATGAACCATCATTCTTTGAATGATATTTTTTTCTCCCTGATTAAATACATTGCCACGGTTAGCGATAAATTCTCCTTTGAAGAATGTTAATTTAGTGGTGATTGATGATGAAGTATAAGTAGTTAGAGAGGAGGTCGCGATTTGATGATTTTTTACGATGTAATTTTTAATGGCATTAAAGCCACTAGCGCCGAAACTGTTAACATAATTTTCGGTGTTAAAGTTACCAGTAAACATCTTGTAAACATTTTCGTAGTCAGTATTACTGATTGCGGGCTTAGTGCTAGTCGCTTTTGGTTTGATATTTTTAGCTTTTATAGCTTCTTCTGCCTTGGCTTTCTCGGCATTAGTAATCATGACTTGCTTGATTGCTTCCCAGCGAGCGTTATCTGAAGCATTGGCGCCAGAGCTTTTGGATGAGTTGCCACCTAGAGAGTTTTTTAATAGGTAATTAGGATCGCTAGGATTAATTACCTGAGCGTTAACAGTTGAGGCAATAATAATACCAATAATAGCTGTTAAGGCCGCGTAAGATAATAGTTTTTTCATATAATTAAAATTATTAAACTTGGCTTGATTATACCAATTTTATGAGATATTGTCAATGAGTTCTGATTAGAATTAGAGGCTGATTATTTTTTTCTTTCGTTGATGATAATCTCGCGCAAAATCGATGTAGTTTCATCAACGCTGAGATAAGAATTATCTATAATAATACACCGTCGTGATTCATGTTCTTTTTTAAGATATTGACTCCAATCCTCCATCTTTTCGTTAGCTAGATCTGGTTGTTGGCGGGTTTCTAGGCGATTTTTTCTTGTTCCCTTCGTGCAATGAAATAAAATTATTTCATACGACTTGATATTTAGATTGTGGCAAGCCTCTTCAATGAAAAGGGGTCTGGTTTGAATATCTAAAATGACATTGTGCTCTAAAAGCTCCGGTTGGACTTTTTTAACCCACTCGGCCGTTTTAAGTCGTTGCCAATTTTCACCGTTGCCATATTTTTCAAGTATTTCTTTTTCTTTAGGTACGCCAATGCTATCAAAATGATGAATATTGAGATTAGGCACATCTAGCTTAGCTAAGGCTTTAGCGACGGTAGTTTTGCCGGTACCACAGGCGCCGTTAAGAAAAAATAATGTATTCATATGCTGAATTGTAGCTTATTTAGGGTGGAAAGGGAAATGGTAGTTTATATTTCCTTATTTTTATGGTATATTAGCGATATTTAGAAGGTGGTTAAGAAATTTTATGACAAAGGTTAAGGCGGAAAAAATAGTAGCTAATTTGATTAAGCCTCAAAAAGGCGAATCGTCTTTTGTATCAAATGATCAAATAGTAAGTGGTAAGTCAGAAAAAGAAGCTTTGCGCTTAGAGATAGAAGATCCAGAATTGGCAAATGATAATGGCGGTGAAAAAGAAGTTGACCCAGTTCAATATTTGAAAGAAAAATTTTCTTTAGAAAAAGATGATGTTTTTAATTTGGAAAAGTTAAGAAAAGAAATGGCCGAAACGGTGAGTGGTGAAAAGCCACTTTCGGAAGAAGAAAGATTGCGGCTGCGTAACTTAGTAGGTAAGCGATTAGGTGTTTATCAATATAGCTATATTAATTCGGCTAGCGTCGTTCGTTTAGAGGTGCAGGAGCTTGAGTATAAAAAAAGAGAAACAGATAAAAAGGATTTTTTAAAGAAAGTATATAAAGATTTATCGGGCATTATAAATGATCCAATATTGGTAGTTGTTGAAAAAATGAAACAGCCATCCCAATATCATCAGGAATTTATTTCGCCCAATGATCCAGAGGTGATTGATTTTAGTGGGGCAGCTATGAGTTCGCCTTTGATGGGCTTTAATGGAATGATTGTTTATCGTGGCAATGGCGTGGATTTTATGAATGTGTTACAAAAAAAAGCGGATGAGGAGTTTGATTTTAGTGAAATCGGTATTAATGATCTTCAGCCAAGATGGGTAACACCAAGACCAGTTGATGCGCTAGGTTATACCATAGCCAAAAAGAGACAGGTTAGGATTTATGATTTTACTAAGGTAAATGATATTTTTCGTTACGATATTCATCAAAATAGAACTCACGATGGTGAATTTATGGCAGGAGAAAGTGTGGTAGCTCATAATGGTTATACTGACGAAGATGCTAAAAAATTAAAACTGGGCAAGTTTTCTAAGCAAAAATTGGCGCATGAGTTGATAAAGGATTATAAAAATAATCAACAGCCAAATTATGTCGAAATTGAAAATGTTAATACTGGCAAGGTTGGGAGAATTCCTATGCCTAAAAAGAGTGACTTAGGTGACAATGAGTATGTGATGAGAAATAAAGATTTGAAAGAGCATTTGTCAGCTGTTTATGAGGCAATCGATGGGGGGTGAATTAAATGGCTTGTGGCGTCGAGTTTATAATGCCTTGGGGGCGTCATCGGATCATTTACCGCTGAGGCAATATTTTTCTGAAGATGATTTGAATCAGGATTCTTTAGAAACCGTTGTTCATGCCATTGTTATTGGTTGCTATGATTCTAAAAATATTAAAGATAGTGTTAGAATGAAACAACTAATAGAAAAATTAGAAAGTGGTGGTATTGATATAAAAGAATATCGTCGAGAGTATGAATTGAGATTTGGAGCGGAAGCCCAAAATAAAAGAAACGCCCTAGTAGAGCAGGTAATTGATGATTATGCTTTGAAAATGGCAATGGCAGATATTTTAGTACAGCAAAAAAAATCTGGACGCTCAGAGGAGCAGGAGAGAGGATTAAGAAAAGAGGTGGTCATTAATAAGATTAAAAAAGTATTCAACCCTTTTGGTTTAGTTTCTCGTTGGAAAGAGAGAGTGCATCAAAAAAATAAACAGGAAACAACTGATCGTTTATCAAAAATTAACGAGGATTCGGAATTATCTAGAGAAGATATTGATGGTTTATTTGATTCAGCTTCGAGTCGTTTGAGAGAAAAGTTTGTTAAACAATAATTTGGTAGCTTACTTAGAGTAAGAGACGAGGTCGTTTTTTTCTTTAATGTCAATTGGGTATTCTCCGGTAAAGCAGGCAGTGCAAAATGATGATTTTGGCAAGCCAGTGGCTTTTATCATACCATCGAAAGATAAAAAGCGGAGAGAGGTGGATCCTAGGTAGGAATTTATTTCGTCGATAGAAAATTTTGAAGCTAGTAAGTCGCTTTGCTTAGGAATATCGATGCCATAAAAATCAGGGAACTTAACCGGAGGGGAGCTGATCAAAAAATGCACTTCTTTGGCGCCACTTTCAAATAGCATTTTAACGATTTGACGTGAAGTGGTGCCTCGCACGATAGAATCGTCTACTACGATAACGCGCTTGTTATTTATAACTTCCTTAAGGGGGGTTAATTTTAATTTTACGCCCTGTTCGCGAATATGTTGCTCAGGTTCGATGAAGGTGCGATGAATGTAACGACTTTTGATTAAGCCCATTTCAAAAGGAATGCCTGAGGCTTGAGCGTAGCTAATGGCCACCGGAACGGAAGTTTCCGGTACTGGTATCACTACATCGGCTTCGATTTTGTTTTCCTTAAATAATTCTTCGCCGAATCTTTTTCTTACTTCATAAACCGATTGACCTAAAATAGTACTATCGGGTCTGGAGAAATAAACAAATTCGAAAATATCTAATTTTTGATTAGCTAGTACAATTTGTTTAATGCGTAATCCATTTTCATCAACAACAGCCATTTCGCCAGGTAGAACATCCCTAAAGTGAACAGCGCCGATAGGGGAGAAGGCACAAGTTTCTGAGGCGAAAACGTAACCGCCATTAAGTTTGCCAATAGAAAATGGACGAATGCCAAATTGATCGCGAACGGCAATTAATTTATCTTTAGTAGTAATTAAAATACAAAACGACCCAGTCATTAAGGGAAAAAGTTTTTGCACAGCTTCTTCGATAGTTAAACCTTCTTTGATTAGGCTATGCAAGGCGATAGTTATAATAGTGGAATCAGAGGCGCCTTCGGTGCTGATGTTTTTAGTGGCTAAAAAATCGGTTAGCGCGGTGACACTTGGTAAATTCCCGTTATGAGCTAGGGCGATACTTTGATCGGCAACTTCAATTGGTTGAGCGTGTTCAACGCCGGTGCCGGAGGAGGTGGAGTAACGGTTGTGACCGATAGCAATATAGCCGGGAAGATTTTTTATTATTTCTTCATTAAATACTTGCGAAACTAGGCCTTTATTTTTGTAACAATGGATTTTTTCACCATCCGCCGAGGCAATGCCCGAGCTTTCTTGTCCGCGATGTTGCAGGGCGTATAAACCAAAAAAAGTCAGACGACTAGCATCTAGACCTTTTCCATAGACTCCAAAAACACCGCATTTTTCGCCGATATTCTGCATAATAGTGTAGGGCTATTACTAATACTGTATTATATAGTATCAAGTTAGTGTTGGCAAATATTTTTTATATTTGGTAGTTGCGGGTAATATTTAGCACAGCAGTGATTAGTATAGTTATTATGGGATATTTATTTAATATTATTTTATAAAAAACAATAGATTTAAATTGAATATTTTTTAAATAAAAAAACGAGGCAAATTGCCTCGCTCTTCCCTTAGTGGGTGGGCTATGTGATATGTTCAGGACTATGGATTGGTGGAAGATAAAAGAGGAGTTAGTAGAATTGCAGAAAATTAAATATTTTTTACCTTGTTAATTAAATCTTTTAGGATATTTTTATTATTCTCAGTTAATTTGACCTCACTCTTAGTCTCTGTTTCTGAGAAGAATTTGCCATAATCACCCTCATTGATTTTAATAGTAT